>RZZU01000016.1 GCA_009929735.1 Clostridia bacterium | reverse complement strand
TGGGGAACCACTTTAATCTTATCAAAGGAGGTTTATTTCTGCTATAAGCATTTCACTCCACCAGCAGAGCTGGTGGTTTATTGGAGCTAAAGCACCAAACAAAAAAAGGACGGTAAAAACCGTCCTTTTTATATTTCTTAGTCCTGTGTATAAGGCATCAGGCACACGTGTCTTGCTCTTTTGATAGCAGTTGTCAACGCCCTCTGGTGCTTAGCGCAGTTGCCTGTAATTCTTCTGGGAAGGATTTTTCCTCTTTCTGAAATATATCTTCTCAGCTTATTTACATCCTTGTAATCAACTGTTGTAACTTTATCAGCACAACATTGGCAAACGCGTTTTTTTCTACGACCACGTTTTTTCTGAATCATGTCTAAGTCCTCCTTCTTTACTGAATGTTAGAAGGGCAGATCGTCATCTTCAATGCTTTCATCAATCGGGTAGAAGCCTTCGGCTTGCGCTGTTTGCTTCGGCGCAGCAGGAGTCTCGGCCTTATGGCCTTCAAACGATGCTTTGCTTTCGGCAAAGTACTGTTCTTCCACTACAACGTCGGTGCTCCAGTGTTTCTTCCCCTCGTTATCGTCCCAGGAACGAACCTGAAGTCTGCCGATAACGCTGACCATCTGACCTTTTTTGAAGTATTTTTCCGCGAATTCTCCTGCTTTACCAAAGGAAACACAATTGATAAAGTCAGCATCGGGCTCGCCTTGGCGTTTGAAGCGGCGGTTCACCGCCAAAGAGTATCTGGCTACGGCCAAAGGTTCATTTCCCTGAGAATATCTAACCTCGGGGTCCTTGGTCAGTCGGCCCATAAGAATCACTTTGTTCATAGGATTCCCTCCTTCTTACGCCTCTTTGCGGATAATGAGATAACGCAGAACGCTTTCCATAATACGCAAACGAGCTTCGATTTCTGCGGGAGCATCTGCTGGAGCTTCGAATGCTGTGAAGCTGTAGAAACCTTCGTTTACTTTTTTAATTTCGTAAGCGAGCTTTCTTTTGCCCCAATCATCAACCTTTTCGATTTTCGCACCAAATCTTTCCAAAGTAGCCTGAATTTTTGCTACTTCTTCTACTCTACCTTCTTCGTCCAGTACGGGACTTAAAATCATAGCTAATTCGTACTTGTTCATATCTGTTACACCTCCTTTTGGACATATGGCTCTCCCCATTTGGGAGAACAAGGATTGCAGTCGGCATAATTACCGACACTAAAATAAAATATCACAAAAATCCTGACTCTGCAAGGCTTTTTTATATTTTTCTTTCTTTTTGGAAGTTTTTTCGTTTAATCCTCATATTTCTTTTCCAATTTTTTCATTCTTTGCTCCTCAAAGTGGACAAAAACAACCCGAACCAGAAAAAACACCACGCAGAAGGTTACAATATACGAAACGGCAAACTCTCCCGAAACCTGCCGTCCGCTGGTCAGCCAAAAGAGAAAGAATACAGCGATGCCTGAAATCGCCGCAATTATATTTCTTTTCGGACTCATCTGCTGCCGTAGATTTGTGGCAAGCACCACCCCAAGCTGACGGCTGCGCACCATTTGGTAAATCGGGGCTGCAATCAAAATCGCATACTCTGTAATACACTGTGATAAGTCCATTTTAAAATACAGAGATTTTACAACAAAGGATATAACAACAAAAAGACACACAAGCCGCATCAGCTCTGCTAAAATTTTATTTTTCGTTTGTTCCACTCTTTCATCCCGAATTTTCATCATTTTTGCCTCCTATTTTTATTTTTCCGCTTCCCAAAAAAGTTCATCCAACGTTTTTCCCAAAGCCTTGCAAAGGGCGATGCACAAATTTAAGGTGGGGTTATATTTCCCCGCTTCAATCATCCCAATGGTTTGTCTTGTTACACCCACTTTTTGCGCAAGCTCATCCTGAGAAAGGTCTAAAGCCGCCCTTGCAGACTTTATCTTTAAGTTTTTCATTTCTTCGCTTCCTTTCCTCTGTCATACTTTAGTTATACAATATATTCTTCTTAATGTCAACTATATATTACATAATATTTAAAATATATTCCATTTTGCAATCTTACTTGTTTAAAATTTTAATTTCCATTATAATAGGATAAAGAAATACAAAGGACGAAAGGAAAATGAGATGATTACACAGGTTTATGAAAATCCAAAGATTTATAAAATAGATGTGCCCCTGCCCAACAATCCGTTAAAAAACTTAAATTGCTATGTGGTGCAAGATAGCGGTGAAAGCCTGATTATTGATACAGGCTTTAATCGTCCCGAATGCAAGGAGGCGTTGTTGGAAGGCTTGCGAGAGCTAAACGTGGATTGGGAAAAAACAAATATGTTTTTAACCCATCTTCATTCCGACCACTCAGGTCTTGCCCCTGCGGTGATGCACGGAAAGCCCGGTAAAATTTATATGAGCAAAAGTGACCATGATTATTTGGGCTGGATTTTAAACGGAAACCGTTGGGACACCTTCGATGTGCTTTACCGAAAAGAAGGCTTTACGGAGGAACAGGTGGCTTGGCTGAAGGACGAAAATCCTGCCAGAGGCTTTGAACCCGATTATTATTTTGATGCCGAACGTGTCAGCGATGGGGATATGATTCGGGTGGGTTCTCTTACGTTTCAGTGCGTTTTTGTTCCGGGGCATACGCCGGGGCAAACCTGCCTGTATCTGCCCGAGGAACAGCTGATGCTTTCCGCCGACCATATCTTATTTGATATTACGCCCAATATTACCTCTTGGGTGGGCATTGAGGACGCCTTGGGGGATTATCTGGACAGCTTGGTAAAAATTCGTGCCTTCGCCATGAAAACGGTTTTGCCTGCCCACAGAAAAAATGAAATGGATGTGTATGTGCGTATTGAGGAAATCCTTCACCATCATTTGATACGTTTGGAGGAAACTCTTGACGCTGTAGAAAAATTTCCAAAGGAACACGCAACAAAAATCGGCTCTTGTTTAAAATGGTCTATGCGAGGCAAAACTTGGGAGGAATTCCCCCTTTCGCAGCGTTGGTTTGCAGTCGGAGAAACCATGTCGCATCTGGATTATTTAATCAAACGGGGTTTGGTGGAAAAAACCGAAGGGGAATTTTTCGGGTATACATTAACAGATACTGCCAAAGCCTGCAAAGAAAAATTGAACAAGCTTTGGCTTGCATATCACTGCAAATAAACCGATTTTTTAGATGAAAAACTGAAAACCTATGGTTTTCCAAAAGCATAGACAAACCTTGGGCCTTGCCCAAACCTACTTGCTTTTTGAAAAAAGCAAGACCAAAAACTTTTATTTAAACCCGCATATCTATGCGGGTTTAGGCGGGTCAAGGGTGAACCCTTCTGGGTGTTTGAGGGCAAAGCCCTCAAGGTTTTAAATTTGTCTTTAGTCTGTGAAAACCTATGGTTTTCCAAGAGAAAAATATCAAAAATAAAGGATGGCATAAAATGGATATTTTGAAACGGTTACAGGAAGAATTGAACATCAAGACTTTTCAAGTTGAGCAAACGGTAGCACTTTTGGATGAAGGCAACACCGTGCCCTTCATTGCCCGATACCGCAAGGAAATGACAGGCTCTTTGGACGATCAGGTCATTCGTGCGCTTGCCGATCGGTTGACCGCCCTCAGAAATTTGGAGGAAAAAAGGGAACAGGTGCGTTCCTCGATTGCGGAACAGGGCAATCTTACCGAGGAATTGGAGAAAAAACTAAACAGCGCAATGACGCAAACAGAAATTGACGATATTTACCGCCCTTTCCGCCCAAAACGCCGCACCAGAGCCTCCATTGCCAAGGAAAAAGGCTTGGAGCCTTTGGCAGAAATGATTTGGGGACAGGTTTTATTGACCCCCTTGGGGGAATATGCCGCTCTTTTTGTGGATGAGGAAAAGGGTGTTCCCTCCGTTGAGGATGCTTTGGAGGGTGCAAAGGATATTTTGGCGGAACAGCTCTCCGATGACGCCAATATTAGAAAAATGCTCCGTGAGGAATGGATGAAAAACGGCTTGCTGGTATCCCAAAAAACAAAGGAAGAGCCGTCTGTATACGAAATGTATTATCATTACACAGAGCCGTTGAAATCCATTGCCTCCCACCGTATTTTAGCCCTAAACCGTGGGGAAAAGGAAGGCTTTCTCTCTGTGAAAATTCAAGGCGAGGATGATAAGCTTTTTGAAAAAATCGGGCGTACTATCATCAAAAAAAATAGCCATACCGCCGAACTTTTGCAAGAAGTCATCGAGGACAGCTATAAACGCCTGATTGCCCCCTCCTTGGAGCGAGAGCTTCGCAACGATTTTACGGAAAAAGCGGAGGAATCGGCATTGGTCGTTTTCCGTGAGAACTTAAAACAGCTTTTATTACAGCCGCCCATCGCAGGCAAAATGGTTTTGGCTTTAGACCCTGCCTTTCGTACAGGCTGTAAGCTTGCCGTCATTGACGAAACGGGAAAGCCCCTTGAAACGGCAGTCATTTACCCAACGCCGCCCCAAAGCAAAACGGCAGAGGCCGAAAAAACCTTAATCAGACTGATTGAAACCTATGGCGTTGAGCTGATTTCCATTGGAAACGGCACCGCCTCCAGAGAATCGGAGCAATTTGTTGCAGCAATTTTGAAAAATTTGGACAGAAAAGTCCAGTATATTATTACCAACGAAGCAGGTGCTTCCGTCTATTCGGCTTCAAAGCTTGGGGCGGAGGAATTTCCGCAATACGATGTATCCCTGCGCAGTGCCGTTTCCATCGGCAGAAGAATACAGGATCCCTTGGCAGAATTGGTAAAAATAGACCCGAAATCCATCGGTGTCGGACAATATCAGCACGATATGAACCAAAAACGTCTTGGGGAAGCCTTAGGCGGCGTGGTGGAAGATTGTGTAAACAGCGTTGGAGTTGACCTAAATACCGCAAGTCCCTCCCTCCTCTCCTACGTTGCAGGGATTAACGGCACCGTAGCAAAAAATATTTTGCTGTATCGGGAGGAAAATGGAAAATTTAAAAGCCGCAAAGAGCT
The DNA here is from genome assembly GCA_009929735.1 of Clostridia bacterium. Lineage (GTDB taxonomy): Bacteria > Bacillota > Clostridia > Lachnospirales > Anaerotignaceae > Chakrabartyella. Next base: position 57,205 of record RZZU01000016.1, on the reverse strand, counting down.
GTTGAAGGTATCCAAGCTGGGACCCAAGGCATTTTTGCAATGTGCGGGCTTTTTGCGCATTCCCGAAAGCACCATGGCATTAGACCATACAGGCGTACATCCCGAAAGCTATGCGGCGGCAGAAAAGCTCCTCAAGGCTTGCGGCTTTACCTTGGAGGATGTGGCACAAAAACAGGTGTCAGGCTTGGCAAAAAAAATATCCTCACCCGAAAAAATGGCAGAAACACTCGGCATCGGCGTTCCTACCTTGCAGGATATTATCAAGGAGCTGGAAAAACCAGGACGTGACCCTCGTGAGGATGCCCCTGCCCCCATGCTGCGCAGTGATGTGCTTTCCATGGAGGATTTACAGGAGGGCATGGTATTAACAGGAACGGTACGTAATGTCATCGATTTTGGCGTATTTGTCGACATCGGCGTGCATCAGGATGGATTGGTGCATATTTCTCAAATCTGCAACCGCTTCATCAAGCATCCCTTAGATGCTGTCAAGCTGGGGGATACGGTAAAGGTAAAGGTGCTCTCCGTAGATATCGAGAAAAAAAGAATTTCTCTGACCATGAAAAACGTGGATTAAAGCGATAGGCAGCTTATAAAAGTACGGTGCTTATTTAGGAAACAAAAAATCTATAAAAAAATATCTTGACTTTTTCTTTTTTCATATTGTAAGATGAAGCAGAAAACATATTTCGGTGCGTATAATTGATCAGCACAAGACTATCTTAGTCTTGTGCTTTTTTTTGCATCAACCAAAAAAGGAGAATGAACCAATGGAATTTTTTATGAAGCTACCACGAAACAAAAAAGAATTTGCCCTATTTTTATGAATTGTATCTCTATTATCCGTAAATATCATTGCCCCCCTCATTACTTGCTTTGAAATGGGCTTTGCTATGACCACTTGGGGGTACACTTTGCGGGTAATTCCGTTTATCTGGCTTTGTGTAATCCTGCTCGTGTTATGCACACATAAGCCTGCCCAATGGCTTACCTCAGCTCTTGTTTCCAATCAAGACAGCTTCAACGCACAGATTATTATAAATATTCTTTGCACCGTGTTTATGATGTCCATTTTCTTAACCGTCCTCGGCACATGGATCGGCACGCACCAAATTAGCTTGGTGCCCATCCAAACCTTCTTTTACAAATGGCCTAGAAACTTTGCAATTTCATTTTTTGTAGAATGCTGTATTGCACAGCCCTTTGCCCATCAGGTCATGAAAAAGATACATTTACTGCAAAAAGATAAGGCTTATGCCGTTATGCCCGAATCCTAACAGGAATGCCCCCTGTTTTATTTCTTTCTTTTACAAAAAAGGGCAGACGCCGAAGGCGGCTTTTGCAAAGCAAAAGTGATAACCCCCTGCTTGCTTTTTGAAAAAAGCAAGACCAAAAACTTTAATTGAAACCATATCTTTATGCGGTTTCAGATGGGTCAAGGATGCAATGGCAAAGAAGTGCCATCTGTCCGCAGGACAGCTTTGCGGAGCAAGAGTGCTGACCAAACCCTTGTGGGTGTTTGAGTGCAAAGCCCTCAAGGTTTTGACTTTATCGGCACAAAAAAAGGCAGACAATTATTTTGTCTGCCCTTTTCCTAAAAGTTTTTCTATCCTGTTGTTATTATTTCCCTCTTACAAAACGCTCTAACTGAATGACCAGCGTAGGCACAAAAGCCAAGCCGATTATCTGCAAAATATTTGTGCCTGTCAGGGCATTGTTAATATCAAATATTTTATGCAATCCCGAAACAAACAGCACTGCCATTAATAAAACCGCACCGATTGCAAAAGCACCGTAGCTGTAAGGGTTACTTGGCAAACGGAGAACGGAGTGTGTGCCACGGCAGTTAAAGCCATGGAACAAGCGTGCCATACAAAGGGTTGCAAATGCCATGGTGCAAGCCATGCCATCGTTTATGCCCATACCAATATAAAAAGCGATGATGGTCACAACGGCAATCATACCGCCCTGTATTACCAATCTTTTTAGGAAATCCTTCGTCAAAATGCTTTCCTTGGGATTTCTTGGCTTCTCATTTAATAAATCCCCTGTGGGTTTTTCCATATTGACCGCCAAAGCAGGCAGGCTGTCCGTCAGCAGGTTAATGAACAACAGCTGTACCGCTGTAAACGGCAACGGCAAGCCGAGCAAGGAGGTAAACAATACCGTCAAAATACCAGCCAAGTTGCCGGAAAGCAAAAACTGTATGGAGTTTTTGATATTTGTATATACGTTTCGTCCATTGCCCACCGCTTTTACAATGGTGGCAAAGTTGTCATCCGTTAAAATCATTGCCGCCGCATCCTTGGAAACCTCGGTACCCGTAATGCCCATGGCAATCCCAATATCTGCCTGCTTCAATGCAGGTGCATCGTTTACACCATCACCGGTCATTGCGGCAATACAGCCGTTTTCCTGCCAAGCCCTAACGATACGAATTTTATGCTCAGGAGATACACGAGCATAAACAGAAATTTCTTTTACCATATCACGCAATTCATCGTCACTGATATGCTCCAGCTCCGCACCCTCAACGGCTCTGTCACCCTCTTGCAAAATACCGATTTCTTTGGCAATGGCGGAAGCCGTCACCTTATGATCCCCCGTAATCATAACGGGGCGAATACCTGCCCTGCGACAATCGGCAACGGCAGGCGCAGATTCCAAACGAGGCGGATCCATCATGGCAATTAAGCCGATAAAGGTTAACGCCGCTTCGTCCTCCAAGGTAAGGCGGCGTTGTTCGCCGATTTCCTTTTTGGCAAAAGCCAGCACACGTAAGCCTTGGGAGGAAAATGCCTGATTTTGCGCTATAATCGCTTCCAAATCCTTTTTGGTTATTGCTCTTACGGCTTCCTTTTCCACAATATTGTTGCATCTTGCCAGCAAAACATCGGGCGCACCCTTTGTCATCATCAAATATGTTCCATCAACCTGATGCAGGGTTGACATCAGCTTTCTGTCTGAATCAAAGGGCAGTTCGCTCATACGAGGATAGGTGCTTCTAATATCTCCCTCATGTCCGCCAGCTTTTCGGCAAAAGCTTAATAAAGCCGTTTCCGTCGGATCGCCAATCTTAGCTTCACCGCTGATTGCGCCGTCGTTGCAAAGTACCCCTGTTACAATCAGCTCTGTATACGGGTTTTTGCCGCAGTCCACATCATCCGCATCGGTTGTGCCTGCAAGGGTATAAACCTTTTGCACCGTCATTTTGTTTTGCGTCAAAGTACCTGTTTTATCGGAACAGATGACAGAAACACAGCCCAGACTCTCTACCGCACGAAGATTTTTGATGATAGCGTTTTCTCTCGCCATTTTTTGCGTACCGATTGCCAAGCCAATGGTCACAATGGAGCTTAATGCCTCGGGAATTGCCGCTACCGCCAAAGCCACTGCAAACATCAGCGCATCCGTGATCAGCTGGCCACGCCATACGCCCAATCCAAATACAACCACGCAAATGCCTAAAATAACGAAGGAAAGCTTTTTTGAAAAATCATCTAAGCTTCTTTGCAAGGGCGTTGCTTTTTCCTGTGCAGATTCCATTAAATTGGCAATCTTGCCGATTTCCGTATCCATTCCTGTGCCTGTTACCAAAACCACGGCACGACCATAAGAAATTAAGGAGCCGCTGAACACCATATTCAAGCGGTCGCCTAAGGAAAGCTCCTCTTTTTCTATGATGTCCGCAGATTTATTCACATTTTCCGATTCCCCCGTCAGCGCACTTTCGCTGACTTGCAAGGAATGATTTTCCAAAATACGACCATCTGCCGCCGCTACATCTCCCGCTTCCAAAAGTAAAATATCCCCAGGAACCAATTTTGCGGCAGGAACCTCCATTTTTTCACCGTCCCGAATGACCCTTGCATTGGGCGCAGACATTGCTTTTAAGCTTTCCAAGGACTTTTCTGCCTTAAAATGCTGTACCGTTCCTAAAATTGCGTTTAAAATCAAAACTGTAATAATGACAATTGTGCCTTCCATACCGCCGGTTAATGCGGAAATGATTGCCGCCGCAATCAAAATGATAACCAAAAGATCCGCAAATTGCTCCACAAAAACCTGAAGAATTCCTTTGCGTTTTCCCTCCTTCAGCTTGTTTTCACCGTATTTTTGAATCCGCTTTTCCACTTCCTCCGCCGAAAGCCCATGTTTTGAAGTTTCATAATCATGGAACAGCTCATCCTTTTTCCTCATCCAAAGTTTTTCCATTGTTTTCCCCTTTCTGTGCAAACAAAAAAGACCTCCATTGCACCCTTCTAAATTTTTCGGTACAATAAAAGTCTTGCTTCCTAAGAATACTTCATATCCTTCGGGCAACGTCCGGGCTGTTGAGCCGTGATGACGAACGTTGGCGTCGCATAATGCGTAAGCTACTCCCTCTTATTTCCAAGAATTCTATCATATTAAGGATAAAAAAGCAATACAAAAAATCCAATCACCGAAAAATATTCTTTTTTCATTATTCCCATAATCTTTTTGTATAGTCTTGTATATTTTTTAACATTCCCTCTTTTCATATGCAAATTTTTTTGCTATACTGAGTAAAAGCAGAAATAAAAAAGGAGGGCTTTGTATGACACACAAAAAACTTACCATTACAGGGCTAAACGAAATGGTTTATCACCTTAGAGAATACAAAGACAAAACAGATTGGCAAATTGATTTTTATAACATCTATGGCGCATTGCTGCTTTCCTTTGACAGTGACGAAGAAACGTTACAGCGTCTGCAAGATGAGGATGAAGCCTATAAAATGGTAACTGAATGGATGGATGTTGCGCTGATGATGGGGAAAGAATACTGATTTATGCCGCTAAAAAGATGCTTAAGCATCTTTTTTTTGTGAAAATGTCTGCATACCTTTTGAAAAAAGAGAAACAATAGTACAAACTGTTTACAAAAGGAGAGATACGATGAAAGCATATGTAAATGAAAAATGTATTGGCTGTGGCCTGTGCGTCACTCTTTGCGGTGATGTTTTTTCCATGGAGGACAGCGGTTTGGCTAAGGCAATCCCTGAAAATGTGCCACCCAGCACAGAAGCAATGGTTATTGAAGCAAAAACAAACTGTCCTGCCGTTGCCATTGAAACAACAGGGCATTAAGAAAAGAGAAAAAAAATTTAGGGAGGTATTCTACCGGAATATCTCCCTTTTTTTATATAGGTAAACTTGCATTGTGCGGTGTTGCCCGAATATGAAACAAACACCAACTGTATTCCAAATGAAACCAGAAGGGGACAATATATCATATCACGCATGATTGGGAATTGCGCTCTACGCTGACTGAAAAATTTCATGGTATGGAACATTACATAAAAAACTATAGACACATCAAAAGTTATGGAAACTAATGGCACTACTTACATCATGCTATTTTTTATAAATGACATATAATTCGACGCCATATGAAAGAACGAGCAAAAAAATCAATTGATAAGGCCAATAGCTATCCATATGAGAAAAATAACTTCCACCTATTCTATCCAGGAGCGCTCTCATATACGAGAACATGATGATGAAAGATAACGTTAACATATTTAGACTGGTTGCCATAATAAATAATAGTTTTTTCATAAAAGCAGTAACCCCCATTTCAGTTTCTTTTATCTCCATAGTTGCTTTCATTAGAAATGCCCATATTCATATACATTTTAGAACGATATGACTGTATTATAATATATATTTATAGTCAATCCTTTTCCGTCGACATTTTTAGACATATGCTTCTGTGACTGAAGATGAAACTTGCCATGGTTTTCTAAAAATTTTCAATATTAACCACGAAAAAAAGGAACACCTCATAATGAAGTGTCCCTTTTTATCATTTCTTTTTTTATTTATAGTTCAAGCTATTATCCTTTAGCAATACGTCATGCGCACCGCCTTCCACCAAGCTTGTGGTGGAAATTACGGTAATTTTTGATTTTTCCTGAAGCTCAGGAATAGAGAGTACGCCGCAGTTACACATGGTGGATCTTACCTTTTTCAAGGAAAGCCCAACGTTATCATGCAAGCTGCCGGCATAGGGCACATAAGAATCCACGCCCTCTTCAAAGGACAGGTTTTCATCACCGCCCATATCGTATCTCTGCCAGTTTCTTGCACGGGCAGAGCCTTCGCCCCAGTATTCCTTCATATAGCTGCCATTGATGTTTACTTTATTTGTCGGGCTTTCGTCAAAGCGTGCAAAGTATCTGCCCAGCATAATAAAATCCGCACCCATCGCCAACGCTAAGGTCATATGGTAGTCATACACAATGCCGCCGTCGGAACAAATCGGTACATAAATGCCTGTTTCCTCGAAATACTCATTTCTTGCTTCGGCAACCTCTATAATTGCGGAGGCCTGTCCACGGCCAATGCCTTTTTGCTCTCTTGTAATGCAAATGGAGCCGCCGCCAATACCAACCTTTACAAAGTCGGCACCGCATTCGGCTAAGAAACGGAAGCCTTCTTTATCCACCACGTTGCCTGCACCGATTTTTACGCTTTCGCCGTAGTGATTGCGCACCCAATCCAAGGCATCCTTCTGCCATTCAGAATAACCTTCGGAGGAGTCAATGCAAAGAATATCCACGCCGGCCTCTACCAAAGCAGGCACTCTTACCATATAATCTCTGGTATTAATCCCGGCACCAATCACATATCTTTTATCCTGATCCAAAAGCTCATTTGAATTTTCCTTGTGACTGTCATAATCCTTGCGGAATACCAAATATTGAAGTCTGCCCTCTTTATCAATAATAGGCAGCTGATTGATTTTGTTGTCCCAAATAATATTGTTTGCTTCCTTCAGGCTTGTACCTACAGGTGCCGTAATCAACAAATTTAAAGGGGTCATAAACTCGCTAACCTTTGTGGTTTTTTCCATACGGCTGATTCTGTAATCTCTGCTGGTAACCAACCCCACCAGTTTCCCCTGCGCTGTACCATCCGTGGTTACTGCGGCAGTGGAATGTCCGGTTCTACGCTTTAAATTCAAAATATCTTGAAGGGTATCCTCGGGGCTGATATTGGAATCACTCATAACAAAGCCAGCTTTATAAGTCTTTGCACGTGCAACCATTGCCGCCTGACTTTCAATGCTCTGAGAGCCGAAAATAAAGGAAATACCGCCTTCCCTTGCCAGAGCCACCGCCATTTTATCGTCCGAAACCGCCTGCATAACCGCAGAGGTTAAGGGAATATTCATCTCCAAAGCCGGTTTCTCACCTTTTTTGAATTTCACAACGGGCGTTTGTAAGCTCACATTATCCACGGTACATTCCTTGGAAGAATATCCCGGTACCAGTAAAAATTCGCTAAAGGTTCTGGATGGTTCTGAAAAGTATTTCGCCATTTTTTCTCTCCTCCTGATGAAAAATAGGGAGCGTCTTTTTGTACGCTCCAACTTCGTGTCCTTATTTTCATAAGATTTTAGCACTAAAAATCCCCCTGTACAAGGGGGACTTTATATTTTTTGTGTTTTTGTTGATTTCGTCGGTTTTTCTTCCCTTTTCAGACAACTTCCTTTGCGAAAATGCAAGTTTTGTCCTCCTCAGAAACACATTCTTCCATATCAAAGGCGGCGGTTCAAATATCCCAAGGTCATTCGGGCAACAACACCAATGATAATTCCCGTCGCAACACCAAAAAATAACAAAAAAGGTAAATAATACATCAACTTTATATTTTCCACGACCAAAGCCGCAACAAGGATTTGCCCGATATTATGAAAAACACCGCCGGCAACGCTCACGCCAATGATGCTAAACTTATCCGTTTTTTTCAGCAGCGTCATCACGCCAAGGCTAAATAATGCGCCTGCCAAGCTATACAACAAGCCCGCAAAGCCCGCAAACAACAAGCCCGAAAGCAGCACCCTTACCAGCGAAATAAAAAAAGCCGCCCTTGCGTCCATAAAATACAGAACTATGACAACAATTACATTGGCAAGTCCCAGCTTCATTCCCGGAACCAAAAGAGGAATCGGAATCAGCATTTCCACATACCCCATCAGTATTGCTAAGGCTGCAAATAAACCGTAATATGCAACTTGTTTTCCCTGCATTTATCCCACCACCATATCAAACTCGGCTTCCTTTTCCCCCACAATTTCAACCACCAATTTATGCGGCAGGCAAACAATGGTTTCCCCTGTCAGATGGATTTTTTTATGCTCCACACAAATCTGATCTCTGCAATCGGCTTCCTGCATGGAAACATACCCATCCTGCACCGTTATGATATTATAGCCAGTGTCCGTTTCCACCCGAAACAAGGTATCCTCCGATAAGGGCAATTCCGCCTTTACCTCTCCGTCCGCTGTAATCCTGACATATCCTCCCACATCCGCACGCAAAAAGAAAAAAACGGCAAAGCCAACAGCTAGGAAAAGAAGAACCAGAATTAAAATTTTGTCTGCTTTTTTCATACCACTCCGACCTTCTTCCGACATAGGAAAAAAAGGAAGCAATTGCTTCCTTTTTCTATGTAATAGGATTTATTAAGAATTATCTAACTAAATGCCCAGAACCGGAATCGAACCAGTGACACGAGGATTTTCAGTCCTCTGCTCTACCGACTGAGCTATCTGGGCGCATTTTTTCGACGCCATATTAGTATATACAAAAATAATTAATAAGTCAACAATTTTTTTCTTTTTTTGCAACAAAAATAACGAATGGCAAAAATATGAAAAAAAGCACACCGCCTTCAGGCATTTTAAAACAAAGTAGGAAAAAAGCCCGCTTGCTTTTTCATGCAATACGGGCTTTTGCGTTTTATGAACCAGATTACTCTTTTTCAGAATTTTTTGCTCTTTCGTCCCAATATTCGCAGGTAATGCCCACGACCTCAGAGGTAAACGGCGCACCACTCTTAGCTTTATAATGCTTTGTGGCACGAAAAGCGTATTTTGCACCGAAAAACAATATCGGCAAGTTACAATACACAATGATTATATTCCCCAAATCGGAAATATACCACAAGTTATCCAATTCCAGTCCCGCCAGTACGGAAAGCGCACCAAAAGGAATGAATACCAGCGCACCCAAGACACGGATAAAATTGATAAAGCTTTTCTTTTGGCTGATACGGTTTGCCGCAATTTCCGAAAAAATGATAAAACCGATGACGCAGGTATAGGCAAATAAGCCATAGCATAGGCTGACCAAAAGAGTGATAATGCTATCCGCACCCGTGCCCGGTGTCAAGGACGTAATGGACGCCAGATACAAGGGAAGCTTTTGCGTATGAAGCGGTTCCCAAAGGGCAGCATTATTCCAAAGCTGCGCCATAACAACGATAAAGCCCGAAAGGGTACAAATGATAATGGTATCCAAAAACACGCCTAATGCCTGCACACAGCCCTGCTCACAGGGATGCTCCGCATTAGAGGCGGCGGCAGACATGGTAATGGTCCCCTGCCCTGCCTCGTTGGACATTAAGCCACGCTTTACCCCTTGCACCAATGCTGTACCGAAGAAGCCGCCGAAAATCGCCTCGGGCGTGAACGCACCCTTAAAAACAGCACCGAAGAAAAACGGAATGGTACGGAAATTTAAAACCGCAATCACCACAACGGTTAGGCAATAGATGACTGCCATAATTGGCACCATTTTATCCGTAACCTTTGTAATTTTTTTAATACCGCCAAAGGCAAACACAGTTGTAGCCACAATCAATACAACAGCAATGACATAATACAGCATAGAGGTTCTATCATATGTAGTTCCTGTCACAACCTCCGCAATGGAGCCGACGGAGGAAAAGACATTAAATGCCTGTGCAGGCAGGCAGAACATAGCATACAGAATAAAAATTGCCGACAATGCCACGCCGACCCATGCACGGTCACCCATAACTTTTTTTCCATAAAAGGGAAGGCCGCCAACGAATTCATCGCCTTTTTTTTCTTTGAAAATCTGCGCCAGTGTTGCCTCCATATAGGCAGTTGCCATGCCGAAAAATGCGCTGACCCACATCCAAAACAATGCACCGGGGCCGCCGACGGAAATCGCACCAGTAACACCCAAAATATTGCCTGGGCCGACCCGCATTGCAGAGCTTAGGAAAAATGCCGCAAGCGGAGTGATGCCAATTGACGCCGCTCTTTGCTTTGTTAAAATACGAAGGCCTTCTTTAAAATGGGTAATTTGGATAAAGCCTGTTTTTATGGTGAAGAAAATACCTGAGCCGATGAGCAAAACCACTGCGAAGCTCAAGCTACCCAAAACGGGAATGGCGGCATACCATTCAAAATTTTTAGGGAAGTCCCACAGGAAATCAGCTACGGGAACAACAAACTGGAAAACGCCATTTACTGCATCAAATATTTCTTTCAAAAAAATTCCCTCCCAACTGGATTTTAAAGTACAAGGTCAAAAGCAAGTTCTCGGGACGCTATCCCGAACCCTACTAAGGTCAAGTTCTCGGGACACTATCCCGAACCCTACTAAAGCAAGTTCTCGGGATGCTATCCCGAACCCTACTAAGGTCAAGTTCTCAGGACGCTATCCCGAACCCTGCAAGCCTTTGAAAAGGCTTGAGCGAAACTTTATACGCAAAAATATACATTTTTGCTGAAAGGCTAAAAATTAATTTGTATTATTAAATTTTAGGCTTAGGGGAAACGAAAGCCTTTCCTTTCTATTTTTGCATTTCTCTATCTTTCAAAGAAAAGCTACCCTCGACCACACAAATTTCCACTCAAAAAATACCATCACAAGAGTTTTAAATTCCTACTTTTTCCCCTGCATAATATCAATAATTGTTGCATCCATGGGGGACATTCCCTCCTCGGAAATTTTCCCCAAATTTTTGGCCGTTTGCTCCGCCGAGGAGCCGATGACGCCAAAGAGCTCAGGTACAGCGGTACCGTTCATGGCAAGCATGGCTGAGAGAAATGCGGAATAAACCCCTGCAGATGCCTTTAGGGAACAGCCGATACTACCGCCATCGCAAATCATTCCCGTCAGATTTGCCGCCATATGGTTCATTGCATGGGAAGCCTGCGCCGCACCGCCGCCCATAAGGTACACAAGCCCTGCTGCCGCACCGCTTCCGCCCCCCAAAACACAGCCGCAAAGGGCAGAAAGCCTGCCTGTATAATGCTTGCTGAAAATCGTGACCAACCCGCTTAACGCAACCGCCCGCAGAATTTCTTCCTCCGCCGCCTGTATGCTTCTGCCATAGGAAACCACAGGCAGTGAACACAATATGCCATGAGAACCACTGCCCACAATGCTCATTGCAGGATAGGGAAGCCCCGAAAGCCTTGCATCCATAGCGCAACAGGTAAGCCTTTGCGCCTGATAAATCATATCATTACCCAAAACACCTTTTTTGCGAAAAGCGTCTAAGGTTGCTCCAATTGCCAAGCCTGTGCCCTTTTCCCCTTCTTCGGAAAGGTGACAATTCATCGCTATCATATCCTTCACAAAGGATAATTCTTCTACAGAAACCAAAGAAGCATATTCCACCATATCTGAAACGGACATGGAATCAAAATCAACCGACTCTTTTTTCTCATCTTTTTCCTGCTGCTTTTGAAAAATTACCTCATCGTCCTTTGCCACATAAACGATGTTATCATGGGTATCCGCAATGCGGACAATGCCAACGCCCCTTGTGGTGGTAACTTCTGCCTGTATGTAAATGGTTTCTTTTTCCTTCGCAATCAAAATTTCAACAGGGATGGCTTTCGCTTTTTGAATGTGCTCCTCATGAATGCCCTTTAAGCACTCCAAGCCGAGTTCCCATTGACCCCCGATGGCACCCAATGCCGCCGCCATTTCACAACCCAGCTCATTCGTCCCGGGAATTACGCAGGAGAAGCCGTTTTTATACATTCCCCCATTCATTTTCATTTCAATATGCAGTACCATTCCACCCACCACGCCATAGGCTCTCGCCGCAGCCAAGGCAATCGCACCAACCTCTGTAACCCCAAGCGCAGGGCGTATTTCAGATTTTAAAAGCTGTGTAAAGTCTATCATATTGCCCCCTCTTTCTGCTTCTTACTCTTTTTCTGTATTGTTTTCAGTATACCGTTTTACACATAAAAATGCCACTTTTTTCTATATGTTTGCTCCTAAAAATAACCTTATATATATGTATACTGCATAATTCCCTTTTTTTACTTGTTTTTTATCTATAACTTCTCTATAATAAAACAGCTATTATTTTTTTCAGTAAATATGTTGCTTATTTTTAGGGAGGGCATTATGGATCAACAAAGAGAGAAATTCTCATCCAGACTGGGTTTTATCCTCATTTCTGCCGGCTGTGCCATTGGCTTGGGAAATGTTTGGAAATTCCCCTATATTACAGGAAAGTACGGCGGCGCCGCTTTCGTATTAATCTACATTCTATTTCTCGTTTTACTTGGCATTCCTATTTTGGTAACGGAGCTTTCTGTTGGACGTGCCAGCCAAAAAAGTGTGGCAATGTCCATGGACGTTTTACAGCCAAAGGGCACAAAGTGGCATTATTTCAAATACTTTGCCATGGCAGGCAATTATATTTTAATGATGTTTTACACCACAGTTGCGGGATGGATGCTCTATTACTTCATTAAAATGGCAAGCGGCGGCTTCGTCGGTTTGGATCAGGATGGCATAGGGGCAATTTTTGGCTCCATGCTGCAAAATCCTGCCTTAATGGTAAGCTATATGATTGCAGTGGTTTTGATTGGCTTTGCCATCTGCGGACAAGGTCTGCAAAAAGGGGTAGAAAAAATCACAAAGGTCATGATGCTGCTCTTACTGCTTTTAATGTTTATTTTGGCTGGTCGCTCTCTTTTCTTAAAGGGCGGCGAAGAAGGCCTGCGTTTTTATCTTACCCCTGATTTTTCCGCTTTAAAGGAATTTGGGCTTGTAGAGGTTTTGTTTGCCGCTTTGGGACAGGCATTCTTTACCCTCAGTATTGGTATGGGTGCCATTGCAATCTTTGGCAGCTATATTGACCGCTCCCGTTCTTTAACAGGGGAAGCCATCTTTATTACAATTTTGGATACCATGGTAGCCTTAATGGCAGGTTTAATTATTTTTCCTGCTTGTTTTGCTTATGGAATCAGCCCCGACGCAGGCCCAAGCCTGATTTTCATCACTCTGCCAAACGTATTTAACGCAATGCCTGGTGGCCAGTTATGGGGGTCCTTATTCTTCTTATTTATGTGTTTTGCGGCGTTGTCAACGGTTATTGCCGTATTTCAAAATATCATTTCTTTTGGTACGGACTTAACAAAGGCAAGCAGAAAAAAGGTAGTGACCATCAACCTTGTAGCTATCATTTTGCTTTCTCTGCCTTGTGTGCTAGGCTTTAACATATTAAGCGGCATTCAGCCCTTAGGCGAAGGCTCTACTTTTTTGGATTTAGAGGACTTTATTGTCAGCAATAACATTCTGCCCTTAGGCAGTGTGGTTTACGTGTTATTCTGCTCCATGAAAATGGGCTGGGGCTGGGACAGCTTTATCGGAGAGGCAAACAGTGGCAAGGGCTTAAAATTCCCCAAAACCATTCGTTTTTATATGCAATGGATTTTGCCATTAGTTGTATTATTTGTATTTGTAATGGGCTATAAATCTTTATTTTTCAGCTAAGGTCAAGTTCTCAGGACGCTGTCCCGAACCTAAAGGTCAAGTTCTCGGGACGCCGTCCCGAACGCTAAGGTCAAGTTCTCGGGACGCCGTCCCGAACCCTGCAAGCCTTTGAAAAGGCTTGACCTAAACTTTATATAAGAAAATATATAAAAAAAACCGCATGTGAATGTGGTTTTTTTTATAAAGTTTTTGGTCTTGCTTTTTTCAAAAAGCAAGTGGGTGGTCACTCATTTTTGCTACGCAAAAGCCGCCTATGGTGTCTGCCCCGTCTTGGTCTTTAAAAATCTGTCAATATTTGTTGGTGCTTCTACTTTTTTCCGTCAGAAAACCATGCTATACTCAAAAGAAAACGGAGCGGAGGAGATATTCCATGAAATTAGCCTTGATTCAGATGCAAGTAAAAAGCACGCCCGAAGAAAACCTAGTGAAAGCAAAGACACTTTTGGCAAAGGCCGTCAAGGAAAAAATTGATATTGCTGTTTTTCCCGAAATGTTTGCCTGCCCCTATGACAACAGCTGTTTTCCTCGTTTTGCCATGGATAAGGATGACCCCTTTCTTAAAGAAATCGGCGCTTTAGCGTTGGAATACGGAATTTATATTGTTGCAGGCTCTGTTCCCGAGAAATTTAAAAATAAAATCTATAATACCTCCTTTGTCTTTGACCCCAAAGGTCGCAGAGTTGAAAGACACCGGAAAATGCATCTCTTTGACATTGATGTGGAGGGCGGTCAGCGATTTATGGAATCCGACGTTCTTACGCCAGGTGAGGATTTTACCACCTTTCACACACCTTGGGGGAAATTAGGGCTTATGATTTGCTATGACATTCGTTTTCCCGAGCTTGCCCGTCTATTGGCGCTTCATGGAGCAAAGGGAATTATTGTGCCTGCCGCCTTTAATATGACCACAGGCCCTGCCCACTGGGAGCTTTCCTTCCGTGCAAGGGCATTGGACAACCAGGTATATATGGCAGGGGTTGCACCAGCAAGGGACACAACGGCGTCCTACGTTGCCTGGGGACACACCATTTCCACCGACCCATGGGGAACCGTATTGACACAGCTAGAGGAAAAGGAAGACATTGCTTTTGTTGAATGGGATATGGAAAAATTGGAGAAGGTACGCAGAGAACTTCCTCTTTTGAAGCACCGACGTAGGGATTTATATCATTTGTGTGATATTTCCAATGGTGCCAATCGAAACCTCCCAGAGCCATCACTTTGGAAGAATTAAAAAAGCAGTTTTTATGATAAAAGAAACAGTTCTCGGGACGCCGTCCCGAACCCTGCAAGCGGGTAAAGCACTTTTGCTCCGCAAAAACTGCAAGTTTGCAGCCGCCCTATCTTGGGCGGTGAAGTTTTGAAAAGGCTTAAGCGAAACTTTTTATATGCAAAAACATTCGTTTTTACAAGAAGGAATTGAACTATGAAAATTTATAGTTTCTTATAAAAAAACAATCCCCTCGTCTTTCATAACCCGCATAGAATGCGTGTTATATAAAAGTTTTTGGTCTTGCTTTTTTCAAAAAGCAAGTGGGTTTGGGCAAAGCCCAAGGTCTTTCCCAATTTTTTTTGCAAAGGAGAAGTGAACAATGCAGGAAACAATTTATCTGGCAGGTGGCTGCTTTTGGGGCACCGAAAAATATTTGGAAGGCATAGACGGGGTAATTTCCACCCGTGTCGGCTATGCTTTAGGGAAAAAAGCGGGCAAGGAGGTCCCCCTTCTTGAAACCGTTACCTATGAACAGGTTTGCGGAGGCATTGGTCATGCGGAAACCACTGAGGTTGTTTTTGACACGGAAAAAATCAGCCTTGCGCAGCTTCTTCAGGAATATGCTTACACCATAGACCCTACCTCCTTAGGCAGACAGGGCATGGATATTGGCGTACAATATCGCACAGGCATTTATTACACCAAAGAATCGCAAGAGCCAATCATTGCCGCATTTTTAAAGCAATTACAGCTGGAATACGACCGCCCTATTGTCGTGGAGCATCTTCCTTTACTGCAATTTATTGCGGCGGAGGAATATCATCAAAAATATTTAAACAAAAATCCTAACGGCTACTGCCATATTAATTTTGCAAAAATTGCAAAGAAAAAGCAAAGCCTTGTAAATCCAAACGCCTATCCAAAGCCCGAAAAGGCTATTTTAAGGGAAAGCCTTACCCCCTTGCAGTTTGCCGTTACACAAGAGAACGAAACCGAACCACCCTTTTTCAATGAGTATTGGCAAACACAAGCGGAGGGGATTTATGTGGACATTACAACAGGTGAGCCATTATTTACTTCAAAGGATAAATTTCAATCCTCCTGTGGCTGGCCTGCCTTTGCAAAGCCCTTAGACCCCAATACCGTTTCGGAATACGATGACCTTTCCCATCAAATGGTGCGCACAGAAATACGCAGTCGCTCTGGCAATGCCCATCTTGGTCATGTTTTTACCGATGGACCAAAGGAGCTAGGGGGTCTTCGCTATTGCATCAACAGTGCCTCCTTGCGTTTTATCCCCAAAAAGGAGATGGAACAGCAAGGCTATGGCGAATTTTTGCCTTTTCTATAAAAAAATGGTTGTGTTTTTCATATCGGGAGGCTAAAATAAGAAACATATGAATTCAGAACTAGGAAAAGGAGCGATCTCTTGTGGATTTAACAACAGTAAAATCAATCTACCGTGATACGGCTGCCTATGCAAACAAAGAGGTAACCATTGGCGGATGGATTCGTACCATGCGTGTTTCCAAAAACTTTGGCTTTATTGAGCTGAATGACGGTTCCTTCTTTAAAAACATACAGGTTGTTTTTGAAGCGGAAGCCTTATCTAATTATAACGAAATTTCAAAGCAAGGCGTTGGGGCGGCATTAATTGTAAAGGGGCTTGTGACCGAAACCCCCGATGCAAAGCAGTCTTTCGAATTAAAGGCATCGGAAATTTTGGTGGAAGGAACCTCTACCCCCGATTATCCTTTGCAGAAAAAACGCCACGGCGTTGAATTTTTGCGCCAGATTGCTTATTTGCGTCCCAGAACAAATATGTTCTCCGCAACCTTCCGTATCAGAAGCTTAATCGCCTATGCAATCCATAGCTTTTTTCAGGAAAAAGGCTTTGTTTACGCACACACACCCATCATTACAGGCAGTGACTGTGAGGGTGCGGGCGAAATGTTCCGTGTAACCACCTTAGACTTAAACAATTTGCCCATGACAGAGGACGGAAAGGTGGATTTCTCCAAGGACTTCTTTGGAAAAGAAACGAACCTCACCGTGAGCGGTCAGCTTTCCGCTGAAACCTTTGCAATGGCATTTCGCAATGTATACACCTTCGGGCCTACCTTCCGTGCGGAAAACTCCAACACTGCGCGCCATGCGGCGGAATTTTGGATGATTGAGCCTGAAATGGCATTTGCCGATTTGGAGGACAATATGGAATTGGCGGAGGATATGCTGAAATACATCATCCGCTATGTAATGGAACAAGCACCCGAAGAAATGGAATTTTTCAACAGCTTCGTAGATACTACTTTGCTGGAAAGATTGCAAAATATTCTGGAGAATGAATTTGGTCGTGTTACCTACACAGACGCTGTTGATTTGCTCATTAAAAGCGGACAAGTTTTTGAATATCCCGTTGCATGGGGCATTGACCTGCAAACGGAGCACGAACGCTATCTGACAGAGCAGATTTTCAAAAAACCCGTTTTCGTTACTAACTATCCCAAGGAAATCAAGGCTTTCTATATGCGTATGAATGAGGATAACAAAACCGTTGCCGCTATGGATCTTTTGGTACCCGGTGTTGGCGAAATCATTGGCGGCAGCCAGAGAGAGGAACGCTTGGATCTTCTGGAACAGCGCATGGAGGAATTGGGGCTGAACAAAGAGGATTACTGGTGGTATCTTGACCTTAGAAAATACGGCGGCACCAGACACGCAGGCTTTGGCTTGGGATTTGAACGTGCTGTAATGTATTTGACAGGCATGGGTAACATCCGTGACGTCCTGCCTTACCCAAGAACGGTAAAAAATGCAGAATTTTAATGGGGTGAAGCGTGCTGAAAAGCCATCATTCTATGAAGAAAGCCCGTATTGCGAGGATTTTCCTTGCAATACGGGCTTTCCTGTTTATATTTTTATGCACGAAAAGTATTTTTATCCTTTGCCCTGCTTTTCCAATACCAAAAAAGAACAATCAAAAAGGACAGCGTTTGGGCAACAGCAATGCGTATAACCTGCATTTGGTCTGCCCCCGAAATAGCCAAAATATGCAGGATATTCACGATGGTGTTATTAAGAAAATGATCCGCCATAGGCAGCCACAGGTTTCCGCAGATTTTTGTTAGCATACACAGCTTTGCACCCATCAATCCCGACATAATCGCCAAGCTCAGCATTGCCATGCAGGCAGGAAATAACTGCATTTCCCCATCCAAAAGACTGCGCAAAGGTGCGGCAATATGCCAAAATCCAAACAAAACGGAGGAAAGCACCATCGCAGAGAAAAAAGAGTACCTGTTCTCTGCAATTTTGAGGAATAAGCCACGAAATACGCCTTCCTCCATTACGACATTGATGATATTCCCCATGATGCACAGCAAATAAAAGATAACCGCTGTTTGATTCCCCAAGTTTCCTTGGATGCTATAGCTGGTAACGTAAAATGCAAAGCATGGCGCATTACCTGCGAAATACTGCATAAAAAACGCAATTCCATATGCAGGAATAAACACAAGCAAGCCAAGGAACAAGCCCTATGCAATATTTTTTCCGATGTTTTTTGCCCTAAAACCAATCTCACTCCATTTGACAGAAAAATAGTTCAGTGCCAGAAACAGAATGAATATTCCAATGAGCTTATGTATAAATGCCTCCCCAAAGACACTGCGATCCGTTCGCAAAACCATATATTCAATGCCCCGAAACACAAAGCATAAGAAATAAATGGCTAGTATTCCTCGTAGCCCAGCAAACCTATTTTCTTTTTTCATCCCATTCTCCCTTTATCAATTGCGCAAGCCCTGCATCATGATGTTTGTTTCATGGTAGCACTGTAGCATTTTTTCCTCAAAGAAAACAGCTACAATTACATCTTTTTGATTGCAGCTGTCAGCCTAAGGAGAAAGTCAAAATCTTAATGGTTTTGGCATTGCACCCGTACTAATCTTAAACCGCATAAATAGGCGGTTTACATAAAAATTTCGGTCTTGCTTTTTTTAAAGCAAGTAGGTTTTGGATGGAACAGCGAAGAAAACGCTGCCATCACACAGTGATGGTTTTGCGTAGCAAAATTTCTGACCCAACGCCCAAGGTTTGTTTATGCTCAAGCAGTGATTCTTTATCTTCTTACCATATCTCTGTCAATCTCGCTGATCCTTGTGGCACCGCACATGGCCATAGTATCACGCAGTTCCTCACCGATTTTATGAATATAAGCCTCTACCCCTTCTGCACCGCCACCAAATGCGGCAGTTACAAATGGTCTTGCTATAATGATTCCATCGGCACCCATGGCAAGGGCCTTAAAGATGTCCCCACCTGTGCGGATCCCGCCATCGACAAAAATCTTCATGCTATCACCCACAGCGGCCACGATTTCTTCCAAAACATCTGCGGTTGCAGCACAGCCATCCAGCACCCTTCCGCCGTGGTTTGAAACCACAATCGCATTGGCACCTGCTTCTTTTGCCTTTAATGCCCCCCTAACACTCATGATTCCTTTGACAATAAAAGGGGTTTGTGTAAGAGCAATGATTTCTTTCAACTCATGCACTGTTTTACTGCCAGCAGGAGGGGTAAGATTTTTTAAAAACGGCAGGCCTGCCGCATCAATATCCATTGCAACAGCAAAGGCATCGCTTTGGGCAACCAGCTTCATTTTTTCCTCTATGGTTTCTTTATTCCATGGCTTTATGGTGGGAATACCCAATCCGTCCGCAGCCTTAATTGCTTTGGTCGCACCCTCCATAACCTGAGGATTTACGCCGTCACCGGTAAATGCCGCAATGCCGTATTGGCTACAAGCGGATACCAATACATCGTTATAGGTAATATCGTTGTATTTATCGCTATAATGCAGCTGAATCGCACCAACAGGGCCTGCAAAAAACGGATATGCAAAGCGTTTTCCAAACAACTCAACCGATGTGTCTATGGGCTTGTTTTCATAAATCGTATCCATATTGAGATAAACTCGTTTCCAAGCTTCATAATTACGGATAGCAGCATCGCCAGTTCCCTTTGCTCCAGGCCCGGGCAGTTTATTTCCACACGCCTTTCCGTTACAAACAGGACAGGCAAAGCACTTATCGCCAATACATTCTCTTGCAGCTTTCAATACTTCTTCGTATATCATCTCAGACACTCCTTTTTTTCCTTTTTTAGGGCTATCATAACACACAGGCATTGGGAAATCAAATCTATGTGCCCATGCTTTCAGGTTGTTTCATATCTTTTCCCGTTTGTCAAAAGACCTTTCAGCTTTGTCAGTTCTGCGGTTGTGCTTATATATTTTTTTCAATCTCATCTTAATCTTTCCCCAGTGCTTGCAGTATAAATTTCATACCATTCCCATCGTTGTAATTTCACATCCAAAGCCTTTATGGCATTGTCCAAACGAGAAAGCTTCCTACTGCCAACAATCGGCATCGCCTTTACAGGATGATACAGTATCCATGCATATGCAATGACCTCCGCCGCAACCCCATGACGCTGGCCGATTTCTGCAAGCTTCTCTCTCACCCTCACATAGGGTGCTTCTTGGGAAGTGAATATCTTCCCCCCTGCCAAGGGCGACCAAACCATAGGGTGAATTTCCTTTTGTGTAAGCAAATCAATCATGCCTGACTGAATATGCTCATAACAACAAGGGTTCCATTCTATTTGATTGGTGCAAAGCTGATTTCCCGCAAATTCGTTTAACGCCTGAAACTTATATGGGTCAAAATTAGACACGCCAATTTCTTTTACCAAACCCTCTTTTTTTAATTCCAGCATCGCCCTTGCTGTTTCCCTTGGGTCAAAACATGGGTCCTCCCGATGAATCAAATACAAATCCAAATAATCACAGGAAAGACGCTGTAAACTCTCTTTACAGGAGGTTTTTATTCTTTCGTAGGAAGTATCATAATATTTAAAACCGTCATGATTGAATATTCCTGTTTTGCTTACCAGCTGAATTTTATGGCGCAAAGATGGGTTTCTTGCAAATACCCTCCCCAACTGGGTTTCGCATTCTCCAAAACCATAAATTTCCGCAGTATCAAACGTCGTTACCCCCCGCTGGATACAGCCTTGCATAAACTCCTCCAGTTTTTTGGCGTCCCAATCCCATTGAACCAGTCGCCAAAAACCCTGAATGATGCGTGAAAAGGAAAGCTCGTCCATAATTTTTAAATACTCCATGCATACACCTCCTCAAGTTCTTCCAAATATTGTTATTGTTCGCCGCAGGAGAATATATTCCTTTGGCATAATCCACAATTAATATTTATACCTCGCAGAATTAATTTTTCTTGCATAATACAGAGCAAAACCCTTAAAATTTTTGTATAATTAATTATATTTCGCATAATATTCACTCATAGTATTTAAATTCAAAGTGATACTTACAATCAAATATCTTCGCACAGACTGTGTTTGTAATAATTCACATAGAATTCCAGAGAATTCCGCCATTGTTTTTATTCACTTTTCCCTTTCTTTGTTGTGTAAATGACTATTGCCCTCTTGTAATTCACCAAAATTGTATAATTATACATTTTGATATTGACTTTATTTCTGAAAGGTATATAATTAGAAAAAATAAATTGTTTGAAAAGGGGAACAGGCTATGAAGTATAAGGTATATATAGACGGTCAGGTAGGCACCACAGGCTTACAGCTCCGCCAACGTCTGGAGCATCATCCGAATATTGAACTGCTTTTAATCAGTGAGGAACTGAGAAAAGACGAAGCAGAGCGAAAAAGGCTTATGAACAGTGCCGACGTTGTCTTTCTATGCCTGCCCGATGCGGCGGCAAAGGAAGCAGTTCAGCTGGTGGAAAACCCTGATGTCTGCATTATCGACGCCAGCACAGCCCATAGAACCAACCCCCTTTGGACCTACGGCTTTGCAGAGCTTTCCCCGAAACATAGACAGGAAATTGCACAAGCAAAGCGGATTGCAAACCCCGGCTGCCACGCAACAGGCTTTATTGCGGCGGCATACCCCTTGGTAAAGCTGGGCATCCTAAGTCCTGACTATCCTTTTTCCGCCCACAGCATCACAGGCTACAGCGGCGGCGGCAAAGGCATGATCCAAGAATATGAGCAGGCAGACAGACCCATCGCCTATGAAAGCCCAAGACAATACGCCTTAAGCCAAGCTCATAAACACTTGCCCGAAATGCAGTATGTGACGGGAATTTCCGCTCCCCCTGTATTTTCCCCCATTGTTTGTGATTTTTACCGTGGCATGGAAACCTGTATGCCACTGCACAGCAGTCTTTTTTTGAAAAAGGTAACAAAGGCAGAGCTTACGGCATTATTAGAAGATTTTTATAAAGATTCAAATTTCATCAAAATCGCCCATGAGGAAAGCGGCTTTTTGGCATCCAACCTCTTGGCAGACAGCAACGGCTTAACCCTTTATATAGAAGGGAATGATGAACGCATGACCATTACCAGTGTGTTTGATAATTTAGGCAAGGGCGCATCGGGTGCCGCAGTACAGAATATGAATATTGTCCTCGGTTTAAATGAAACCGAATCTTTGATATAAACAAAGGAGGAACTTTTATGCAGAAAACAACAGGCGGTGTAACCGCACCCAAGGGCTTTCTTGCCGGCGGTTTACACTGCGGCGTACGTGCAAGCCAAGACAAAAAGGACTTAGCAATGATTTACAGCCAAACACCCTGTACGGCGGCGGCTGTTTATACACAAAATAAAGTTTACGGCGCACCCATTACGGTAACCAGAAATAATATTGCCGACGGCATGGCGCAGGCGATGATCTGCAACAGCGGCAACGCCAATACCTGCAATGCTGACGGCGTGGAAAAAGCAGAGGCAATGTGCCAAATGACGGCAGACGCCTTAGGGCTTACCCCTGCGGACATCATCATTGCCTCCACAGGCGTCATTGGTGCGGTACTGCCCTTGGAACCCATTGCAAAGGGTATCAAGGAATTGGCACCACAGCTGACCGCAGACGGCGGTGCTTTGGCGGCAGAGGCCATTATGACCACCGACACCAAGGCAAAGGAAGAAGCCTATACCATTGAAATCGGCGGAAAAACAGTGACCATCGGCGCAATGGCAAAGGGCAGCGGCATGATTCATCCCAACATGGCAACCATGCTCGGCTTTTTGACAACAGATGCGGCAATTTCCACACCAATGCTACAAAAAGCCTTGAAATTAGCGGTTGACGATACCTTTAATATGGTCAGCGTAGACGGAGATACCTCCACCAACGATATGGTTTCCATTATGGCAAACGGTATGGCGGAAAATCCTTTGATTGATCAGGAAGGTGATGACTTTGATACCTTCTTAGCGGTAGTCAAAGAAATTTCCATCTCCATGGCAAAGAAAATCGCAGGCGATGGCGAGGGTGCCACAAAGCTTCTGGAATGCACCATAAACGGCGCACCAAGTACCGTTTTGGCAAAAGCCATTGCAAAATCCATCATCACCTCAAGCTTAACAAAGGCGGCGATGTTTGGTGCAGATGCCAACTGGGGACGTATCCTTTGCGCCATCGGCTATACAGAAGGAGATTTTGTGGTAGATACCATTTCGGTTGATATTTCCTCACCAAAGGGCAATATTCACGTTTGCGAAAACGGCGCAGGTGTTGCTTTTGACGAAGCGGTGGCAAAAAATATTCTTTTGGAAGAAGAAATTCATATTCAGGTGGAACTGAACCAAGGCTCGGGCACAGCGACCGCATGGGGCTGCGACTTAACCTATGACTATGTAAAAATCAACGGCGATTACCGCACCTGATGGGGAGGCAAAAACAATGAACGCAGACTGCAATAACATAAAAGCAAGGGTTTTAACGGCTGCCCTGCCCTATATACAAAAATATGCAGGAAAAACCGTTGTTGTAAAATACGGCGGCAATGCCATGGTTCATGCGGATTTGAAAAAAGCAGTCATGAGCGACATTATTCTGCTTTCCTTAGTGGGCATTCATGTGGTACTGGTGCATGGCGGTGGCCCTGAAATCAGCGGAATGCTGAAAAAATTAGACATCCCCTCACGCTTTGTGGATGGACTGCGCTATACAGACGAGGAAACGGCGCAGGTTGTACAGATGGTTCTTGCCGGAAAAACAAACAAAGACCTTGTTTCCCTCATCGGACAATTAGGCGGAAAAGCCATTGGGCTTTGCGGCATTGACGGCGGCATGATTAAAGCCAAGAAAATCCAAGGCGACTACGGCTTTGTCGGGGAAATTACGCAAATTAATATAGAGCCTATCATCCAGTCCATTGAAGGCGGCTATATCCCCGTGATTGCCACCGTAGGCACCGATTGCAAGGGGCAAACCTACAATATCAATGCAGATACAGCGGCGGCGGAAATTGCCGCAGCGTTAAAAGCCGAAAGCATCATCACCCTTACAGATATTCGGGGGTTACTACGGGATATTTCGGATGATAACTCTTTAATCCCTGTTGTAAAAATAGATGAATTGGAAAAACTGATGAATGACGGTATTATCAGCGGCGGCATGATCCCAAAGGTCAAAAGCCTTGAAAAATCAGTGCTTTCCGGCGTAGAAAAAGCGGTCATGATAGACGGAAGAATCGAGCACTCCATTTTGATCGAAATGTTCTCCGACGAAGGCATCGGCACAATGTTTATAAAATAAAAAACCTTTAGGGCAAGACCTTGTAGGTCAAGACCTTGGGGCTTTACCCCAAACCCCACTTGCTTTTTGAAAAAAGCAAGCCAAAAACTTTTATTGAAAACCCCATTATCATGGGGTTTTAGGTGAAAATTCAACGGCAAAAATGTAGTTTTTGCATATAAAAGTTTCGCTCAAGCCTTTTCAAAACTTCACCGCCCAAGACAGGGCGGCTGCAAACTTGCAGCTTTTGCGGAGCAAAAGTGCTTGACCCGCTTGTAGGGTTCGGGACAAAGTCCCGAGAACTTGAACTTGACCTTGACCTTAATCTTTTGACCTTATATGAATCCAAAAAAGGAAGGTGAGCCAAATGGGCTTTGAAGAAATCAAACAAAAAGACCAAGAATATATCATGCATACCTACGGCCGTTATCCCGTTGCCTTAGACCATGGGAAAAACGCAACCTGCTACGATGCCGAGGGTAAAGAATATATCGATATGACCAGTGGCATCGGCGTAAACGCCTTGGGCTTTTGCGATCAGCGCTGGATTAATGCAGTAACCGCCCAACTGGGTAAATTACAGCATATCTCAAACCTTTATTATACCGCGCCCTGCGGTGAGGCCGCTAAATTGGTCTGTCAAAAAAGCGGTATGAAGAAAATGTTCTTCGCCAATAGCGGCGCAGAGGCAAACGAAGGCGTTTTTAAAGCCGCAAGAAAATATAGCTTTTTGAAATATGGCAAAGATAGAAGCACGATCGTGGCTTTGGAAAATTCCTTCCATGGCAGAACCTTGGCTACCCTTTCCGCAACAGGTCAGGAAAATTACCATAACTATTTCTTCCCTTTTGTGGATGGCTTTGTGTTTGCAAAAGCCAATGACTTGGCAGATACCCTTTCCAAATTAACAGACGACGTTTGTGCCATTATTATGGAAATGGTTCAGGGCGAAGGCGGCGTGCTTCCTTTAGATCAGGAATATGTAAAGGCTGTTTATCAGTTCTGCAAGGAAAAAGATATTCTTTTTATCGTGGACGAGGTGCAAACAGGCATCGGCAGAACAGGCTCCTTCTTCAGCTATCAGCAGTTTGACATCCAGCCCGATTTGGTATCTTGTGCAAAGGGTCTTGGCGGCGGCTTGCCCATTGGCGGCGTTTTGTTCGGCGAAAAAACAGAAAGCTGTCTGTCTGCGGGCGACCATGGCTCAACCTTTGGCGGCAATCCCGTTGTCTGCGCAGGCTCTGTTGAAATTTTAAACCGCTTGGATGACGATTTTCTGGCTGAGGTTCAGAAAAAGGGTGAATTCATAAAAAATCAGATTTTATCCATGCCCCATGTAACGGGTGTGGCAGGTATGGGCATGATGCTTGGCGTAAGCCTTGATGTGGATGCTAAAGAGGTTATCCAAAAATGCTTGGATAACGGATTAATGGTACTTTCTGCTAAAACAAAGGTCAGACTTTTACCACCTTTAACCATTACCAGAAAAGAATTGGAAAAAGGTCTTTCTATACTAGCAAATATATTGAAAACAATGTAGAATAGAATAAGGTTATTCCGCAAAACGCAGCTTCAGGCTAAGTGGTTTCAAAGCAATCAAATTTGCTTTGAATGAAACATCCACCCTTGTCCTCCTGCGTTTTGCGCTGTATATTACTATTTCCCAGCAGAGCACAAGAAAGAGAGGCATGAAAAGAATGAAGCATTTTTTAAAGCTGTTAGATTGTACAACCGAAGAAATTATCGAGCTTTTAGACTTGGCTGATCAGTTGAAAAAATATGTGAAGGAAGGCAAAGAGCATCATTTCCTCAAGGGCAAAACCTTAGGCATGATTTTTGAAAAATCCTCCACCCGTACCCGTGTTTCCTTCGAAACAGGAATGTATCAGTTAGGCGGACATGCCCTTTTCATCAGCTCTAAGGATGCGCAAATCGGCCGTGGCGAACCCACACAAGATACTGCCCGTGTGCTTTCTCGCTATTTGGACGGAATTATGATTCGTACCTTTGAACAAGAGGAAGTGGAAACCCTTGCAAAATTCGGCTCCATCCCCATTATTAACGGCTTGACCGACTTTTGTCACCCTTGTCAGATTATGGCGGATTTGCAGACCATTCGTGAGCATAAGGGGAAATTAGAAGGCCTTAAAATGTGTTATATCGGCGATGGCAATAATATGGCGAACTCCTTAATCGTAGGTGGCTTAAAGGTTGGCATGACCGTAAGCGTTGCCTGCCCCGAGGGATACCGCCCTGACGAAAGCATTTTGGAATTTGCCAAGGAATACGGCGATAAGTTCATCCTGACCGACGAACCCAAGACTGCCGCAAAAAACGCCGACGTTATGATTACCGACGTTTGGGCATCCATGGGTCAGGAAGAGGAACACGCAATTCGTGCAAAAGCATTTACGGGCTATCAAATCAATGCCGAATTAATGGCACTGGCCAATGAGGGCTGTATGGTGCAGCACTGCCTGCCTGCGCACAGAGAAGAAGAAATTACCGCCGAGGTTTTTGAGGCACACGCAGACGAAATATTTGATGAAGCGGAAAACCGTCTTCATGCACAAAAAGCAATTCTCGTAAAATTAATGGGCTGATAGGATGTGAGAACAATGAAAAAAGCATATTTGGTTCTGCAAAACGGAAAAATTTTTCCTGCAACCCGCTTTGGCAACCAAGGCGAAATTACGGCAGAGTTGGTTTTTACAACAGGCATGGAGGGTTATCTGGAAACCTTGACCGACCCCAGCTATCACGGTCAAATCGTTGTACAAACCTTCCCTTTAATCGGAAATTATGGGGTAATCCCTGACGATTTTGAAAGCAAAGCACCCTCTCTTTCCGCATATATCGTCAGAAATATTTGTGATTTACCCTCCAATTTCAGAAATGAGGGTACTTTAGGGGAATACTTGGAAAAGCAGGGGGTTATCGGTCTTTGCGACTTGGATACCCGTGCCTTGACAAAAATCATCCGTGAATATGGTGTCATGAACGCCGCTATCGTAAACGAAATCCCCGAAGATATGGCGGCTTTTGCAAGAAGCCTTTGCAATGCGGCTTTAAGCAGCAGTGTGGACAAGGTAACCTGCAAAGAAGCTTATGTGCTAAACCCCGAGGGGGAAAAACACGTTGTTCTTTGGGACTTTGGCTATAAGAAAAATATGGGCGACGAATTAATCAAAAGAGGCTGTAAGCTGACGGTTGTTCCGGCCTTTACCTCTGCGGAAGAAATTTTAAGCCTGAACCCCGATGGAATTTTACTTTCCAACGGCCCTGGCGACCCTTCCGACAACAAAAGCATTATTGAAAACATCGGCAAGGCTGCGCAAAGCAAAATTCCCGTTTTCGGCATTTGCCTTGGACATCAGATGCTTGCGCTGGCAAAGGGTGCCATCAGTACAAAATTAAAATATGGCCACAGGGGCGCAAATCAACCTGTGTGCTACACACCAACAGGCAGACTGTATATTACAAGCCAAAACCACGGCTATGCCATTAAATCGGAAACACTGCCCCCTTCCGCTGTGCTGTCCTTTACCCATGTAAACGACAATACCTGCGAAGGAATCGAATATACGGACATCCCTGCCTTTTCCGTACAGTTTCACCCTGAAGCGTGCGGTGGGCCGAAGGATACCAACTTTTTGTTTGAACAATTTATGTCTTTGATGGGAGGGAATAAAAATGCCGCTGAATAAAAAATTAAAACGTGTTATGATTATCGGTTCCGGCCCTATCGTCATTGGTCAGGCGGCAGAATTCGACTATGCAGGCACACAGGCTTGCCGTGCGTTGAAGTCCCTAGGTCTGGAGGTTATTTTGATTAACCCCAACCCCGCTACCATTATGACGGATAACGCCATTGCAGATAAAATTTATATCGAGCCACTGCACACCGATGTCATTAAAAGAATCATCAAAAAAGAAAAGCCTGACGGCTTGCTTTCCACCTTGGGCGGACAAAACGGCTTAACCCTATCCATGCAGCTGGCGAAAGAAGGCTTTTTGGAGCAAGAGGGCGTTCTGTTGTTAGGCTCTCGCTTGGAAACCATTGACAAAGCGGAGGACCGTCTGCTGTTTAAGGAAACCATGGAAAAGCTGAATCAACCCAGTATCCCCTCTGAGGTGGTAACGGATATTGAAAACGCCTTGAAATTTGCCGATTATATCGGCTATCCCGTCATTGTGCGTCCTGCCTTTACCTTGGGTGGGAGCGGCGGCGGTATCGCCAACAATAAAGCGGAATTAGCGGAAATTGCCCACAGCGGCTTGGAAGCTTCCCCCATTCGTCAGATTTTGGTGGAGCAGTGTATTTCCGGCTGGAAGGAAATCGAATTTGAAGTTATGCGTGACGGTGACGGCAACGTAATCGCCGTATGTTCCATGGAAAACTTCGACCCCGTTGGCGTGCATACAGGAGATTCGATTGTTATTGCGCCTGCGGTTACTTTGGCGGATAAGGAATATCAAATGCTGCGTACCGCCGCACTGGATATTATCACCGAATTACAGGTGGAAGGCGGTTGTAACGTACAGTTTGCCTTAGACCCCGAAAGCTTCCGCTATGCGGTTATTGAGGTAAACCCCCGTGTTTCCCGCTCCTCTGCGCTGGCATCCAAGGCAACAGGCTACCCCATTGCAAAGGTTGCGGCACTCATTGCGGTTGGATTTACGCTTGGGGAAATCGAAAATACCGTAACAGGCAAAACAAGCGCATTTTTCGAGCCTACTTTGGACTATGTGGTCGTAAAACTGCCAAAGTGGCCCTTTGATAAATTTGTTTACGCAAAAAGAAGGCTTGGCACACAGATGAAGGCAACCGGCGAGGTTATGTCCATTGCGCCTAGCTTTGAACAGGCACTTTTGAAGGCCGTTCGTGGTGCGGAAATTTCCATGAACACCTTAAATCTGGCTATTTTAGAGGAAAACAGTGATGCCGAAATTAGAGAAATGCTCTTTGAAGCCACCGACCGCAGACTTTTTGTGGTTTACGAAGCCTTAAAGCGTGGCATTTCCATTGAAGAAATTCACGAAATCACGCTGATTGACGAGTGGTTCTTGGGCAAGCTTATGATTATTTTGGAAACAGAACAGCGTCTTGCCAAGGAAACCCTGACCGATGAATTATACCTTTTGGCAAAAAATATAGGCTTTTTGGATAAAACCATTTTTGCCCTTTCGGGACAGACACAACCGCATCGGAATGCAGTTTATAAAATGGTAGACACCTGTGCGGCGGAATTTGCGGCGCAAACCCCTTATTTCTATGCAACCTACGATACAGAAAACGAAGCCGCCGAATTCATTGAAGCGCATAACAATGGCAAGAAAAAGGTCATTGTTTTCGGCTCAGGCCCTATCCGCATCGGTCAGGGGATTGAGTTCGACTATGCCTCCGTTCACTGCGTTTGGACGTTAAAAGAGGAAGGCTACGACGTGGTTATGGTAAACAATAACCCTGAAACCGTATCCACCGACTTTGACACCGCTGACCGCCTTTATTTTGAACCCCTCACACCAGAGGATGTCATGGATATTATTGCAACAGAACAGCCATACGGCGTTGTGGTTGCCTTTGGCGGACAAACGGCAATCAAGCTGACAAAAGCTTTATGCGAGGCTGGTGTGCGTATTTTGGGCACCTCTGCCCAAAGCATTGATGCGGCAGAGGACAGAGAAAAATTTGATGCCATTCTTGAAAAATTGCAGATGTCAAGACCAAAGGGCTTTGGCGTCATGACAAAAGAAGAAGCACTGACAGCGGCAACGCAGCTTGGCTACCCCGTTTTGGTGCGTCCCTCCTACGTTTTGGGCGGTCAAAACATGATTATCGCCTTTTCCGACGAGGATATTGAGCGTTATATGGATATTATTCTGGCTGGCGGCATTGAAAACCCTATTTTGGTGGATAAATATTTGATGGGCACCGAAGTCGAGGTTGACGCAATTTGCGACGGCGAAGCAGTGCTGATTCCTGGCATTATGGAGCACGTAGAACGTGCAGGCATTCACAGCGGCGATTCCATTGCCGTATACCCTGCTTGGAACATCAGCGGCCCCTTAACACGCCGTTTGATTGAAGCAACGGAAAAGCTTGCCTTAGCATTGGAAACAAGAGGCTTGATTAATATTCAGTATGTTATTTTTGAAAATGAAATTTATATTATTGAGGCAAACCCCCGTGCGTCCCGAACCATCCCTTATATCAGCAAAGTAACAGGCTTGCCTGTGGTTGATATTGCAACACAGGTAATGCTGGGCAAAAAGCTTAGGGATATGCCTTACGGCACAGGCTTATTCCGCCAGTCCTTATTCTCCGCTGTTAAGGTACCTGTATTCTCCTTTGCGAAGTTGACGGATGTGGATACTCACCTTGGCCCCGAAATGAAGTCAACGGGCGAAGTTTTGGGCATTGGGCGCACCTTAGAGGAAGCAATTTACAAGGGCTTGGCGGCGGCTGGTTATCATATGGAACAGCGTGGCGGCGTTTTGCTTACGGTGAAAAAGCGGGATAAAGCAGAGGTGGTTCACCCTGCAAGAAAATTGCACGAATTAGGCTTTCAGCTGTATGCAACCGAAGGTACTGCTTTTGAACTGAAAAAATACGGTATCCCTGTAACGGAACTGCCCACCATGGTGGAGGGCATTGACGAAATTATGCAATTATTGGAAAGCGGAAAAATTCAATACATGGTTTCCACCTCCAATAAAAGCACCCTGCCTCAGCTTGCCAGCGTAAAACTGCGCAGAAAGGCAACCGAACGTGGCATTTTCTGCTTAACCAGCATTGATACCACAAACGCTTTGGTAAACGCTTTATCCAGTGGCTTCCACCTCAACAACATGGAGCTGATTGATATTGCCCACCTTCCCAGAGAAAAAGAAAAACTGCATTTTACAAAAATGCGTGGCAGCGGCAACGATTATATTTATTTTGACTGCTTTGAGCAGGAAATTAAAAACCCCGAGTTTTTAAGCGTATGGCTTTCCAGCCGTCGCAACGGCATCGGTGGTGACGGCATTGTGCTCATTGAGCCATCAAACGTTGCAGATGCAAAAATGCGGATGTTTAACGCTGACGGCACCGAATCCGCCGTTGCGGGAAACCCCATCCGCTGTGTTGCAAAGTATCTTTATGATAAAAACATGATAAAATCGGAAAATGTGACCGTAGAAACAGGGAACGGCGTAAGAAGCTTAGAGCTGTTTATTCGTGAGAATGAGGTTTATTCCGTATTGGTTCATATGGGCAAGGCTGATTTTAACCCCAAAGCCGTACCTGTTGCCCTTGGCGATGCGCCTGTGATTCACAAGGCGGTTACGATGGGAAATAAGGAATATTTCATCACCTGCCTGTCCATGGGCAATCCCCACTGTGTTATTTTTACAGAGGATGTGGAATACATCGCCTTGGATGAGGTTGGGCCTTTGCTGGAGCACGCGCCTTTCTTCCCTGAGCGGGCAAATATTTCCTTTGCCTCGGTGGAAGACCGCACAACGCTGCGTATGCGTGTATGGGAAAGAGGAATTGGCGAAACCATGGCTTGCGGCACTGGTGCTTGCGCTGTTGCGGCTGCGGCTGTTGCGTTGGGTCATTGCCCCGATAATCAGGATATTACCGTAAAGCTTCGTGGCGGAGATTTGATTATTCACTGCGAGGATAACAATATCACCATGACTGGCGATGCCCGCAAGGATTTTGAAGGTTTTATCGAAATTTAATCAGATTAAATAAATGAAAGGGTGTCGACAATGTCGACACCCTTTCAAAAAAGTACAGCAGCTTCAAATTTTTTTCAATTTAGGAAAATTATTTCATCACATCATTTGACAATTATTATTATTTAATATATAATACTAATTATAAAAGAGAAGTTCCTATCATATATTTTTATATTTTGGAGGTGTTTTTATGGATTTGAAAGGTTCTAAAACAGAAGCGAATTTAATGGCTGCATTTGCCGGTGAATCTCAAGCCAGAAATAAGTATACATACTATGCAAGTGCTGCAAAAAAAGAAGGCTACGAGCAGATTGCCGCTCTTTTTTTGGAAACAGCAGCAAATGAAATGGAACACGCCAAGCTTTGGTTTAAGCAGCTGCATAACAACAGCGTTCCCTCTACAGAAGAAAATCTGTTGGATGCTGCCTTAGGCGAAAACTACGAATGGACGGATATGTATGCTAATTTTGCAAAGGAAGCAAGAGAAGAAGGCTTCGACCGCATTGCTTACCTTTTTGAAGGAGTAGGCAAAATTGAAAAAGACCATGAAGAAAGATACCGCAAACTTCTGGAAAATTTGAAAACAGGCCAGGTATTCTCCAAAGAAGAAGAAACCGTTTGGCATTGTGAAAACTGTGGACACAAGCACGTTGGAAAAGATGCGCCGAAGGTCTGTCCCGTATGTAATCATCCACAGGCTTACTTCCGTTTAGCTTCCCAAAATTACTAAGGCGGCAATTTTTCCTCAGTAATTTTTATATAATTCACGAAAAAAAGAATTGATACTCCCCTATCAGTTCTTTTTTTTTGATTTTTTATGAAAAACTTTAGGCATACATAAAGCGGCAATAAAAATTTCAACAGCAAAGGGTGCCGATAAAGTGAAAACCTTGACCCATTACAACCCACATGAAAATGCAGTTTATACATAAGTTTTTGATCTTGCTTTTTACAAAAATGGAGCGCATTTGGGCGGCTCCCAAGGTTTTTCAACAGCAAAGGGTGCCGACAACGTCGACACCCTCATATCTCATTCGCTCTGCTTATTGCAAAAATTCTGCAAAGCTTTTCTTTTGTTCTAATGCTTCTGTTACTTTTGCAATACTTGAGGTATCTCCCAAGAGGATTGCCCCGCAAAGCATATTATTTAAGAAATAATACTTCTCTAATATCCCTTTTCTTTCATCCTTCACCTGCATTGTCTTATAGGTTACACCCTTCTTGCTGCCGGGATCGCCGATCGCATACAGCATGGTTCCAAGGGCTGCTAAGGTTACACCGTAGGTTTTCTGGCTATAGGTCAAGCTATCGCCCGCTGCATTTGCCCCTGCAATCCGTCCCATTTCAGACGCCACAGGCCAAATTGCAATATTCATGCCTTGGTATTGGGCACAATCTCCGCAAGCATAAACATCAGCTACATTGGTGCGCATTGCCTCATCCACAACAACAGCACGATCACAGGTAATGCCTGCCTCCGTTGCCAAAGCAATGCTCGCCCTAACACCGGTGGAAATAATAACCACATCCGCAGGAATGATTTCTCCGCCTTCTAATAAAACACCGTCCACCTTGCCGCTTCCGCTCAGCTCAGAAATTTTTGCACCTGTCACAATGCGAATTCCTCGATTGCTTGCAATTTTGGTCAGCATTTCCACCGCTTCACTGTCTATTTTGCCTGCCATCAAAACAGGTGCACCTTCCAAAACAGTTACCTGCAATTTTTCCTTGCGCAGCTCCCAAGCGGCCTCAAGCCCTAATACGCCGCCGCCGATCACCACAGCCGATTTTGCGTTATATGCCCAACCACTAATCTTTTCAACATCAGCAATGGTTCTAATCGCAGTTACGCCATCCAGCTCCCTGCCTTTAATCGGCGGAACAAAGCTATACGCACCTAAAGCATAAACGCACTTATCATAAGGCAATACTTCTCCATTGGAAAGGTAAGCTTCCTTCTTTTGCGTGTCCAATTTTTCCACTTTCGTACCTAATTTCAGTGTAACATGATTATCCTCATACCATGTTCTTTCCTCACTGGCAATGGCATCGCCGCTTAAGGCACCGAACATATTCTTTGTCAGCATTGGTCTGTCATAAGGCAATTCATTTTCTTCTGAAATCATTGTAATTTGGGCTGTCTTATTCCGCTCACGAATTGCTTGTGCCGCATTCAGCGCAGCTGTACCGCCACCCATAATCACGAATTTTTCCATGCTTTCCTTATAGAAGGCTACTGTTTCCACTTCGATGGGCGCAAAGTTTTCAGGCCCCACACCGCAGACAGGGCAACGTTCCAATGAGGAATCCAATATTTCTCCGCAAACTAAGCATTTTACAAGCGTAGACCTTGCACTCGATTTTCCAGGTGCATCCTTTTGCTGTAATTTCTCGCCGAAGCGATAACCAAATTCATATGCCTCCAAAAGCTCTTTTTCGGAAGGCTTAAACCGCACACGGAAACCATCCATTACTCGCATATTCAGTTGCTTCAACCGTTCAATCAAATGGGGCACACCCTCGCCGCTCCATCCGTAGCTGCCAAACGCACTGGCAAACTTTCCACCATGCACAGGCGCAAATAAGGAAGTGGTTAAATCCCAAATGGGCTTCAAGGCATCCCCTAATATTGTTGGGGTACCCAGCAAAATGCCCTCTGCCGTGGCAATTTCGCCTAAAACAACGGAGGCGTCTGCCGTTACCATATCGTAAATTTTGACTTCAATATCTCCGCTTTCACGAATACCCTCTGCAATTTTTTCTGCCAACTCGCCGGTATAGCCATAAGCACTCACATAAGGCATAACAACGGTTGTTTTTTCATGCGCAGGCACCTTGCACCATTCTTCATAAATTTGAATTAATTCCGCAATATGGCTGTCCAAAACAGGCCCATGCCCTGTACAAATCATATCAACATCCAAGGATTTTACCACTTCCAACGCATTCGTCAGATACGGATGCTTGAACGGCCCTAAAATATTATCAAAATAATATTTTGTGGCACGCATATAGCCTTCTTCATCCGTCACACTGCTTCTCAAAATGCCTTCGTGCGCATAATGAGAACCAAAGGAATCACAGGTTACGAGAACCTTATCCTCAACAATATAGGTATACATACTGTCGGGCCAATGAAGGTTCGGCAAGGCGTAAAACCGCAGTGTTTTATCGCCGATATGCAGTTCATCCTTATCATGAACGGGAATGCTGTAAAAATCCCTGTTTACAATCTGCTTCAAAAATCCAATCGCCGTAGGGGTTGCAATAATTTTCGCCCGTGGGCATTTTTCAATAATATTTCTGATGCTTCCGGCATGATCCGGCTCGGTATGGTCAACGACAATATAGTCAATTTTATCAAGCTCCAGCTTTTCCGATAATGTTTTTTCATATTCATCGTAAAATTTTGCCTTAGCCGTTTCAAACAAAACGGTTTTATCCCCGCATTTTAAAATATACGAGTTATAGGTTGTTCCAAATTCTGTCATCATAATAATATCAAAGACACGCAAATTCTTATCCAAAATGCCTGCCCAATAAAGGTCTTTTTTTAACTGCAATGTATTCATCAAATTCCCTCCTTCAGATTCATTTTGCTATGAAACAAGCAAAGACCGGTAAATACCGGTCTTTGGGGTTGTTTTGATTATGCTTCGTACTTCCAAAGTCCATGTAAATTACAGTACTCGTACGCCGCAACAAATTTTTCGTCCTCTGTCAGTGCAAATTCAGCTTCAGGCGCACCTGTATGATCTAAATATTTCAACTGTCCGCCCTGTGTTGTTTCCAAATAAATCCAAGAAATGTGATGTTCTTCCAGCATAGGATGGGCAACACTGCCAACAACAACCTTAACCTTATTGCCTTCTACCGTTACAACAGGTACGTGCTTTTCTGTCGCACCGTCAGATGTATTCGCTTTCAATTCCTGCATTGCCTCTCCGCAACAGACAACGGGAACTCCTTTGTCTTCTACCTTGAGAATAATATTTTTACAGTGATTGCATCTAAAAAATTTTGGTGTCATAAATGTCAGCCTCCTTCATAAATGTTCGTTTATATTTACTTATACTGCTTTTTCTTTTGTGACTCTATACAAAAAAATTTTTTACTTTTGTATAGATATATGATAACATATTTATAGAAAAAATAAAGTTGCAATTGCAACAATCAGAGGTGTTTTTATGAAAAATTTGATAAAAAATCCAATTTTTGCAGGCGTTTCCATTGAAGATGTCGAAAAAATGGTTGTCTGCTTTGAAGCTGAAAAAAAAATTTTTCACGAAAAACAAACTGTTTACGTTTATAATATTGGCTGTCAAAAAGTAGGGCTGTTATATCATGGGTGTGTATCCATTAACAGAATCAATGCGGATGGCTCTTTGGATATGTTGGAATATATTGAAGATTCAGGTATTTTTGGTGCTGCCTTCTCCTTTTTTGAGCACGACGACGAATTTATTGTGCTTTGTGAAAAAGATTGTGCCATTCTTTTTGTAGATAAATCGCATATTACAAAACGGTGTTTCAAAGCCTGTGCACACCACAGCATTGTCATTGAAAATCTTCTTACGTTTATGTCAAAAAAAATTGTCAACCTTACGGAAAAGGTTGACATCTTAAGCCATCGTACCATTCGGGATAAGCTTTTATGCTATTTTCGTATGCAAACGGCAAAATCAGGTGCAAATTCCTTTCAAATGCCCTTTTCTTTTCTTGCCTTGGCAAATTATCTTTGCATCGACCGCAGTGCAATGATGCGAGAGCTGAAAAAAATGAAGGAAGATGACATCGTTCAGGTGAATGACAAAAAAATTTATTTAAACTATACGCCAAAAAGCTGACACATTGCTTGTGTCAGCTTTTTTTCATACAATAATCAACCCTTCAGCCTGTGAAGATATTTTTCCTTGGTAGCCATACCGCCTCTAATATGACGTTCTGCTTTGTTGACTTCAAGCACACAGCGAACAGACCGTGCCAATTCGGGATCAATACGTTCTACACGGTCAGTAATATCCTTATGTACCGTGGATTTGCTGATTCCGAATTTTTTCGCCGTTTCTCTGACAGTGGCGTTAGTATGGATCATAAATTTTGCCACCTCTACCGCCCTCTCTTCGATATATGTTTTCAACCATAGCACTCCCCTAAAGATCATCTTGGATTATTTATATGCGAACACCAATGGCATATATGAACCTTTTTGGGGATTTCTTAAAGAAGTATCTTTTTCTTTTACCAAACATCAGGGTAATTTATAATTTTTTGTTTCCATTCGGTCAAAACTAGCTGTATGACCTTCTTTCCAAATAAAATATGCTTCTTTTTATGAGAAGGGTTAAAAAGATTAATAATTTTTTATCAAATATTATTGTATTCTAACGAAACAACATTTATAATAGGTTTAAAAAAAATTAATTTTTACGGGAGGTTGTTATGGAAGTTAATCACTCATCGCAAGGGTTTCGTTCTTTTCTAAAGCGGAAGGATATTGAATTTTCCGCAAAACGCTATGGAATTGAAGCCTTAGGGGCGATGGCACAGGGTTTATTTGCTTCTTTATTAATTGGTACCATTCTTGCAACGTTAGGGCAGCAGTTTGGCATCGAGCTTTTGGTTGAAATAGGCGGCTTTGCGAAAAGTGTAACAGGCTCAGCTATGGCGGTTGCAATCGGTTATGCTTTAAAATGTCCACCCCTCGTTCTTTTTTCACTCATTGCCGTGGGCGGTGCCGCAAACGGGTTAGGCGGTCCGGGCGGACCTCTTGCCGTGCTTGTGGTTACCATTTTTGCTGCGGAATTCGGTAAAGCTGTATCGAAGGAAACAAAAATTGATATTTTAGTAACACCCTCGGTTACAATTATCATTGGCGTTTTATTGTCAATGTGGTGGGGGCCTTCCCTTGGCGCACTTGCAAATGGTGTGGGCAGTACCATCATGTGGGCAACAGAGCTGCGTCCGTTCTTGATGGGGATATTGGTATCCGTCATTGTGGGCATTGCATTGACACTACCCATCAGCAGTGCGGCCATCTGTGCTACCTTAGGGCTTACAGGGCTTGCAGGCGGTGCGGCGGTAGCAGGCTGCTGTGCACAAATGATTGGGTTTGCAGTAATGAGCTTCCCTGAAAACAAATGGGGCGGTTTGTTCGCCCAGGGCATCGGCACCTCTATGCTGCAAATGGGTAATATCGTTCGCAACCCAAAAATTTGGATTGCACCTACCCTCGCTTCTGCCATCACGGGCCCGATTGCAACCTGTATTTTTCAACTGAAAATGAATGGCGAAGCCGTTGCTTCGGGCATGGGTACCTGTGGCTTTGTGGGACAAATCGGGTTATATACAGGCTGGGTCAATGATGTTGCCGCAGGGACAAAGGTAGCCATCACCGGCTTTGACTGGCTGAGCATGGGCATGATTTGTTTTATTCTACCCGCAATTTTCACTTTAATCTTTGCCTACATTTTAAGAAGAATCGGTTGGATTAAGGAAAACGATTTAAAATTAAATCTGTAATAGAATTTATTCTTTCATAAATTACATCTCGGTGTATCAACACACCTAGGTTTGGACAAGCAATCATTCTCTAAATCAAGTTGTTTTGTTTTCAAGTTCAGAAAAATATAAGCCCGTACTGCAAGGCAAAAGTGTGCCAAGCAATCGGGCTTTTTTTTAATTCCTATCAAATTGGCTTTCGGGCAATACCGTATAATTATGCGTATCCAGATGTGCAGTCAGATTTTTCGTCAGACTAAACAAAAAGCGCAGCGAATACTAGCGGTATTGGTGAGCATTTTTGTTCAAGCCGACACAAAAGATGCAAGCCACCGCCTTTATGAGGCTTATACAGAAAATTTCTTTTGCAGGCTTAACGGCATTTTGGACAATGCTTGTTTAAAATCTGCATCCTCAAGCAGCCCGCCTTCCTTTGCAACCACAGCGGCCGAAATATAATTCGCCGCTTCTATGGCCTCCGAAAAGCTTAAACCAAAGCGTCTTGCGGCAATCAACGCCCCTATGTGAGAATCCCCTGCGCCTATGGTGTCAGTCACTGTTGTTTTGACCGGTGGCGCATAGAAATCCGTCTGCCCATCAAAGCAATAGGCACCCCTATGCCCCAGCGTTACAATCACAGGGCGTTCTGTTTTTGCATACAGCGTTCTTGCGCCGTGTTCAATGGTATTTGCAGCTGTAAAATCCAAAATTTCTTTTTCATTCAAATGTAAAATTGGGTGAAGCTTGAAAACCTCCGCCATTCTTTCGGAATTGATTTTCATAATTCTTGGACTTGGCGAAAAATATATTTGATACGAAGGGTGCTTTTTCAAATATTCTATGATATTCATACCCGTATATTCTTCAATTTCCAAACCGCAGATATAAACACTGTCTATAGATTCCGTATGAATGCTTTCCAAATAAGACTCATAAAAGGTATATTCAATGCCATGGTCGACAATAAAGGTTCTCTCTCCGCCTTCCTCCACCATGCAATAGCAGCAGCCGTTTTCCGCCTCAGGACGCCTTACATAAATTGTAACGCCTCGCTCCTTCAGCTTCTCCAAAACAAAATTACCGTAAATGCCGCCGCCTACAGCCGTACAAAGGCTATATGGCGAAGAAAAATGGCGCAAAATATCCGACGTTAAATAGGCGCATCCCCCTAAAGAACGGCTTTGCTTTGAAATATGAATATCCTCACCCGTGACAGGCAAATGCGGAATATTTACAATGACATCCACCACAGCGGAACCAATGACCAACGTTTGTTTCATTCTCTTTCTCTCCTAACTTTATTCGCTTGCTCCAGTATAGCATAAATATAAAAAAATCGAAAATTTTCTTTTTATTGGGAACTGAAGGAAAACTTCTGCGTCTATAACAATAAATAAGATAACTCGAAAATGAAAATGAAAGGGGAAATATAAATGAAAAACTGGAAACGTTTCTTAATTACTGCATCTTTGGCAACTGTGCTTGCCTTCGGTTCTGCTGCTTCTGTTTTTGCGGCTGAGGGAGGTACCATCACCACCAGCGGCACAGGTATTGTGACCGTGCAGCCTGATCTTGCGCAAATCTCTCTTTCCGTTCAAACCTATGGGAAAACCTCGGATGCCGCAAAAAAGGAAAATAACAAAATTTCTGCAAAGGTAATCAGTAAACTGGAGGAAATGGGTGTAGCAAAGGATAAAATCATTACAAATTACTCCTATGTATATCCCACATATAGCTACAATGAAAAAACTGGGGAAAACTACATTGAACGCTATCAGGCAAACACTGATTTTCAGGTAACCATCAAGGATATTGACAATGCAGGCACTTATATTGATGCTGCATTAAAGGCAGGTGCCACAGGTTTTAGCAACGTTGTTTTCTCATTGGAGGACTCTACCCGCTATTACACACAGGCTTTGCAATTGGCAGTAAAGAATGCTTCTGCTTCAGCCAATGCCATTGCGGCGGCATACGGTAAGCCTCTGGGGCAGATTCAAAACGTTGTGGAGCAATCGTCCTATCAATCCTACGAGGAAACTTCAAATTATAGAGAAAAGGCTATGATGGACAGCACTGCCTACGGAAGCGGCGACAGCGATACCGTTATTCAGTATAACAAAGTTCAGGTTACAGCAAGTGTCACCGCAACTTATGGTCTGTAAAAAAACAAATTTACTTTTAACATTTTTCAAATAAACAGAAAAAAACCCCGCATTGCTTGGCAATGCGGGGTTTTTTATTTTGAAAAAGAAGCTTGTAAATCATTTTTTTTGGAAAATCAAGGTTTCTTCATGCTGATGAAAAGCAGACTTCTCTGCAATCCTAAGTTTCGCATTTTTTTGGAATTCACTTCCTTTCGGCAGCGCAGAAGCGGCAAGCACTCAGGTGCTTAAAGCTCGTTATGCTTTTCTTTGATAAGTATAGATGCCAAGCCGATTATTGGAAATATACATGATTGGTGTGAGAAGCTTTTTAATGCCCGGCAGCAAATGCTTTAATTCATCTGTAAAATTAATCAGCCCTTTTTGCTGTATCGCCGAGCATAATGCAACGATCTCACTGCCATCCGTGACGCCCCAATGAAATTGTGCGCTTGTTTTTTTCAGCGTATCATGCATAGCGGCTTTGTTGACAAGCCCTTTATACAGCAGGTCGAACTGCGCCTCAAAGCTGTCAAAGCCATAGGTCAATATTTGCAGCAGCTGGCTGATTTCGTTTTGCTTCAAATACATGAGCATACCCTCTGAAATAATCAGCAGCTTTTTTCCGTCCGTTTTGACATCCTGTGTCCATGTTGCGTCTAACGCTGATTTTCCGATATTTTTCACTCGCTCGTTCTTTTCAAAAAATAATTCTCTCTGCGCAATCACTTCGGGAAAATCTAGGTTATACCATTGAATTTTACCGTTATCTATGCGTGAAAACCGGGTATCAAGCCCGCAGCCGATTGAAACAATGACGCAATCATGGTTTTCTTGGATAAATTTTTTCGCCTGCGCATCCATCATTTTAGCCCTTGCCAAAA
The DNA here is from genome assembly GCA_009929735.1 of Clostridia bacterium. GTDB lineage: Bacteria > Bacillota > Clostridia > Lachnospirales > Anaerotignaceae > Chakrabartyella. The sequence goes on along the minus strand of RZZU01000016.1, from coordinate 15,513 downwards.
CGCCATAATAAGACATTTCACCACTGTCAAATTTTTTAAAATCATAGTCTATTTTATTCACGATTTCAACAGCTTTTTGATCATGAATCACAGGGGTACTGCTCAGGGCATCCTTTGCCTTTACATAAAGCGTAATCAACAGCGTTTCCATTACTCCGTCTAACTTGATTGACATAGTTATACTCCTTTTATCAATTTGGTTTTAGTTAGTCTTGTCTAACTCTTTGTTGTTTACTATACCTGTTTCTTCTTTTATTGTCAAGCAAACAACGCAAAATCATTGATAAAATCCTTGATGTCTTTCGCCGCAAATGAAATTCGCATGAAACATTTTTTATCGAAATAAAAAAAAGAACCCGACAAACCGGATTCTTTTAAAACGGAGAAGGAGGGATTTGAACCCTCGCGCCGCGTTAACGACCTATACCCTTAGCAGGGGCACCTCTTCAGCCACTTGAGTACTTCTCCAAAAGCCTACTGCCAAAATATCATATCATTTTTTATAGGCTTTGTCAAGTCGTAATTTTACTTATAACGGAAGGACTTTCCTGCTCCCAAACGACGTAGGACTTCCACAACTCCATTTATGTTTTACTTTTGCTGCGGGTTTTCAGGAAAAAACCATTTCTTCTTTTTTTATTTTGAAATTTCGGGGACAAGGAAGGCCCTGCCCCCAATTTTTTTGAACTCAGTTCTTTCTTTCCATCTTTTCTAAACCGCCCATATAAGGACGTAATACCTCAGGGATACGTACGCTGCCATCCGCCTGCAAATTATTTTCCAAAAAAGCAATCAGCATTCTAGGAGGTGCGGCAACGGTGTTATTTAAGGTATGCGCAAAGTATTTTCTGCCTTCCTCGCCTGCAACACGAATGCCCAGTCTTCTTGCCTGCGCATCGCCCAAGTTGGAGCAGCTTCCGATTTCAAAATACTTCTTCTGTCTAGGGGACCATGCCTCTACGTCTACAGATTTCACCTTCAAGTCTGCCAAGTCACCGGAGCAGCATTCCAAGGTACGCACAGGTATATCCATGGTACGGAATAAATCTACGGTGTTTTGCCACAGCTTGTCATACCACATAGGGCTTTCTTCTGGCTTGCAGACAACAATCATTTCCTGTTTTTCAAACTGGTGAATACGGTATACGCCACGTTCTTCCAGTCCATGTGCGCCTTTTTCCTTACGGAAACAAGGAGAATAGCTGGTTAGTGTATGCGGCAAGTCCTCCTCCTTATTCATGGTATCAATAAATTTACCAATCATGGAATGCTCGCTGGTGCCAATCAGATACAGGTCTTCACCTTCTATTTTATACATCATAGCATCCATTTCCGCAAAGCTCATAACGCCTGTAACCACGTTACTGCGAATCATAAAAGGCGGAATGCAGTAAGTGAAGCCACGGTCAATCATAAAATCTCTTGCATATGACAAAACAGCAGAATGCAGGCGGGCAATATCACCCATTAAATAGTAGAAACCATTGCCGGCAACTTTTCTTGCAGCTTCCAAATCAATGCCCTTGAAGCTTTCCATAATTTCTGTGTGGTAGGGGATTTCAAAATCAGGCACAACGGGCTCGCCATATTTCTGCACCTCCACATTTTGACTGTCATCCTTACCAATCGGAACGGAAGGATCAATGATATTGGGAATGGTCATCATGATTTTCTTGATTTTTTCTTCTATTTCCTTTTCTTTTTCGGTCAGCACATCAACCCTTGCAGCTTCTGCCGCAATTTTTGCCTTCACCTGCTCTGCCTCATCCTTCAAGCCCTTTGCCATAAGTCCGCCGATTTCCTTGGACAGCTTATTTCTTTCTGCACGAAGCACCTCAACCTCTTGTTTGATGGCTCTGTTTTCAAGGTCCAAAGCAATGACCTCGTCTACCAAGGGGAGCTTATTTTCTTGGAATTTTTTTCTGATATTTTCTCTTACCACATCGGGATTTTCCCTTACAAATTTAATATCCAACATCTTTATTTCCTCCTTCATTCTATGAAAAATATACGAATTTGGGGAATCGGGTAATAAAAAAACCCCCGATCCCTTAAAAAAACAGGGACGAGAGTATTTCCCGCGTTGCCACCCAGATTGCCCGAAAAAATTTCGAACCTCTTTAAACAGCGATAAAGGGCTTACCCTTCCGACTTTCATCGGCAGCTTGGAAAGTGGAGCATTTTCTTTTTCCATCGGCTCGCACCAAACACCGACTCTCTGAAGAAATACAGAAAATTTAGCTTTCCTATGGGCGACTTTTCGCCACACGCTATTATGTCCCACTATTATATACCAAACTACCAATAAAAATCAATAGTTTTTTAAGTGGTTCCCTTTTGTACACTTACTTGATGAAAATTGTTATGTTAACTCACAGTATAAATTTCTCTATAATTTCTGCGATTGCATCCTGTTCACATCTGTTTTTTGTAACATAATCAGCAATTTCCTTAACTTCCGGGTCTGCATTGGCAACCGCTATCCCCAGACCGGCTTTTTTTATCATGGATATATCATTATCGCTATCCCCCACAGCAATCACTGATTTCATAGGTACGCCTGCTTTTCTTGCGGTTTCTTCCATAATATTGCCCTTGCTGACACCTTTTTTGACTACTTCCATAAAAACTTTGCTGGAAAAAAAGCATTCTAATTGATTTCCAGCTATGTCTTGCACCATTTTTTGCACCAAGAGCAATTTTTCCCTATCACCGGTAATCAGGGATTTTGTGAATTCGCCATCATATATCAAAGGCTCTTTCATAATTTTAACGGCACTCCCCATTACTTCGCAGTAGCGTTTTACCCGTGCCGTTTCCGTTTCCGCAATGAATTTTCGATCATCATAATAGTATAATTCCAGGCCAAGCTTTCGGGCATATTCCGCAATCGGCGCATAAATTTTCGGTGAAAAGCTTTCTCGGAGGGCAAGCGACATATCTTTTAAATCATAAACTGCCCCGCCATTTTGGCAAATTGCATATCCTTCCTGACCGATTAAATTTAATTGTTTCAGGTAACGTTCAACACCAAAAACACCACGCCCGGTACAAATGACAAATTGAACCCCTTTTTTTACTGCCTTTTCAATGGCGATTTTGTTCTTTTCTGATACCTCAATATCATTTTTCAATAAGGTACCATCCATATCTGAAAAAATCATTTTGTATCCCATGTTTTTCTCCTTTTGCACTGATTTATCAACATTTTGTGGATAACTTTTGATTGTTTTTTTGTGTATGCATCCTTTTTGCAAAGTATAACACGAAGTTATCCACATTATCCACATTTTTTATGCACATATTCACATTTTTCTAAGAAAAAAAGGTGGTTTTAGAAAAACTGCTTTTTCTCTCCCCTCCCCCTTTTCTTCATCTTATTCTTCTTCTTCCAATTTTTTTTCTATATAAATCGGTGCTCTTTGAATGTTATGATCCTCTTTTTTTCCCTCAGTTTTTTCAGTTTCCTCATTTTTTATTTCAACAGCGGCAATTAGGCTTGCCATCAGTTCCTCTTGGAGTATTTGCTCTTTTTCAGCCGAGGTTACATCTCCTATTGCTTCGCTTGGTTCTTTACTCGTTTCTTTGCTTGTTTCTTTGCTTGCTTCATCCTGGGTTATGTCAAGCTGAATTTGCTCTTCCATAACTGGCTCTTTATCCTTTCTGCGAAAGGTGGGCTTAAATTTAACTTTAATCACTTTTTCATGCACAGGCTGATAAGCGTGGTCCTTCGCCATCTGAACCGCCTTTATTTCTTCTTCGGAAAGCATATAAATGCTTACGCCCATTTGTATTGGCTTTGCATAGGTAAAAGAGCCGGTGCGGCTATGAATGCCATTTAAAACAACACCATTGTCCTCTCCATCTAAGAGTGCCAATGCAAAGCAGAGGTTTCCGCCCATTTCCTCAAAGGGATTGTAGCGCACCATTCCAACCTTTTGGATATTGCTTTTCATGGTTTTATCCATATCAGTAACCATATCCAACAGCTTTGCATACTTTTCCTCAATCTCTTTTGAGGTTTGATAGTATTCTTCAATTTTCATTTCTAAATTATGACTTGGTCTGCGGTTCGCTCCCATAAAAAAATCGTATTTTTTCTTTTGTTTTTTTATTTTATCAAATAATATGATACATAGACTGAAAAGTACAAGAACCGCTATTCCCAGCCCTAAAAGAATATATATGATATAATCTTGCAACAATTCCATGAATCATTATCCTTCCATTCTTTTCATAATGGTTAAAAGTCTATCCAAATCCTCTTGAGAATAATATGTTATTTCTATTTTCCCTTTATTCTTCATTTGATTAATTCTCACTTTTGTTGAAAAAATAGTATTCAGTTCATGCTCAACTGCCTGCTGATTTACATTTTTCAATTTCTCGGGATTCGTTTTGTTTGTTTTATCCTTTTGATTTAGTTCCTCTTTTACCAATGCTTCGGTTGCTCTTACGCTCAATTCTTCTTCAATGACGTGCTCTGCCAATTCAAATTGGCGTTCTTTATCTGTTACAGAAAGCAGTGTTCTGGCATGACCGCCTGTCAGCTTATTTTCAATCACAAAATTTAATACTCTTGCATCCAACTGCAATAACCGAAGGGAATTTGTAATTGTCGAACGACTTTTCCCTACTTTTGACGAAATTTGCTCTTGGCTGAACCCAAAATCTTCCTGCAGCCGATGATAGCTTTCAGCTTCTTCAATTGGATTTAAGTCTTCTCTTTGTAAATTTTCCACTAAAGATGCCTCAAAAGCCTCTGCATCCTTCCATTTTTTTTCAATTACAGGAATTTTTTTAAGCCCTGCAATTTTTGCCGCTCTCCATCTTCTTTCACCGGCAATAATTTCATAATAATCTTCGTTTTTTCTTACTACAATTGGCTGAATCATTCCATAGGTTTTTAAGGAAACTGCTAATTCCTCCAGTGCTGCTTCGTCAAAATACTTTCTTGGCTGCTTACGGTTTGGCTCAATCATGTTCATATCCAATTCCCATACAGCAGCTTTACCGATTTCTTTTCCTGTTTCTTTAAAATCTTCCAATTTGTTATTGATTAATGCTTCTAATCCCATTCCTTTGGAACCTAGTCCCATTTTTTTTGCAGCCATAAATCAGCTCCACTCCCTTTCAATAACCTCTTCCGCTAAAAGTGAATAGCTCTCTGCGCCCTTGGATTTCGGGTCATACATATGTATGGGTAAGCCATGGCTTGGTGCTTCGCCCAAGCGAACATTTCTTGGAATGATACTGCGGTAAACATTGCTCCCCAAGCTTCGTTTTACTTCCTCGACCACCTGCAACGACAAATTTGTTCTTGCATCAAACATTGTGAATACAATGCCTTCAATTTCTAAATAGGGGTTTAGCCTTTTCTTTACCAGATTAATCGTGTGCAAAAGTTGTTCCAATCCTTCCAGTGCAAAATATTCACACTGAATTGGTACCAAAACGGTATCGGCAGCAGTCATCGCATTAATTGTAATTAAATTTAGAGAAGGCGGGCAATCAATCACAATAAAATCATAATCATCTTTTATTTTAACCAATTCTTCCCGTAATATAAATTCTCTATTTTCTTTTCCAATCAACTCTATTTCAGCACCGGTAAGGCTGATATTTGCTGGAAGTATTTCCAAACCCTCTACACAGGTAGTTTGCTTTATTTCTGGAATTGACGCCTCCCCTAAAAGCATATTATAAATCGTCAATTCTAAGCTGTTTTTATCAAGGCCAAGACCACTGGTTGTGTTTCCTTGTTGATCCGCATCAATCACCAGAACTTTTTTTCCGAAGGTTGCCAAACTTGCAGATAAATTGATTGTTGTAGTTGTTTTGCCTACGCCGCCTTTTTGATTCGTCACTGCGATAACCCGTACTTTACTCATGGATTCCCCCGCCTCTCATTGCATATCTGAAAAAATTATAGCACATACACTTCTGATTGAAAAGAAAAACAGCAATGTTTCACGTGAAACATTGCTGTTTTCATTGTTTTCTAATCCTAATGTTTCACGTGAAACATTACATCCGCTTAGGATTCACAAAAACACGAATTGCCTTAGGCACAACTTTTAATTCAAAAGGCATTTTAGGGCCCATTTCCCCATCCACTGTTGACTCCATTATTTTAAAATCATCCTGCAAGCATTCAACCTTAAAATAATTATCTCTAATATAAAGAATATTTTTGGTATCGTGAATATGATCTCCAGTAAGCATTTTTAAGAAAACAGGAGATAATTCGATTAATGACCTTGCCCGAATTGCCAAAAATTCAAACATACCATCCTGAATGGATGACTGCGGTGAAAGCTTTGTAAATCCACCAGTACCCGCACTATTCATAATCATATACAAATATAAATCTTCCTCGATAACTTCCTTACTGGTTGTAATGCGAAAAGGAATTTTATGAAAGCTTGGAATTTGCTCCACTCCTTTTAAATAATAGGAAAGGTTGCCCAGTGCATTTTTTACATCTTTGTCAACCGTCTGAGATACATTCGTTAAAAGTCCACCTGCACAAACGTTAATAAAATAGGTTTTATTGTTCACAAGTCCTAAATCGATCGCAACAGCACGCGTGTTCACGATTGCCCGACAGGCTTCCTCAACCTGTCCATTTTTAAAGCCAAGAAAGGTTGCAAAATCATTTGCTGTTCCCGAAGGAATAATGCCCAAAGGAATATTCATTTTACGGCTCATCAATGCGTTTAAAACGATATTGACTGTCCCGTCGCCGCCTGAAGCAACAATCACGTCATAATCCTCTGGCATTTCCTTTATATGCTTCGCTATATCACCCTCAACCATGGAACGAAAAGGATGCACCTCAAATCCAGCTTCTTGGAAAATGCCAATACATACGTCCAAGTCAAATTTAAAGGTTTTATTGCCAGAAAAAGGATTGTATATTAACTTTAGCTTTTTCATGCTAAAACACCTCTCTTCTTACATTTGTTCCGGTGCATCGATGCCTAAAAGCCGCAAGCCTTCCTTCATAACTGCTTCCACAGCTACTACCATAGCCAAACGTGCCTGTCGCACATCGTCCTCACTGCTTAAAATAGGGTTGTCATGGTAAAATTTATTAAAAGCCTGCGCAATTGCAACCAAATGTCTGGTTACAACAGATGGCTCCAGCTTGCTTGCCGCATCCTTTATTTTCTCGGGATAAGCCTCCAAAAGCTTACAAATATCCAAGGAAGCATCATCAGAAAGCAAATCATACTGGATATTTTCAAATGAAATTTCTCCCGCACGTTTTAAAATGCTGCAAGCACGAGCGTGTGTATATTGAACATAAGGACCGGTTTCCCCATCGAAATTCAGCATTCTTTCCCATGAAAAAACGACATCCTTGATTCGTCCATTATACAAATCATTGAAAATAACGGCACCGATGCCCACCTGCTTTGCAACCTGTTCTTTATTTGCCAAGGAAGGGTTCTTCTCTTCAATGATTTTCTTTGTTTCTCCGATTGCCTGATTCAACAAATCCTCCATCAAAATAACATTGCCGTGGCGTGTGGAGAGCTTTCCGCTATCCAAGCTAACCAAGCCAAAAGGAACATGAATCAAATTCTCATACCAATCATACCCCATCATATGAATCACTTCAAACCACTGCGCAAAATGCAAATTTTGGTCTAATGCCGTTAAAATAATGCATTTGTCAAAATCATATGTCTTTTTGCGGTATAAAGCGGCGGTAATATCTCTTGTTGCATAAAGGGTACCGCCATCCTTACGAATAATCAAGCAAGGCGGCATATTTTTATGCTCCAAATCAACAATCATGGCACCTTCGCTTTCCTTCAAAATATTTTTTTCCTTCAATTCTTCCACTACTGGTGCCATTTTATCATTATAAAAGCTTTCGCCTGTATACGCATCAAATGTTACGCCCAACATTTCATATACACGTTCAAATTCCTTGATACTAATATCATAAAACCATTTCCAAAGCGTGAGTGCCTCATCATCGCCCTCTTGCATCTTCACAAACCAAAGTCTTGCCTCATCATCCAACGCAGGATTCTTTTCAGCCTCATCATGGAACTTCACATAAATACGCATCAATTCCTGAATGCCATCGGCCTCCACGGCTTCCTTGCTGCCCCAATTTCGATATGCAACAATCAATTTTCCAAATTGTGTACCCCAATCGCCCAAATGATTCACGCCGACACAATGATAACCCAGTTCCTCGTAAATTTTATAGATTGCATTTCCAATTACGGTAGAACGAAGATGTCCTACATGAAAGGGTTTTGCAATATTTGGTGAGGAATAATCAATCACAATTGTTTTTCCATTCCCAATATTACTCTTCCCATAATTCTCTTTTTCAGCTAAAACCTTTGCTAAAATTTCCTGCGCATACAAGCCTTTTTGAATAAAAAAGTTTACATAAGCCCCAACCACCTGCGTGTTTTCTATAAAATCTGGCTTGTCCAGCTTTTCAACAATTTCCTGCGCAATCATTGGGGGTGCTTTACGAAAAACCTTTGCCAAACGAAAGCAAGGAAACGCAAAATCGCCCATTGCCTTATTTGCAGGTATTTCCACCGTACTCATAGCTTCTTCCAAAGAGAGATTTGCAGCTTTCGCTAAGAGCTTTGCAACCTCCAACTTAAAATCCATATTAAAATCCTCCAATCGGAATTCATAATCAAATTTCTGTATATCAATCAAAAAAAATAGTGCATACATTTATAAACTTTATCACAAAATCCCTGTAAAATCAAGGAAAACAGCCAATTCTAATGGGAATGCACCATTAAAATCCATGAACAGATCCGCAACCTGGTTTTGACGAAAAAAAGGCATCTAAAACAGAGGTTACACATAACGCTCCGTTCCAAAAATGCCTTTTTCATAGTATGCTGAATTTAAACAAGCTTACCCATATTTTACAGTTAAATTTACATAAGAAATATGCTCTCTCATGACTGCATATGCTGTTTGGTAATCACCGTTTTTAATTGCATTTAACAGCTTTCCATGCAAATCGATGGTAACATCGATGGCACGGGGATTTTGTGTAAGCGATTCCCTGAGCGCCAAGCGTATGCCCTTTTCAAAGGAATCCTTAGCAGCAATCATCGTACTCATCAAAAGCTCATTATGAGAAGCTGCGGAAACCTGCAAATGAAACATAGCATCATAATCCACAAATAAATTCACATCATGCTTGCTTTCTATCATTTTTTCATAACAAAAGGTGATGTTCCCAATATCCTCAGGCGTTGCTCTTTTTGCCGCATAACTGGCTGTTTCCGCCTCCAGCATATATCTGAACTCCAGAAGGTCACTTAAATCAGAATTTTCAACTGTAATGCTAAAAGGCGCAATATTCACGATGTTATCGATTTCATTTATAAAAGTACCAGCCTTTGAGCGTCTAATGAATCCAAAAACTGCCAAAGCAGTATATGCCTCACGCAAGGTACTGCGCCCTACCCCCAATACATCACTCACAATATTTTCATTTGGAAGCATATATCCAGCCGGAAGCACTCCACCCATAATTAATTCTTTGAAGCGTTGGAACAAATTCTGCGAAATATTGCATTTACCTAATTCCTTGGTTAAATAAGCTACATTCTCCGCAAGGTAATCTCTTTCCATACCGTTCCTCCTATAGGCTTCGTTTTAACAGTTATAGATTATTCTATCACTGTTAGCCTTGCATGACAAGAGGTTTCATTGCTTTTGGAAAACATATTCCTCCTGTATTTCTGAAAGCGGAATATCACGGTTTAAAAGGAAGGATGCCGTTTCCTCATGCACCTCTCGCAAGCGTTCTTGGTCTTTTTTTCGCATTAATTTATCTTTTTCACTTTTCGCTAGGGTTACCATTTCATAGACACTGCGCACCACAAAATGATTTTCGTCCTGTGCATTGCGAAATTGTGTCCAGATTGGCACAAAAGAAACCTCTTTCACATTAGGCGGTTCATTTCCCACCTGCTCAACCGTCAAATGTAAAACAATAGAAGCATTTCTGGGCGGTGTCGTCTGAGAAGAAATAAAATTCCCCAAGGAATAAATGATAAAACCATCATGCACACCATCCCCATGATCAACCCTTCGATACTCCATCGGCTGCAAAACATGAGGATGACTCGCAAAAACAATATCTGCCCCTGAAAGAAACATCAAATCCGCCCAATCCTGAAACACTTCTTTTGGATATGTTTCATATTCGTTGCCCATATGCGGCATGACAACAACAACATCCGCCTGCTCTCTTGCTTTTTTTATATCGGCAACCATTTGGTCATCATCATCAATGAGGTTTACTAAATACGCATCCGGAACCGCTATACCATTCGTACCATAGGTATAGGATAAAAACGCAAAGGTAATTCCATTCACCTCTTTATATAAAATCTTATCCCGTTCCTCCGCCGAACGGTAGGTTCCCATATGGGCAATGCCAGCCTCATCCAGCTTGTCCAGCGTACGAATCAAGCCATTTTTGCCTGTATCCATACAATGATTGTTTGCAGTCGTCAATATGTCGAAATTGGCATCCTTTACTGCATCTAAAAATTCGTCGGGCGTATTAAAGCAGGGAAAAGACGAATACCCCTTCTCTTTTCCACCAAACGTCAGCTCCAGATTACCCAAAACAAGGTCATAGCCATCAAAATATTTTTTTACATCCTGAAAATTATGCATAAAATTGTACGAATCCGTAGCCGCATCATATGCCTCATTATACTGGTAATCATGAACCATAATATCTCCAACCACAGCCAGCTTTACCTGTTTTACCATGGGCTGAGATAGCCCCGCCACAACAGCATAGTTTTGTTCCTTCTCTATCGTACAGGAAGTAAGAAAGAAACAGCCTAATACCAAAATTAAAAATTTCTTCATCTGACACCCCCGAATACGATAAAAATTTCAAAAAAAAATAAAGTATTTTTCCCTTTTCACAATAACCTAATGCATTCTTTCTCGTGCAGGCTTTAAAAAACGGAAAAGCCCAAATTGCAAGGATTTGCAAGGCAAACCTTATCGAAAGCAATCGGGCTTTTTCCTTCTGTTTTCCTAAAAAGATTGAAGATGCTGCACTTTTTCAAGCAGTATCAAATTTGCCGAAACGCTCAAATAAAATCAGATATTTTCTTCTTCTTGCAAGCACAAAGCCGTGCCGTTTTTAATGGAACGACGGCACATAAAATAAATAAACCAGCACAATAAAGCAGGAGCTAATACCAAAAGAAAATAAATGCCGTTTCTCCATGTTGCAAGCACCCAAACAGAAAGCAATACCATAATCGTCGGCAGCAGCATACCCGTCCATTTTCCATTTAACCTGCTCGCAACAACGCCTTCAATAAAAACCATACAAAGGATTAATGAAATAACTTTCCCAATTGCAAGTATAAATTCTATATCCCACATCTGCTTTCACACCTCACTCTTCTTCATTTATTTAATTCTAGCAGTATAACAAATATTTGTCAAATAATCGCCGATATTTTTAATCTAATTAGATATTTTTCACAAAAATATTTTTTGATCTATTCTTAAACTCATATAATTGGTCATCCGCCTTTTGGATTACCTCATCTACTTTACATAATCCCTTTTTATAAATGCCATGACCAACCGAAACATTCGGAATTTTTGCATCCTTTTCTCTGCACTTTTCTATTTTTTTTAAAAACTTATTTTTTGCCTCTTCAAGCATTGCCTCATCCGCTGTTTTCGTAATTACGCAAAATTCATCGCCGCCAATGCGAAAACACAAACCAATCTCTTGAAAAATGTCTTTAATACAGCCTGCAACCGTAATTAAACAATAATCTCCATACGGATGCCCATATGTATCGTTTACCATTTTAAAATCATCAATATCAAAAATTAATACAGAAGCTTGCGAGGATTCTTCCATGCGTTCCACTGCACAGTTATAGGCACGGCGATTTAAAAGATAGGTTTGCGCATCAAATTTTTCACTAAGCTCACAAAAATATGCATAATAAATCGTCACGGAAAGAGCAATGCAAATCCAAGTGGTATGTACCATTGGGAATATAATTTGTATGGTTGTTCCAAACAATATAAAGAACAATAGCAAGTACAGAACAAAGCCGCTTTTTGTTTGATACCTTTTTGTAAGTTTTACCGTTTCTTGGATTAGCACGCAGATTCCCCAAAGATACGCCAGTATAAAAATGGAAAACAAAGGCCCTCTTGTATAAATATTTTCTGTAGAAACAGAAAATATAAGTCCGTAAAAAGGGGAAAGCATTGTAAAAAACATACTTATGATTGGCGGCAAAAACCAAGCTTTATATTTAGAAAATTCCAAATTGCAAATCGCAAAAGCAATAAAAATAGGTATGAATGGTGAAACAGAGAAACCGATTACATCGCACAATAAACTTTGTATCCATAAATTTGTATGGGGCTTTTCGAAAAAATATGTACCGATTTCGCATAATGTAACCATGATTGTTCCAATAATCGCAGAAGTAAAATAAAATTTTAATTTTCTGGTTATTGTTTCATTTTTATTAATTATAATGCAGAGCAGCAACATTGCCATTATACTGATGATACCCAGAAAAATATAATGCAGTATCATTTTTATCGCCCTCTTTCCATTCTTATGTTCATAAAATACATTTTTTCCTAATTTTAAAGCTCGTTGCATGCTTTATTTTAAGCTTTTTCCTAAAAAAATTAAATACTTTTTTAAATTAATACAAATAAAACTGCACTATTTTTTGTGCAGTTTTATTTGCAGAATCATTAATCAGTTGTTTCAGATACAATTTCTTCCAGTTCTACAGTATCTTCTTTCATTTCGTCCTCTAGTATTTCGTCCTCTTTAATATCATCTTCTGATATTTTTGCAATACCTACAACCGTTACGCCCTCATTCAGGTTCATCAGCTTGACACCTTGAGAAACACGTCCAATGGTTGAAATCTCCCTTGCTCTTAGACGAATGATAATGCCCTCGGAGGTCATCAGCATGATTTCTTCATTATCATCAATCAACAGAACACCTGTCAAAAGTCCGGTTTTTTCTGTTAACTGATGAATCTTCAAGCCTTTACCGCCTCGATATTGAACGGTAAATGCATCGGTTTCCGTACGTTTTCCGTAACCTTTTTCCGTTACATTCAATAATTTTGCGCCTGCTGCAATTTTTATGGCAGAAACCACATAATCCTCCTTGCGCAGTGTAATTGCCTTTACACCAGTAGCGGTACGCCCCATAGAACGCACATCTTTTTCGGAGAATTTAATGCCCATGCCTTTTCTTGTGGCAACAAAAATTTCATTTTCACCGTTGGTTGTCATAACAGAAATCAAGCTGTCATCTTCCCTCAGGTTAACCGCAATCAGACCGCCTTTTCGGATATTTGCAAAGCTCGTCATTTCCGTTTTTTTAATGATACCCTGTTTTGTAATCATCACAAGGTACTCATCTTCCTTAAACTCTTTTACAGGAATGATTGCAGTAATGCTTTCACCGGGCGCAATTTCCAATAAATTCACAATTGCCATACCCCTTGCGGTACGACCTGCTTCAGGAATTTCATAGCCCTTCATGCGGTATACCCTACCACGATCAGTAAAGAACAAAATTGTATCATGCGTTGAGGAAAGGAACATATCCTTTACAAAATCCTCTTCCCTTGTCTGCATACCAACGATACCCCTGCCGCCTCGATTCTGGCTCTTATAGGTATCCAAAGGGGTACGCTTGATATAATTGAAGTTTGAAAGGGTCATAACGCAGGTTTCTTCCTCAATCAAATCCTCCAGATCGATTTCCCCGGGGTTTTGCACCAATTGGGTGCGGCGTCCATCGCCGAATTTATCACGAATTTCTGTGATTTCGTCTTTGATTACACCGAGCATTAATTTTCTATCTGCCAATAAGGACTTGAAATAAGTAATCTTTTCCATTAAATCCCTATACTCCGTATCAATTTTTTCATGCTCCAAGCCCTGCAAACGGCGCAGCTGCATTTCCAAAATCGCCTGTGCCTGCACATCGGAAAGTGAAAACCGCTCCATCAACCGTTCCTTTGCATTATCATAGCTAGTACGAATAATACGAATGACTTCATCGATATTATCTATTGCAATACGCAAGCCTTCCAGGATATGTGCTCTTTTTTCCGCTTTCTCCAGATTAAACTTGGTTCTTCTTGTAATAACATTTTCCTGATGCTTCAAGTATTCTTCGATGATTTGCTTTAAATTCAATACCTCTGGCTTACCATTCACCAAAGCCAGCATAATGGCACCGAAGCTTTCCTGCAGCTGGGTAAATTTATAAAGCTGATTTAAGATGACATTTGCATTAACATCCTTTTTCAGCTCAATGATAATTTGGATATCATCACCGGCAGAAGCATCATAGAGGTCATTGATCCCTTCAATGCGCTTATCCTTCACGAGTTCTGCGATTTTTTCAATCAAACGCAGTTTATTTACCATATAGGGCAGTTCCGTTACTACAATTTTTTCACGTCCATTAGGCATGGGCAGAATTTCCGCCAATGCACGGACTAAGATTTTACCCCTACCCGTACGGTAAGCCGCACGAATTCCGCTTTTCCCGAGGATTGCCGCACCTGTGGGGAAGTCAGGGCCTTGGATATGCTCCATTAATTCTTCCACATCGGTTTCTTTTTCGTTGATAGTATTATCGATCATACAAACAACGCCGTTAATGACTTCCGTCAAGTTATGCGGTGGGATATTGGTTGCCATACCAACGGCAATACCCGAGGAGCCATTAATCAAAAGATTTGGGATTCTAGCGGGCAAAACAGTAGGTTCTTTTTCGTTCTCGTCATAGTTTGGTACAAAATCAACGGTATCTTTTTCAATATCTGCCAACAGCTCTGCCGTAATTTTAGACATTCTTGCCTCGGTATAACGGCTTGCCGCAGCGCCATACCCGTCAATCGAGCCAAAGTTACCATGGCCGTCTACCAGCATATAGCGCATGGAGAAGTTCTGTGCCATACGCACCATTGCCTGATAAATAGAGCTATCACCATGAGGGTGGTATTTACCCATGGTATCACCCACAATACGTGCCGATTTACGATAGCTTTTATTGGGGTCCAAGT
Organism: Clostridia bacterium; assembly: GCA_009929735.1. Classification (GTDB taxonomy): domain Bacteria; phylum Bacillota; class Clostridia; order Lachnospirales; family Anaerotignaceae; genus Chakrabartyella. The sequence goes on along the minus strand of RZZU01000016.1, from coordinate 382 downwards.
TCATTTCGTTCATAGAAAAAAGGATACGTCTTTGCACAGGCTTCAAGCCATCACGCACATCGGGCAATGCACGGGCAACGATTACGCTCATTGCATAATCGATATAGCATTTTTTCATTTCCTCGTTAATATCTATGGAAACGACCTTATCTATTTCTCTGATTTCGTCGCTCAATTTTTTCACCTCTTTTTTATTTTAAGACCAAAGACTGAAGACCGGGTCAAGGGACTAAGACCTTGAGGCTCTGCCTCAAACTCTGCAAGGGACTTCATCCCTTGACCCTTTTTTTCAAAAACTATGTTTTTGAATGAGAATTTTATAGTTTCATTTTATTCATATTTCCCTAAATTCCCTATCCCCAAGGAAAACGTAGTTTTCCAT
>RZZU01000073.1 GCA_009929735.1 Clostridia bacterium | reverse complement strand
CAAAAGCCTTTTCGCTTCTTTTTCAAAGTCTGAATTTATCTTTTGGGTTTTGTTAAATTCATCATATTCAGCTTTTGCTTTTTCGTCTGCTTGCCTTTTAGAAATTCTGCCTTTATCCTTTAAAATATCATATTTTCTAAAAGCTAAAAATTCGTTTATGCTTGTTGCAAACTCCTCCATGGCAAAGGTATTTTCTCGCTCAATCAAGTCTTCAATATAATCAAAATATCCTGTAACTGCACGCTCAAGCTGTCTTATCTGTTTTTCATCAAGATAGTTTTTTGCAACTGTTACATCACTTTTTAAAATTCTGCCATCAGGTGAGTTTTTCCAGGTGGTAAGCCCCATATTTTCTTTTGTTTTGTCTGCATTTGTATCAATAATTTCTGCTGCTGTTTGCCCTGTAATTGCAAAATGGAATTTATTTTGTACCATTGCATAAAATTCTTTTGTCAGTTCAGCATTTGTATCATAATCAATGCTGCATTCTGCAAAAATGTCTGTTATTTGAAGCCAAATCCGTCTTTCGCTTGCACGAATAGAGCGAACACGTTCCAACAGTTCTTTGAAGTAATCCTTACCAAAAGCTGTTTTGCCTTGCTTTAAACGCTCATCGTCCATAGCAAAGCCTTTTGTCATATATTCTTTTAAAACAGAAGTTGCCCAAATTCTAAAATTAGTGGCTTTTCTGGAATTTACACGATAACCAACGGAGATGATTGCATCAAGGTTGTAAAACTTTGGAGTTCTTCGAACTTCTCTTGAACCCTCTTTCTGAACTACCGAGAATTCCTCGGTAGTTGAAGATTCGTTAAGTTCACCATCATTATAAATATTTTTAAGGTGTAAAGAAATGTTATCCGTAGAGCAATCAAACAACTCTGCCATAGCTTTTTGCGTTAACCAAATGGTTTCATCTTTCACTACTGCGTTGATAGATACATCTTGCTCGGGTGTATTGTATATTAAAAATTGCAATTCATTATTCATATTTACACCTCAATTTCAGCCACGATTTTATCAATTTCGGCACGAAGCTTATCTATCTTTGTTACAGTCGTTTTTATTTCTGCATTCAACTCATTTATATCAATGACTTCCCTAGTGTCTTTTGCTTCCACGTAGGAGCTTACGGAAAGATTGTAATCATTTTGCACGATTGCATCATAATCAACAGATTTTGCAACATAGTCAATATCTTCTTTGCTGTCAAACATTTTCATAATTTGCTCAATATGTTCATCTGTAAGTATGTTATTATTCGTTTCTTTTTTATAAAAATCTACACCACTTGCATCAATAAATTGAGTTTTATTATCGCTTTTATGCTTAGAAAGCACCAAGATATTAACCGCTATTGAAGTGCCATAAAAAAGGTTAGGTGCTAGTGAAATAACCGTTTCAACAAAGTTGTTATCAATCAGATACTTTCTAATTTTTTGTTCTGCTCCACCACGGTAAAAAATACCCGGGAAACAAACGATAGCCGCACGACCTTTGCTTGAAAGATAACTAAGGGTATGGAGTACAAAGGCAAAATCGGCTTTAGATTTTGGTGCTAATACGCCTGCAGGGGCAAAACGCTCATCATTAATTAGAGTTGGGTCATCACTCCCAATCCAATTGACCGAATAAGGTGGATTGGATACAATGGCATCAAAAGGCTTTTCGTCGCCATATTGGGGGTTTCTTAGTGTATCTCCTAAAGCAATATTAAATTTGTCGTAGTTGACATTATGCAAAAACATATTCATACGGGCAAGGTTGTAAGTCGTGTGATTTATTTCTTGACCATAAAAACCATCTTCAATAATATGCGCATCAAAATGTTTTTTTGCTTGCAGTAAGAGTGAACCCGAACCAGCTGCTGGGTCATAAATTTTATTAATGCTCGTTTGCTTGTGTATTGCTAATTGAGCAATCAATCTTGAGACAGACTGGGGCGTAAAAAACTCACCGCCAGATTTACCTGCATTGGCAGCATAATTGGAGATTAAAAACTCATAGGCATCACCAAAAAGATCAATGTGATTATCTTCGAAATTACCAAAGCTAAGCCCTTCAACACCTTTAATGACAGCAGCTAAACGACTATTTTTATCTTTTACAGTATTTCCCAATCTGTTGCTTGTAGTGTCAAAATCGGCAAATAATCCTTTAATATCTAATTCAGATGGATAACCATTTGCTGAACTTTCAATAGCAGAAAAGATTGCGGCTAAATCTGTATTTAAGCTTTCATTTGTATTGGCTGTTTTCGCAATATTTGTAAACAACTGACTAGGATATATAAAATAGCCTTTTGTTTTAACTGCATCATCTTCGATTTCTTTCGTTATAATATCATCAGAAAGCTCTGCATACTTAACGCTTTCGTCACCTGCTTCAATATAGCTCGCAAAGTTCTCACTAATGAAACGATAAAAAAGTGTTCCTAAAACATATTGTTTAAAATCCCATCCATCTACTGAGCCACGGACATCATTGGCTATTTTCCAGATTTGAGATTGCAATTCTGCACGTTGTGTTGCACTTGACATTTGTATACCCTCCTAGTTATATCTATAATTAATCTATCTTTCCTTTACATTCATTATATCTTTGTGAACGCCCATCTACTGGCTTTTCAGTATCTTTGGGTATAAGCCATAGGTTCGCTTTTTTTATAGCACCTTCAATCCGCTCATCAACACATAATATTTGAACTCGCCTTCTTGTTATTCCCCATTTATCAGCTGCTTCTTGGGCAGTAATATAGTCCATAGATATATTCCCTCCAATGTAAAATACTTCCTTTATTATATTCCACATAACGAACAATAGCAATGCTTTGTCGATATTTTCAGAAATTTGAACAAGGCTTTTGAAAATTTTTGGTATAGCTTATCCACCCATATTAAAAAGCACCTGCATTTCATTCCGCAGATGCCCAAGTGAAATATTCGTTTTTAGCTGTTCATCCGAACCGTAACTTCCCTCCCTTTTTTTCCGACCTTATAATCCTTACGATATGGTAGACAGCATGACCATCATCCCTTATTCAGGGTTACTATATTAACTTTTCATGTCTACCTTCTCAACGGTAAAACCTATTTTCGTGTGGATAACCATATTTTGAAACCTATAAAAACCAGTAAATTGAATATGGCTCGCGTTCATATAGCAGTCAGCTCGTCTCAACGTG
>RZZU01000072.1 GCA_009929735.1 Clostridia bacterium | reverse complement strand
ATCTTTATCTTGTCCTATCCAGTCTTGAATTAAACTCATTTTTACATCTCCTTATATTAAGCCCTCCGCTATAATTCTAGCATAGTCAATTAAATCTCCACTTCGTTCCATTCCTTGGTGGCATTTATGGCAAAGAACTTCGGTAGGTACGTTTATCACCTCTTTGTCAAAGTCATTTACCTCTAACATGCCATTGTTCCATTGTAATGGTATAACGTGGTGGCAAATTAAATGCTCTGTACTCCAACATTTTTGGCAATGACCTATCCTGTTCTTTTCTTCACGTGCCTTTTTTATCCACCTAGGGTTATTGTATAATTTACTTTTAGTATAAATCAACGCTTATTTAGTTTTACCCCATTTCTTTCTAGTTTGTTATAGATTTCGTTCGCAATTCTACGACCGTCCGCACTAGATTGTACGTAGATTTTGATATCTTGTTTAGAGTTGTCTTGTGTTCCAATGCCAGATGTTGCTGTTGTTCCTTTTGTTGCTCGTGCATAAGGTTGGACCGCATTAACTGCTCTGCTGATTGCTTCCCTACCACCTGCGAAAAATTGCAAGTCTAGAGGAATTTGACCGTTTCTTGAACCTAGAATTTTTTGACCTAGTGAGGTAGGTTCTTTAATTCCAAGAGGGTCGATGTTACTTCTTAACCAATGAAAGTCACTAAAAATATCGCCCCATGTACTGTTCTTTCTGAACCCTAATGCTTTACCAAGTAAACCAGTGTTACCCCCCACGCTACGTGAAAGGTTCAAAGCACTTTGGACGGCACTATAAGCGTTATTTGCCCAGTTATATAAATCTCTTAATGAACTAATAGCTGAACCGACTTTACCTAAGAAACTACCGATAGAAGTATAATTGATTTTGTTAAAGAAGTTATTGACTGCGTTTTTTGCGTCATTAACTGCGTTTTTCATTTCATCTTGTGACACTTTACCGTCATGGTTTTTGTCAATGATTTGTGTTAATGCCCCAACTGCTTTACCTGCCATTTGACCTAACTGGCTTCCGATAGTGCTTGCCATTGTTGTAGCGTTGTTTCCTAAGTTACCCATGTCAATGCCTGTATCGCCTAAACCTTTACGGAAACCGTCCAAAGCACTTGTATTGAAACCGTTAGAAATCATCTCTCTAATTTGTCCCCAAGTACTAGGACCGCTTGACGCCAATTGCTCCCCTTTTTGTTGGAACAATTCAATGGCTCTATTCATAACTTCTGTGCTGAAAACTCCATCTTCCATTTTTTGCTTGAAGTTTTCCATGGTAACGGCACCATTACTTGTTGCGTTCATGGCATTAAGTAACGTACTTGTGAAACCTTCTCCGAACACATTGGTAAAATCTTGTACGCTCAATTGACCGTCTTTTAACATACGTTTTACGCCACCAGTAGAAACCTCAATACCTTTTAATGATGTTTGAGCTTTAGCCATTTTGGTTGCCCAATTATCGCCAAATGTATTTGCCAACAAGTCTGCTTCTACTTTACCTTTTTTTAAAGCGTCAGGCAATTGTTCAGCTGTCATTCCTACGTTTTGCATTTCGTTCGCTGCCTGAATAAGCATATCACGGAACTGTGCACCAAGTGCCGATTGCATCATTTGGTTGAAATCTTGAGCATGTAATGTCCCAGAACCCAACGCTTGAGCTAAACCATAAGTAAATTGCTTTTGTGTGTCCATTCCTAGACCTAGGCTATCTCCTACGGCATTAATGGCATTAACAGTCTTATAAGCTTCATCTCCGCTTACTTTCATGTAACTAGAGATAGTGGCCCCTAATTCATTCAAGTCATTCTTTTGTGACTTTAGGAGTGAACTACCTTTGTCAATGTGGCTGTTAAATTGTTCATAACCTTTAGAACCGTCTGAAAGAGTTGTGCTAAGTGTTTTCTGTGCCTGAACTTGCTTATCATACGTGTCCATTAAGTTGTTTGCAAAACCACCAACCAAGTCAGTAGCCTTTGAAACTGCACCAGTAACTAGCCCAATTCCTGCATTAACTCCGCCTATAACGTTCCCAATTTTTGAGAAAGTTGAAAGCATGTTAGAACCATAACTTTTGACACTATCAAACGCACCTGAAAAGCTGAACTTCTTGTTCGAATCAATCTTTGAAAGTTCTGTGCTTAGTCTAGTCGCTTGAGTTTGTGCCTTTATCAACTGGCTTTCTAATGCCTGTACTTGTTTTTGTGTAGCACCTGACATCTTAGCATTTGCAAGTGCCTTTGTTAAATTATCAACGTTCTGTTTAGCAAGGTTTAAAGCTCTTTGAGTTTCTTTAATACCTTTGTCTTTCATAGTCACAGAACCTGTTATTTGAGCGTTCTTGTTCGTTTCTTTAGCTAGGCGACCGATATTATTAATTTCTCTTTGTGCTTCCCTAGCACTACTTAGAACCCCTTTAGTGTCAAGTTCTGCCTGAATGACATATTTTTCTTTAGCCATTGTTTGTTATACTCCTTAATTTACGCTTAATAGTTTTCGTTTTATCGTCCATTTCGTGAGTAGCTTTAATTAGTGTTTGTCCATATCTTTGGTGTAAGTGGCGGTCATGTAATAAGACGTTGAGCATTCTCCAACTTTCGTCTTTATCTTTAAAACCGTTAATAATACCAATGTTACCACTTTTAAGCGAACCGTATGACCTAGTAACTTGTTTAGTGATTTTCTTAGTGTCAAATTTAGCACGATATCCTGAAAAGTCGCCACCTAATGAACTTTTGTAACTGCGTTTTACTGTGTTCTGATTAGAATTAAAAGCCCCTACCATTTCTAACCAAGCTTTTTTCATCTGTTCCTCTGTGAACTTTTCTACCCCTATAAATTGTTTATAGGTTGCCATAGTTCTACCTCCACATGCTCCGCTTTGTTTAATTCATCTGCTGTTGTTTTCTTCTTTTCTTTAGGTGTCAACGTTGAAATTAGTTTTAGTGTCCACCCTAAAGGTCTATGACTATATACTTCGTAGGGAACTCTAAAAGCTGTCATAGCACTAACAATTGCAAGTGTTGTAATTCTTGCGTCTTCCCTTACTTCTTCTCTGCTAGTGCTATTGCTTTTTTTGTTTCGTCTACCAGTTGTTCCATAAGTTCGGCAACAGTAACAGGTAACAAACCACCAATTAAAGCCCCAAGAATTTCGTCAAGTGTATATTGTGGCGAACAAGCCCAAAAGAA
>RZZU01000071.1 GCA_009929735.1 Clostridia bacterium | reverse complement strand
TCTTCTCTAATAGCTTCTACTGCGGTTCGTAGTTTTCTAACTTCATAAGACCAACTCTCAGAACCGTCTTTAAAGATATAAATAACTTTAATCATTTTTGTTTCCCTCTCTTAACTTGATGACTTAATTATATCGAATTCCTTTAGCTATGTCAATTACCATTTTGTTTCAATTCTATATAATCTTTGTAACATTCTTCTGAACAGAACAACTTTTTAGCATTGCATTGTTTACCACAAATTCGGCACTCCCCACCCTCTGCGATAAAGTGAACGTTTTGTACACCCCATTCATCACACCAAAATTCTAATGTATTGTTTGCCTGTTGTTCGTCCATGCCTAGATTATCGACCATATATTTAAAACATAAAGATAACTTAGCTTCAAACTTGCTTAGATGTTCTTGCATGAAGTCATATACTTCTGTTACATCAGCTTTTGACTTTCTGAACTCCTCTAATTGTTCTAGGTCTGTCAATCGTGGGGGGTATTCTCTCTTAGTTCCGTCATCATAATAATAAACTACTTTTTCAATTGCCATTATTTAATACCTCTCTCTTTGATTTTGTTTGCTACTACTTTGTAGTACATTCTTGTTTCATTGATAAATATGTCATCTACTTTACTTTCTTTTTGACGTTTTCCTTTTTGTTCTAAGCTATCTAATAACTTAACAAGACCTTTTGCACTAAAGTTTTCAATGAAGCGTGTTATTTCTTCTTTTTTATCTGTTTCAGCGCCTGTTAAACGCTCATAGAGAACAATTAAAACATCTAGCATAGAAATGTCCTCCATTTGTTTATAATAGCTGTGAACGCTATTTAGAAGCCCTAGAAGCATATCTTTTTCAATATCTGTTACTGGTTCTTTTTGTTGAAGTCTTACAACGATTTTATTAAGTGTCTCAAGTGCAATTTTCATTTGTTTAGTTCCTTTTCTAGTTTATTTAATTCTAACAAATTTCTTTTAAAAAATCTACTACTTTGTTCGGCTTTTTTAACTTCGCCACATTCTAGGTAACGTTTAATTCTTTCAGCGTCACGAACCATGAACTCAAAACGATTTCTAGCCCAACGTTCTTTGTTTTCTCTTTCTAGTTTATCCATTTGATAACCTCTCTTAACTTTATGACTTAATTATACAAAAGAAAAACCGCAATGTCAAAGACAAAACGGTTAATCGTTAATTTCTTTTACTTTTCCTTTTTGTTTCAAAGCTGTTAAAAGACTTTCAGCTTCATTTTTTGTTTCCTCGTATTCTTCCCCCTCTTTTTGTTCTTCTTCCAGTATCTCTTTTGGTTTATTTCCTGTGGGGTCTATGATTTGAAATTGTTCCCCTACGTAACCTAGACACACTTCTTTGTCATAAGCATAGTTACGAGCTTCAACAGTCAAGATTGAGTATTTACTGTTCTTTCCCATTTTAGGGCTTAGACATAAACAGAACTCAAACCATGCACCAATTGCTGAACTACCTAAAGCGTGCGTGCTTCTAACTCTAAAACTCTTTTCCTCAAGCGATTGATTGTTTGTATCTTTTCGAGCATGTGCAATTAATAAAAACGTTACATCATTCAGGAGCAACTTCAATCGTGTTATATCATTCAGAACGTCATTCATACTTGACATGTCGTTGAGAGTGTTGCGGTCTGTCAGCATGTCTTTTAAATTATCCAAAATAACAAACTTAATATTGTTGTCTTTGATGAACTTATAAAGCCCATTCATGTGGTTTGTGTTGTCTAGCTTAAAAATTCCCCCTGTAATGAAATGCAAATTATCAGGAACATCATTATAAGCCTTTAACCGTTGATGTAGTACGAAGTCAGTATCTTCATTGTCAATTATAAGCACGTTCACTTTTTTAGTTTTAAAATAGCCAAATGGGACACCTTTAGCTACGCTTAAAGCCATTTGCAACGTGGTAGAACTTTTAAAAGACTTCTGTGGTGCAATGGTTAGACCTGCCTGTCCTCGTGGTATTAAGTGTTCTATCAGCCATTCATTACCACCTTTAAAATCTTCTTTTTCTTGTAACTCCTTAGCAGTTATAACACGTTTAAACAAGTCCTGCATTTTAATCAACCCCTTTTACTTTATAGTCAATGAAGATGATATTTTTATCACGTAAGGGTGTAAAATAAGTTTTAAATTTATAGTCAGGGTAAATATTTTTTAATCTAACTAGCCAATACTTAGCACGTTTGACTTGCCATTTAAAATTCTTTGCTTTTTTAATATCTTTGTTAATTGCTTTGATGTCGTCTTTTATTGTCATTTGAAAAACCTCCATAGTGTAATAATAAGACCGATTATAAGTAAAAAGTCAACTATAAAAACCAATGATAAAATTATAGTGACAAAAGTTAACAAAACCGTCAATCTTTATATCCCCCTTTTATTAAGTCAACTAAACCTAAGATAAAGTTACCTAGGCAACATAAGAACCAAACAACAAAAAGAGAATGGTCCACGCTTGCAACAATTCCAAACATAGCTGACATTAACCAATAAACGATAAACATATTTAAATACCTCTTTCTTTTTATCTATGCTTTAATTATAGCCGAAGTTATATTACAATTCAAGCTATCAAATATTTCTTTTTAGTTACTTTGATAAAGGGTATAGTTATCCACGCAAACGCAGTTTTTATCCCCCCCTCTTGAACTAATCAATCTGTCAGCGCTAGTAACTCAATTAGTCCTCACGTCAATTAGGCTATGACGAACACCCAAGCGGTAACTTCTTATTTAAATTTGCCTATGTTGGGGGAACGTTTAGAACTTGCTTCCAGTGACATCACACAGGGCTACCGCTTTGCCTAACTCATTACTCACGCCTTATTCAGTACGGTTTTCATATACTCACTTTCTAAGACATCAGACAAGCCTTAGACGTATTCAATTTTTATATATTTATTATAACATACGATTTTCCAAAATCAAGTAAAAAAATCAGGGTCAAAAATAGAAGAATGTCTCAACCGTGGGAATAGTAAGGAATATATTATTTTTTGGTTACAAATTATTTAATCTAACTGTAAACTATCTAAATCTTTTATTGGTATAATAAAAGTTATAACTAAAAATGGGTATGCTATAATAATAACATAATCAATGAGGGAGGTAAAAAGCATGGCAGAAAAAAACATCTATTTTGTTAATGATGAAGTAGAACTAAAACAAGTGTTAGAGTTTATTTCTAAAA
>RZZU01000070.1 GCA_009929735.1 Clostridia bacterium | reverse complement strand
ATTTTTCTTTCACCCAATGGGTGAAAGCTGAATTTTGAAGGAACGTATATTTATCAATGCTTTGAGGGTGGTTTATAAAGTACTGACGTAGAATCTCAGGAAAAGTAAAATGATCGCTGTAATAATTTGCATGGTTGAACCAAAAGTATGGGTTAAAACTTTCATAACCTGCCCTGCCACTTGCGTTCCCTGTTCCGGGAAAAGGGTTAATCCCACCACTAAAGCAATTATAATTAGAACACTAATTACCATTAATGCAACTTCGTAATGATCCTTTAGCGAATTTGTTTTTTCTTGTTTCATTTTAAAATCCCCCCTTCAAGTCTAATAAATCAAAATAATTGATCTTTACATTAATCCAAATATTCAGACAATGTTACGCTCTTTCAATTGAGTTATTTCTCCCGCCTTATATCCTAAAGATGCCAGAATTTGGATAGTATGTTCTCCCAGCATTGGGGAAGGCACATCTAAAATCGGTTCATTTTCAGACAGCTTCATTGGGTTACCAACCAGCTTTAATGGGCCAATAACAGGATCATTGACTTCAATCACCATTTTTCTTGCCAATAAATGAGGATCCTCTAAAGATTGCACAATATCAATGACCGCTGAAATAGGGATTTGTGTATCCGCAAAAAGAGCTTCCATTTCGCCCATGGTTTTTTCTGCCAAAATTGGTGAAAGTATCTTTTTGAGGCACTGCTTGTTTGCAACACGTTTTTCATTGGATTGAAAAACTTCTTTTTGAAACAGCTGTTGTAATGACATTTTTTCACAAAAAGTTTCCCACATTGCGTCATTTTTAACTGTAAGTGCAATATAGCCATCTTTCACCTGGAAAATATCGGAAGGAGCGCAATAATGACTTGTATTTCCAGTTCGTGAAAGAATTTTCCCATTATTGGTATATTCCAAAATAGGATACTCTAATAGCGTGTACAAAGATCCCAGCATGGTAACATCAACCTTTTGGCCATGCCCTGTGCGTAGGCGATGATAATAGGCAATCCATATGCCAAGGTATAAAATTAAACCAGAATAACTATCGCCAATGGCCGGGCCAATTTTAATTGGCGCTTTATCCTCAAAACCATTCACATCCATTATTCCGCTAATCGCCTGAATCACGTTATCATATGCCGCAAATTTTGAAAGAACGCCTTCCGTTCCAAATCCGGAAATGGATGCATAGATAATATCAGGCTTGATTTTTTTTATTTCATCATAGCCTATGCCATACTTTTCCAAGGTTCCCGCTTTAAAGTTTGAACACACAATGTCTGCATCTTTTACCAAATCAAAAATAATTTCTTTTCCTTCGGGGCTGGAAATGTTTAAGGTAATGCTTTTCTTGCCACGATTAAAAGAAGCATAATATGCACTATAATCGTTTTTAAAAGGCCCCCATGTTCTTGCCTGATCTCCACCGTCAATTCGTTCCACCTTAATTACCTCGGCACCGAAATCTGCAAGGTTTAAAGAGCAGAAAGGTCCTGCATATGCATGTGTAAAGTCGATTACTTTTACGCCATCTAACAAACCCATTTATTTCACTCCTTTTCGTCATTTTTTGTGCTGATCTGTAATTGTTCCAAAATTTCTTTGGTGTGCTCTCCCAACGCAGGAGCGTCTGTGAAAATTTCGGATGGCGTTTCACTTAAAGTAAACGGTAATGTTGGATAGCCTAATTTCCCAAACTTTTTACTCTTTACCTCTTTAATAAAGTGGTTTTCAATTGTATTTGGCATATCCGTAATCTCAGCTATATTTAAAACAGAACAGCATGGAATTCCCTGTGTGCGGCACTGGTTTTCGACATAGCTTTTTTCCATCTTAATCATTTTCTCCGCCAGCAGAGGTCGTAAAATAAAGAGATAATCCGTTCTTCTACCTTTGTTATCTAAAAATCTTGGATCATTTTTCAAATCTTCAAAGCCCAAAACATCGCAGAAACGTTCCCACTGAATTTGCGTAGCACAACCTACGGAAACAAATCCATCCGAAGTTTCAAATGTATCATAAGGAGCACAAGATGGATCAAAATTTCCTTTTCTTGTGTGAATTTCACCTACGGTTGAATAAGCAGCAGGTGCGGCTTCAATACATGAGAAAATGGAATCCTGTAAAGAAATATCAATTTTTTGTCCTATTCCACGCTGATGTTTATCCACCAATGCCATCACAATAGAGGAAGCAAAAAAGCCTGCCGCATAATGCTCTGCAATAGAAGGTCCTGATTGAACTGGCTCTTCATTGATTATACCAGTCATATCCATCGCAACGCCCCTGGCTTGTGCAACCAAACTGCTCCCCGCCTTTGATTTCATCGGGCCTTCTTGCCCAAAATAAGAATATGCAGCATAAATTAGATCTGACTTCTCTTTTTTCAAGGACTCATAATCTAAACCATAACGTTCTGGATTAGGAACATCTTCACCAATACAAAATACATCACATTTTTGAATGAGCTTCAATAAAATTTCTTTTCCCTGTTCGGTAGTGTAGTCTAAAGTAATACTTTTTTTTCCACCATTTAAGTAGTTAAAATAAATGCTCTGATCTTCTCTCATGGGTTCCCATTTTCTTGCCTTGTCCCCCTCTGGCATCTCTACCTTGATGACTTCTGCGCCAAAATTTTTCAAATACATAGTTGCCAAGCTTCCCGTTAATTTTTGGGTCAAATCTAAGATAACCACACCTTGCAATGCTGTTCCCAATAAAATCGCTCCTTTTTCATAATTTGTAGTTGAAATAAATACAAATCAAAAATTGTTCCTATAGTTTCTCAACGAAATTCACTTGTATTATTTAATTAGCAATAATTGTGCCAAAACAATAAACCTCTTTTATTGGGAAAAAGACAAGTTTTTCACTCATACATTTTATAAGTTATTCATTTTAGAATAAAGGCAAAAAAACAGCTATTCTATTTTGAATTTTTTATTCAAAATAGAATAGCTGTTTTTGACGTAAACCTCCGTTTTTTTATGGAATATCTAACGTATAGTTCTTTTTTAATTAACCAATTACTTTTTTATGTTTGAATAGACAAGTCCGCATTAAAAACACTGGATAGAATGTCTAAACCATGTAAGCAAATGGTATTCTTCATCTCGCTGCCAACGAGTACATACGCTGTTTTGTCAGCAGCAGTTTGCACAAAAATTTTATGATTCGGGGGTGCGGACGATTTCTTGGACAGTTTAAGCAGCTAATCCAAGGCTTCGTCGGTACTCTAAGGGACTCAAATTTCCAAGTGATGTTTTAATTCT
>RZZU01000041.1 GCA_009929735.1 Clostridia bacterium | reverse complement strand
AAAGATTTCTGTAGTGAGTTTGGTTTGACTCCAGCAGCTAGAAGCCGTATCAAAGTAGATGTAGAAGAACAGGCCAAGGATGATCCAATGGCAGAGTTGCTAAGTTTCAGATGCTAGGGGGTAAATGACGATGCCATATTCAGAAGAAAAAGCAAATCGAGTCATTAACTTCATCCGGCAGCTAAAGCTTACCAAGGGAAAGTGGGCAGGAAAGCCCTTTACCCTCTTGCCATGGGAGATTGATTTAATTAATAAGGCTTTTGGAACTGTTAGGGATGACGGCACCAGGCAGTATCGAACAGTATATGTTGAAATCCCCAAAAAATCTGGAAAATCGGAAATCGCCGCCGCCATTGCTCTATATATGCTCCTTGCTGATGGAGAGTCTAATGCGGAAGTGTATGTGGCTGCTTGTGATAGACAACAAGCTAGCATTATTTTTAATACAAGTGTGAATTTTGTGGAAGGAAATCACACACTTTCCAATGTCACAAAAACAGTGATGTCAACCAAAAGGGTTGTCTATCCAAGAACCGGGAGCTTTTTTCAAGTGCTAAGTTCCGATGTCAAATCCAAATCTGGATTGAATGTCTCCTGTGTCATTTTGGATGAAATTTGGACTTATCCTAATGCGGACCTCGCCAGGATGCTTACTACCGGTTCCGGTGACGCAAGGGAACAGCCATTATTTATTTATCTTACTACCGCAGGAGATAAACTAAGGGGTTATGGCTGGGATATGCATCAAAAGGCGAAAGATATCTTAAATGGGAGAAGAGTGGACGATACATTCCTTCCCATCATTTATGGTCTTGATGAAGGCGATGATTGGGAAGATGAAAAGAACTGGTATAAGGCAAACCCCAGTTTAGGGCATACCCTCCAGATTGAAAGGATTAGAGAACATTTTCAACAGGCAAAACAGGATCCGGTGGAAGAAGCCCTTTTTAAACAGCTGCGACTAAATATGTGGTTAAAGCAAAACATCAAGTGGATGCCTATGGAGACTTGGGAAAATTGCTCTTTTGACGTGGATCCTGAAAAGTTAAAGGGCAGAGTTTGCTATGGTGGACTGGACCTTTCTAGTACTACGGACATTACAGCATTTGTGCTGGTTTTTCCTCCAACGGAAGAAGATGATAAATACTATGTTATGCCCTTCTTTTGGATTCCTGAAGATACCCTGGATTTAAGAGTAAGACGGGACCATGTCCCCTACGACATTTGGAAACAACAAGGATATCTTGAAACTACAGAGGGGAACGTTATTCACTACGGATTTATAGAAAAATTCATTGAGGACTTAGGGACTCAATTTAATATACATGAAATTGCCTTTGACCGCTGGGGCGCTGTGCAGATGGTGCAGAATTTGGAGGGTTTGGGTTTTACCGTAGTGCCCTTCGGTCAAGGATTCAAAGATATGTCACCGCCAACGAAGGAGCTTATGAAACTGGCACTGGAAAAAAGAATCGCCCATGGGGGACACCCTGTATTAAGTTGGATGATGGATAACATTCATATAAGGACAGATCCTGCCGGAAACATCAAGGCTGATAAAGAAAAATCGACAGAGAAGATTGATGGTGTGATTGCTACGATTATGGCTTTAGATAGAGCCATACGGTGTGGCAATAATGCTGGTGCATCGGTTTATGATGACAGGGGATTACTAGTATTTTAGTTTCCTTATAAAAATGAATATATATAGTGTTTTGACAGACAATATAGAGCATATAAATTTTTATTGGAAAGCGGAGTGAAGAAATAATGAATTCAAATGATACAATAGAATTGTTAAAAGAATGTAATTCTGGTTCCAAAATGGCTGTATCCTCTATTGATGAGGTACTTGACAAAGTATCTGATGAAAAGCTTAAAAATATGCTAATTGATTTTAAAGACAAACACACGAAACTGGGGAATGAAATGCATGAGTTGCTATCTAGATATAATGAACAAGGGAAAGAGCCAAATCCTGTTGCGAAAAGTATGTCTTGGATTAAAACGAATGTAATCATGTCGATGAAAGAAAGTGATAAAACAGTAGCTGACCTAATTACGGATGGTTGTAATATGGGAGTAAAATCATTAAATAAATATTTAAATCAATACTCTGCGGCAGATGCGGAATCAAGACAAATTTGTAATGAATTAATTTCTATTGAAGAAAAATTTGCAAAAGACATACGATGTTATTTATGAGAAATTTTTTATTCACATAAAGCCATTATTCCGTTAATTGTTAAAATATTATTCCGATAAGTCTTGATATTATTCCGATACCGGAGCATAATATAAGAAGATTGGAGTGAGATTATGTTTATAACAGTAAAACAGGCCGCTGAAAATTGGGGCATTTCTGATAGACGAGTTAGAATTCTCTGTGCCGAAGGGAAAATTCCTGGCGCATTTCAGGTTGGACGCGCATGGAATATTCCAGAAAACGCTGTAAAGCCTGTGGATGGAAGATATAAAACGGCTGCAAATCTACTAGATTTGATTGACAAGAAAAAGCACGAACTGGATTTTAGACGTCCCCTTACAGAAGGAGAGGTCGAACGGCTAACAGAAGAATTTATCATTGAATACACGTACAATTCAAATGCAATTGAGGGAAATACTCTTACATTACGTGAAACAGATATGGTTTTACGAGGTCTGACGATTGATAAAAAACCTTTAAAAGATCATTTGGAGGCCGTTGGACACAAAGAGGCGTTTAGTTTTGTTAGAGAACTAGTAAAAGAAAATGCCCCTTTGACTGAAAGCCTCATAAAGCAAATTCACTACTTGATTTTGGCGGATAAAAAAGATGACCGTGGTGTTTATCGCCGAGTTCCAGTACGTATTATGGGGGCGAAACATGAGCCCGTACAGCCATATCTGATTGAACCTCGCATGGAGCAGCTTTTAGAAGGCTATAATGAAAGTACGGAGCACATCATTCCGCGTTTAGCCAGATTTC
Source organism: Clostridia bacterium (assembly GCA_009929735.1). GTDB lineage: Bacteria > Bacillota > Clostridia > Lachnospirales > Anaerotignaceae > Chakrabartyella. The sequence goes on along the minus strand of RZZU01000041.1, from coordinate 13,541 downwards.
ATATTGAATTTGAAAGTATACACCCATTTATTGATGGGAACGGCAGAACAGGACGGCTTCTTGTGAATCTTGAATTGATGAAAGCAGGATATCCCCCCATTGATATCAAGTTTGCCGACAGAATTGCGTATTATGGGGCTTTTGATGCATATCATGTGAAACATGATTTATCGGCAATGGAAAAGTTGTTTGCAGGGTACGCCAATGAACGTTTAGATATGTATTTATCAATGCTACAAGAAAAAGAGAAATAGGATGTAACTGTTGTGCAATTAGGAGGGATTTTTAATGGGTGATAATGATGTTATCAAGATTGCAAAGTGCTGTGAAAACATTTTCGAGTTAGATAAGTTGAAATTAAGCGAAGGGTATTTTTACAACAACCTTCCTTTGTGTATAATTGATGCAATATATTCCCTTGGAGTACGTTATACTTCTACGCGAAACACGGTGTTGAGATATTGCCAACATTATGAAATTAGAAGAATTAGAGAAACTTCTGAATTTCCTAGTGAATTACTTCAGCATAAAGTAAGTGATTTAATTCAAAATATCAAACAAGTTAATCCGGATATTTTTGCAAAGGAAATATTAAAAAACAAACAACGGACTTCAACTAGGAATGGAATACTTAAAGCTGAAGCAGTTTTGTTATGGGCAGAAACCATGGACAAGTTTGAGATTCAAACTTTACAAGATTTTAATACGAAATATTCATTTACTTTGGAGCAAGAACTAAAGAAAGTTCCTGGACAGAGTAGTGGGATTTCTTTAGCTTATTTGCGAATGCTGGCCGGAAATGACAATTTTGTAAAGCCAGATAGACATATAATTAAATTCTTATCTAATTGCGTAGATAAAAATGTTGAAGTTCCAGCAGTTCAGAAGCTTATGGAGGATATAGTTGCCGAACTGTCTAAAGACTATAAGCATATGACGGTTAGGCTGTTAGATCACGCAATATGGGGGTATATGTCAAAAAAATCAATTAATTAAAATAAGTCGCTTATACATATTGTAAAGCACTTCTTCGGAAGTGCTTTTTTCGTACAGATTTTTAAAGGAGAGTAAAAAATATGAGTATTTTATCTGGATTGTTCAAGTCAAGAGATAAACCCACTAACAGTACTACCGGTAGCGCTTACCGATTTTTCTTCGGTGGCACAACAGCAGGAAAGCCTGTGAATGAGCGGTCATCCATGCAGATGACAGCGGTGTATTCTTGTGTCCGTATCTTAGCCGAGGCAGTTGCGGGATTGCCAATCCATCTTTATCAATACACAGATACAGGTGGAAAAGAGAAAGCTGTCAAACACCCATTGTATTTTCTCCTGCATGATGAACCGAACCCAGAAATGACCTCTTTTGTTTTCAGAGAAACTTTAATGACACACCTTCTTTTGTGGGGGAATGCGTATTCACAGATTATCAGAAACGGTAAAGGTGAAGTTATAGCTCTGTATCCTTTGATGCCTAACCGAATGACGGTGGATAGAGATGCCAATGGCCAGCTTTATTATCAATATCAATCTAGCAAAGATGAAGCACCAACGATAAAAGGGAGTACTGTTATCCTGAAAGCATCAGAGGTGCTGCATATTCCCGGTCTTGGCTTTGATGGTTTGGTTGGGTATAGTCCCGTTGCTATGGCGAAAAATGCCATTGGTATGGCCATTGCCTGTGAGGAATACGGAGCAAAGTTCTTTGCCAACGGTGCAGCGCCCGGTGGTGTTCTGGAGCATCCCGGTACATTGAAGGACCCTACTCGTATTCGCGAGAGTTGGAATGCTACCTTTGGTGGCAGCAGTAATTCCAGTAAGGTTGCCGTCTTGGAAGAGGGGATGAAATATTCACCCATTGCCATTTCCCCAGAACAGGCACAGTTTTTAGAAACAAGAAAATTTCAGATTAACGAGATAGCTCGAATTTTCCGTATCCCGCCCCACATGGTTGGTGATCTGGAGAAATCGAGCTTTTCTAATATAGAGCAGCAGTCATTGGAGTTTGTGAAATACACCCTAGAGCCTTGGCTTGTGCGGTGGGAGCAGTCTATGGTACGTTCCCTCCTTTCACAAAAGGAAAAACAGGAGTATTTTATCAAGTTCAATGTTGATGGTCTTTTGCGTGGTGATTATCAAAGCCGTATGAATGGCTATGCCATAGGCAGACAGAATGGCTGGATGTCAGCCAATGATATACGGTCTCTCGAAAATTTGGACCTTATCCCAGAGGAAAAAGGTGGGGACTTATTTTTAATAAACGGCAACATGACAAAATTGGAGGACGCAGGAATTTTTGCATCAAATGGGAAGGAGGAAAGGAATAATGAAGAAGTTTTGGAAATGGATGAACCAGACGGTTCTGAATCAGGAGACGCAGGAGCAGACACAGGAGAGGATGCTGTTTCTCAACGGCACCATCGCCGAGGAAAGTTGGTTTGACGATGATGTTACCCCTCAGATTTTTAAAAATGATCTGCTCTCCGGCGGCGGTGATATTACTGTTTGGATCAATTCGCCCGGGGGAGATTGCGTGGCCGCAGCGCAAATTTACAACATGCTTATTAACTACAAAGGTAATGTTACAGTGAAAATTGACGGTATCGCTGCATCGGCAGCAAGTGTTATTGCCATGGCTGGCACAAAGGTTTTGATGTCTCCGGTTTCAGTAATGATGATCCATAATCCGGCCACCTTTGCTTGGGGTGATAGCGCGGAAATGCAAAAGGCAATTTCCATGTTAGATGAAGTAAAGGAAAGCATTATTAATGCTTATGAGGTCAAAACAGGCATGAGTCGTGCTAAACTATCACACCTCATGGATGCAGAGAGCTGGATGAACGCCAATAAAGCTGTGGAATTAGGCTTTGCAGATGGCATTTTAACCAGGCCGTCTGAAACAGAAAATATGGAACAGCCACAAGTTTCTATGATGTATTCCAAAGTAGCAGTTACCAATTCCCTCATGGATAAACTTGCTGCCAAGTGTAAGATTCAGAAAGAAACGAGTGAAATGCTTATTCCCGAAACCTCAGGCCGGGCGGTAGATTCCCTGGTGGAGCGCCTGGATTTAATCAAACAACACATTTAATGGAGGTAGAATATATGACGATTTTAGAATTAAGAGAAAAAAGAAATACAGCTTGGAATGCTGCTAAGGCATTCTTGGATTCCCGTCGTACAGAGAAAGGCACTTTAAGTGCGGAGGATGATGCTACTTATTCCAAAATGGAGCAGGAAATCACAGATTTAGGCAAAGAAATCAATCGTTTGGAAAGACAGGAGGCATTGGAGGCAGAACTTTCTAAGCCAGTGAATATGCCCCTCACTTCAAAACCTTACATGGGAAAAGAACCGGAGAAAAAGACGGGCCGTGCAACAGACGAGTACAGAAACGCTATGCTGGATGCCTTTCGTTCCAACTTCAAGCGTGTGAATAACGTCTTGCAGGAGGGGGTAGATGCTGACGGTGGCTATCTTATTCCAGAGGAATATGACCGTAGGCTCATTGACACCCTTTCAGAAGAAAATATCATGCGCCGTTTGGCAACCACCATCACCACGAGGGGCGAGCACAAAATCAATATTGCTGCCACGAAACCTGCAGCGGCATGGATTGAGGAAGGCGGAGCGTTATCCTTTGGTGATGCAACCTTTAGCCAGATTTTGTTGGATGCACATAAGCTTCATGTTGCCATTAAGGTAACGGAGGAACTTTTGTACGATAATGTATTCAATCTGGAAGGCTATATCTTAGAGCAGTTTGGAAAGGCACTGGCAAATGCTGAGGAGGATTCCTTCTTAAACGGCGATGGTGTAGGCAAGCCACTAGGTCTGTTTGCTGCTGCCGGTGGTGGTACCGTTGCCAATACGCTGACTGCGGTAATCAAGTCCGATGATGTGATTAGTCTGGTGTATGCTCTGAAACGTCCCTACCGCAAGAATGCAGCTTTTATCATCAACGACCAGAACCTTGCGGTTCTTCGTAAGCTGAAAGACAATAATGGCGCTTATATCTGGCAGCCATCCTATCAAGTGGGCGAACCAGATAGACTGCTAGGCTATGCGGTTCATACCTCTGCCTATGCACCCTTGGATGCCATTGCCTTTGGTGATTATAGCTACTACAACATCGGTGATCGTGGTAGCCGTTCCTTCTCCGAGTTGCGAGAGCTTTTTGCAGGGAATGGCATGATTGGTTATGTAGCCAAAGAGCGTGTGGATGGCAAGCTAATTTTGCCGGAAGCCGTGCAGATTTTGAAATTAGGTGCGTAAGGATAAGGGCGGTGCAGTTATTTTGACTGCATTGCTAATTTTTTTGAAGATAGGTGGTGATGGGTATGCTGAATGACGATGGAACAATCGTTTCGTTGGAAGATATGAAGGAATATCTCCGTGTGGACTATGAAGATGATGATAGACTTATCACTCAATTAATTTCGGTGGCTGAGCAGATCTGTATGGATATTGTGAGAACTGAAGATTTAGAGTTTCTCGCAAGTAATGAAAATGCAAAAGCCGCAATTATGTACACCGTGGCATATCTTTATGAACACCGTGAAGAAGCTGATCACCACGAGCTTATGCTTACCCTCCGTTCCTTGCTCTTTGGTTCGAGAAAGGCGGTGTTTTAATGGATATTGGGGCATTGAATGTTAGGATTGTTTTTCAGAAAAGCACCAGTGTCAGTGATGAGATTGGCAATTACACACTTCAATGGAGTGATCATTTTTCCTGTTATGCGACTATAAGTAACGGAAATGGGGGTGAAATCGAAAAAGCCGCTGTTACAGAAAACGAGAGCCTTTCCTTTACAGTGCGATACTACAAAAAAGTAGCTGACGTTAACACAACTCAGTATCGCATTTTCTTCAATGATAAGGCTTATAACATCAAAGCCATCGACAACATGGGTTTCAAAAAGAAGTTCCTAAAGTTTCGAGGGGAACGGGAGAGGACGTGATTCCTATAAGTAATTTAATTCATGTAAATGACCTGGCGAAAGCCATCGCAGGGGAACTGGAGGAATACAGCGAAACAATAACACAAAAGACAAAAGAGGCTGTGGATGAGGTAGCTGATGGGGTAAAAAATGAGATTGATAGTCACATTTCATTCCAAAATAGAACTGGGAAATATAAAAAAGCCATGGCCCTTAAGACAGTGGGGGAAACGAAGAAAAGTAAAATCAAGGTCTGGTATGTAAAAGCGCCCCATTATCGCCTGACGCATCTTTTGGAATATGGCCATGCGAAGCGGGGAGGTGGCCGTGTACAGGATTTTCCTCATATTAAATATGGTGAGAAATATGCGAGGGAACAGCTAACAAAGCGAATCAAGGAGAAGGTTGAGCATGAAAATTGAAGAAGTGAAAAAGCTGTTGGAGGCAACGGGACTTCCGGTGGCATACCATCATTTTGGGGAGGAAAAAGACCTCCCTTTTTTAGTTTATTACATCCCAGACAGCAATAACATTGCTGCCGATGATGGGGTTTACCAAAAGGTATCTGTGCTAAGGGTGGAACTATACACGGAAAAGAAGGATGTTTTCACGGAGGCACTGGTTGAGTTGGTATTATCCGACTTTTACTACACAAAAAGTGAAACTTATATTGAAAGTGAGAAGATGTACGAAATCATTTATGAAATGGAGATGATGGCTGAATGAAAGTGATTTATGGTTTGAAAAAATTAGCATATGCCAAGATTACAATCAGCTCTGAGGGTGTCGTTACATACGGAAATCCTGTGATGCTGCTGGGGGCAAGGGAAATGTCCCTAAGTCCTGTAGGTGAAGACGTGGCTGTATATGCAGATGATATTGCCTATGTAACCATTACATCCAATCAGGGTTATGAAGGTGATTTGACTTTGCTCAATGTCCCAGAAACTTTTATGACGGAAATTATGGGGATGACAAAGGATACAAACGGTGTTGTTGTAGAAAATGCAGAAGATGCAAAAGCCAGCTTTGCTCTGTTGGGAGAGTTTTCTTCTGAAACAGCAGAGAAAAAGCGGTTTCTACTATATAACTGTGTGGCAGGCAGACCGGACTTTGCAGGCAAAACAAAAGAAGAAAGCACGGAGGCCGCAGAATTTACATTGCCCATTACTTGCAGTCCCGCTGTGGATACAGGTGCTGTAAAAGCAACAGTTGTGGGCGGTGTTACAGCAAATACAGCCTTTGACGGTTGGTATAATGCTGTTTATTTAAGCGCGGAGGGATAATGTATGGAGAAGATTGTTAGAGTTGGGGAGTATGAATTCCCGGTAAAAAGCACAGCGGCAAGCCTGTTTTCTTATAGAAGAAATTTTGGACGAGATGGTATGAGAGATTTATTGGCACTGGTGGGAGGCATGAACCCTAAGGACAATCCTAAGGATGTGGCCGTCAGTGCTTTTTTAGACGGAAATTTTGAGATTGATACCCTGTATCGTTTCATCTGGGTGTTTGCCAAAGCCGGTGATCCTAGTATTCCGCCTATGGAGGAATGGCTGGATGGCTTTGAGGTAACACCCATGGACTTTGTTTCTGAAGTGTTTCCACAGGTCACTGAGCTGCTGTTTTCCATGGCAAAAACAACAGTGAAGTCAAAAAAAAAGCCATACCCTCCCAAATAGGTGAAGTGACTACGGAGGATATTTTGCGTATGGCCATTGCCAGAGGGCTGACAACGGCAGACTTTGAAATAATGGAGTTGGGCATGATTATTGATTTCCTGACAACTTGCCAAAACGCAGAGTATGATGCAAGAAATCCAAAACGCACAGCAACACAGGCGGATATTGATGCGTTTTAAATATCAAAAAAGCGAGGAGGGATGAAATGTCAGGTAATATCAAAGGGATTACTGTGGAAATTGGTGGTGATGTAAATCCACTGTCTAAGGCGCTGAAAGCAGTGAATTCCGAGGCGAAAGGTCTCCAAAAAGAGCTGAACGGTGTAGAAAGCTTGTTGAAGCTTAATCCTTCTAATGTGGATTTACTAAGACAAAAGGAAGAACTCTTAAATCGGAGTATTGGCGATACCAACACAAAGATTACGGCATTAAAGGCAGCAAAGGCCCAGGCTGATAGGGATATGGCCAATGGCACACAGGTAAATCAAAAGGAATATCGAAATCTGGTGCGGGAGATTGCTGCAACAGAAGGTACGTTGGATACTCTTAAAAACCAAATGAAAGAGTTTGGATCCGTTGCCCAACAGCAGTTGAAGCAAGTGGGAGAGAAATTTGGAGAAGTCGGTGGAAAAATTGAGGGTGCGGGAAAGAAGCTTGCGGGTGTGTCTGCTGCTGCCGGTGGTGCCGTTGCTGCTATTGTTGGTATAGGTTTAAAAGCTGCATCTACTGCGGATGAAATTAATACATTATCAAAGCAAACAGGGCTATCCGTTGAGGAAATTCAAAAATATCAGTATTCTGCTGAGCTACTGGACGTTAGCTTTGACACTTTGCAAGGTTCTATGGCAAAGCTGACGAAAAATATGGCTAACGCCCAAAAGGGCACAGGGGATGCAAAAACAGCATTTGAGGAATTGGGCGTTCAGATCATAGATTCCTCTGGAAACTTTCGTGATAATGAGGATGTTTTCGCTGATACCATAGAGGCCCTGGGGAATATTGAAAACGAAACCCAAAGAGATGCCTATGCCATGGCTATCTTTGGCAAGTCCGCCCAAGACTTAAATCCCCTTATTTTAGGCGGTGCGGATGCCCTCAAAGACCTTGGAACGCAATGGGAGGAACTAGGGATTGTTCTGTCCCAAGAAGAGCTGAATCAGCTGAACGAAGTAAATGACCAATTAGATACCCTAAAGGCACAGGCGGACGGAACCCTGGCAGTTTTGGGGGCGGAAATTATGGAAGCACTATTACCGGCCTTTGAGGGGTTGGTGCGTGCACTATCCAGTGTGTTGGAATGGGTAAGGGGACTGGATGATGGCACCATCGCAATCATCACAACAATACTTGCTGTTGTTGCCGCCATTGGGCCGTTGCTGATTGTTGTGGGTAAAATAATCCTATCAGTCCAGGCAATCATTGGTTTTATTCCCACGTTAACGGCAGGGTTTGCTGTTGTAAAAACTGCCATTGCTGCCATAGGTGGACCCATAACCATAATCATGGCACTCATTGGCATACTGATTGCAAAGTTTGTTCATACCTATCAGACATCAGAAGAATTCCGAAATAAGGTGAATGCTGCTCTTGAAGCAGTGAGGAATACAGTAACCAGTGTAATCACAGCTATTAAAAATAAGGTTAGCGAGTTTATTTCTATCGGTAAAAACATGGTTGAGGGTATTTGGCAAGGAATTCAAAATGCTAAGACATGGCTTTTAAATAAGGTGAAGGAATGGTGCGGCAGTGTTTTGAATGGAATTAAGGCGTTCTTTGGAATCCATTCTCCATCCACAGTATTCCGAGATGAAGTGGGTAAAAATATGGCTCTTGGTGTGGCGGAGGGTATCAAAGATGGAACATCGGATGTCCTTCACGCTGTGGATGAAATGGGAACGGCTGTGTTGTCTGAAACTAATGATGTATTAGATACATTTCAGCAAAATGTGGAATCTAGAGCAGATGCCATTTCTAGCTTTGCAGGATTGTTCGATGCAGTAAAGGAAAACACGGATGTGAGCGCCCAATCCTTAATCGATAATCTTTCCGGTCAAGTGGAACTCCTAAGTCAGTGGCAGAATGATTTGCAGGATTTAATGTCAAAAGGTATATCAGATGCAATGCTAGACGAACTACGGGAACAGGGGCCAAAGGCTGCTGCTGAGATTCATGCATTAACCCAAATGTCGGATGATGAACTGGGAGCCTTTGGTGAACTATACGCACAAAAGATTAAGCTTTCCACGGAATCGGCCATTGCAGAATTAGGCGGCTTGCAGTTAGCGGTTAAACCTGTGGTTAGTGAAATGGCAGAGAACGCAGCTTATGCAGTAAAAAGCGATAGTGGTTCACCAAAACAGGAAACGGATAATGAAAATCTGCATACCTTCATTGCGGAAACTTTCGCAACGGCACTATTAGAGGGATTAAATTATGTAGGGAATAGTATTTTTGATGCCATTCCTAAGATCCTGGATTTTTATATTGATAGTGTGAAAATGGCAAAGACCACATGGGACGCTTTTGATGGCGAGGGCGATCGGAGAAATAGGATGTTTGCACCCACTTATGGCGAGATTTATAGCATTGCGCTTCGCGCTGCAAAATCTGTGTCAAATACGGATTAGGGATAGCTTTTAATTAAACCAGGTTGCAATCCATGCGTATCTCTTATATTTTATGTATTCTGGACTTTTTTCTGGAAAATCATAACCGGATGCTTCAAAATCGTAACATAAGTCTATTAAACGGTTGATTTGATCTTCTGTAGCAACAATTTCTACTACACAAGGAATACGGTCTGTAAATCCAAGTTTGAATAGATTTTCATCTGAGGTTATTAAATCAACTTGAATTTCAGGTGCTATTTCAGCTATTCGTTCTTTTAGTAGTTCGTAGGTTTCAATAACAGTTTTAATTATCATATTTATTCCTCCACAGAAAAATAGAGTAGTACGTGGCATATAATTTATTTTCACGCAACCAGTCTGCAATCCAAGTATATCGTAAGTATTTAAGATAATAAGAATCATTTTTTGATGGATATTTGCCATCAGGCGTGTTAAATACGTCAATTTCGAATTGAATACACATGCCATACAGTTCTTCAAGTTGTTCTTTTGTAGCCTGAAGTTCTATGGTGCATGGCACAAAATCTACAAATCCTAATTTTCTTAGCATGTTATCTTCGGTTATCAGGTTGACATTGATTTCAGGCATTATTTCCGCAATTCTCTCTTTGAATTTTTTATATGTTTCATTATCTGTTTCAATCTTCATAGGCTCACCTCTATAAATGGATTATATCATATAGAAGGTGCACGTGGTTATTATTTACAGAAATGGAGGGCTTGATGAATATAGCATTGATTTGCATGCTGCAAAAACAGTATGCAATAGCGATTAAGGGGGTGTCTTTATGATTATAGATAGATTGAAATTACCGGAGGATACCTCCATTGTCATTGAAAAGCAGAACTTTGACACCAATCGAAGGACGGTATCAGGCAGGATGATTACCAAGTTGGCACCATTGGAGAAATGGAAAATCACAGTTAACTTTGAGAATAAAACCCTCTCATTGGAGTTCCAAAAGGCATTTTATACTAAGTGTCTCCAAATGCGTTCTGCCTACGGTGTGGCCAGCTTTACAGATCCCTACACAGGGGAGGAAGTATCCGCTAAAATGAAATGCATGGCCAAAAAGACACCATCGCCTTTGGATGTGGTAAGAGGAAGAAGTAGAGCTTATAAGACCATCGGTGCAACTTTCGAGGAGGTCTGAAATGTTACAGACGAGTGATAAGTATAAAGAAAATATAAAGGCTGATACAGAACTGATACAGTGTCGGGCAGAACTTTCATTCGTTCCCCCTGGTGCAACGGAAGGTGCCGAGATTTCAACAACGGAATGTCATAGTATAGCCCGCCCTCAACAGATGAAGAACGGCTCCTTTGGTATGGATGCCAACTGGGGAACCTTGGAACATAAAAGAATTGTTTTGGATGGTAGTGTTTCTTTTATTCCCCGGGAAAATACACAGCAGATTGGTTTCTTTTCCGCAGGAATGTGTGATGCAGAGGGTTATTTCGTTCCAGCGGAAGAAGTGACTTATACATTCGATGCCCTATATGATATTGTCGGGGTTTCTATTGCCTTTGATGATTTGGGCAGAGAATGGGCCGAGGAACTGGATATCAAGGTCTATGATGGGTCAAATAATCTGCTAAAAATATTTTCTCTTAGCAATCATAAGCCCTTATTTTATACGGAAATTAGGCAGCATAACGTTAAGAAATTAGTGTTTTCCTTTAAGAAATGGAACAAAGGACTGAGGTATTGTAAGGTGAGTCAGATCGTACCGGGTATTATTCTTTCTTTTGCATCGGAGGGTATTTTCGAACTTGATTTTGAGGAAAGCATTGATCCTTTCAGTTCTTCCCTTCGATTTCCGGAGACTACGTTAGTGTTTGATAACACGGATAATGAGTTTAATATTATCAACCCAGATGGCTTTGCATCTTTTCTTCGCCAGAAAATGAAAACAGTACCAAAGCTAGATTTAATTGTAGGAGCAAGGACGGATAGTATTGGCATGGGACAGTTTTATATGTATTCTTTTCCGAAAACAGACCAACCCAATGAAGCAAAGGTGTATTGCAGACCGTCAATTGCCTTTGAGTTAGGGAATTATAAGAACGATGGGAGAGGGATGCAAACAGTAGCACAGGCGGTGGAAATTCTGTTTGCAAGTATTCAAGAACCTGTCGTCATTGAGGAAGAGTTGAAAAATATACAGGTCAACCAGTACATAGGGGATGATATTCCTATTCATACAGCTATGGCATATCTGGCAATTGCTTGTTGTGGGTATTGGAAATTTGAACGGGACGGTAGCTATTCCTTAAAGAGGTGGAAACTGCCGGAGGTTATGACCAATGACGTTGATTATGAAAATATGTGGAGCAAGCCAAGTATCAGTATGGGGGAAAGGTATACCTCCTGTACCGTACGTTATTATTACTGGGATAGCGGCAATAGTACCTTAAAAGGGACAGACGTAACAGTAAAAGAGGATGAGGATGATGGGCAGCAATTAGGAGTTACTTCCTATTATATATGCTCAGAAGCACAGGCGGCAGAAGTGGCACAGGCTTATATGGATTTTAAAAACCTCCGCCTAACTCACACTGTGGATTATCAAGGGGATATGAGTATTGAGGCGGCAGATGGATTGACCATTCAGAATGATTTTACAAAAAGTGAAGTGATTGTTATGACCCATGTTCTTACCTTTGATACAGAAGGCCTGACAGGAACCATCACCGGAATGGGTTTGGACTAATTAAAGAGGTGAAACCGAGATGACAATACAAATGATAACAGATAGAACGTTAGGAGATGTCCTTAGCCAAAATGAAAAAGGTACCTTCAATGCCAGTGACCTAAATCGTGTGAGTACTGCTGCAGAAGAACTACGGTTGATTGGTATTGATGCAGGATATCCCATTGTTGGTACTTTTCGCAGGGATTACATGGTGGGGGAAATCCCGCTATTAGAGAAAATGGAATATTACCTTTCACAAGTCCATAAATGTCAGAACTGTTTTTTTGATTTACGGATTCCTTTGCCCCATACCATGGATGGCTTGGATTATATGGCAGTGAACAACATGGAAAGGCTATTTGTTGAGATTGAAAAAAGCATTCAGCAGATGCACGAGACAAAAAGGTTTTGTGGAACAACAACTTGTGGAAAAGGAGGAGATTTATATTGAGGGATTTTCAAGATAGATTGGCAGAACAGCCAAATAGATACAAAATCACAGAGGATGGCGGCGGTATAAAATATGCTACCATTGAAAGAGCTGATAACCCCACGAGAGAGGGTGCACCTTTAAACAGAGCAGCTTTCATGGCATTGCAGGGGTTTCAAGAAACAAACACCATGTTCAATGAAGATGGCAGTATTACAGAAATGAATGGTGCAGGGGAACCTTTGGTGACAACTTTCAATGCGGACGGTTCCATCACAGAAACCTTTATCAATACAGAAGGGGTAGTAATTGCAAAAAAGACAATCTTTCAAGAGGATGGCAGCATTCAGGAGGTGTTTGTATAATGGGACTTTGGTCGGGTATTAAATATGCGCTGAATAGCACCCTGGGAACAAGGGATTTTCAACCCTTGGACAAAATTATAAACAGCACAGCAGGCAAAAGTAATTTTATGCCGTTGGACAAACTGCTGTCGGCAAAAATATTGTTGTGTGGTGTTTCCGGTGAAGTGTTCCACCTTATCAATAAAAATTTGGGCACCTCTTTTGATGTAACATTTACAGTGGACACACCCATAGGAAGCTCCGGATATAGGGAGTACGCCGTGGCAGTAGATACAGGAACATGGGAAATCACGGCTACAATTCCCAATGTGGGATCTGTAACCAATACGGTTCAAGTACAGACTCTAGGAACGTTGTATATTTTCCGTTATCAGATTATGGGAACGAATCCTATATTTGAGGCAACTCAAAGTACAGTATTTCACATTCCAAATGAAATAGAAGGCATCGTTGGTTATGCCGCTGGAGCAGGTGGCGGAGGTGGTAGTGGCCACTCTACAGCCTATGCAGGTGGCGGCGGAGGCGGCGGTGGTGGAGCAAGTGCTATGATAGCGGCTTCATCCATCACAAATAAAAATATAAATATCACCATAGGTGTGGGAGGTGCTACCGGAGCATCTGGGGGAGCCACAGTTTTAACAGGATTGGTATCTAAAACTTTAGCTGGTGGATTTGCAGGTCAAGCTGGGAATAAAACTACAGGGCAGGGTGACGGTGGCCAAGCAGGTGGGGTAGGTGGTGGCAGAGGTGGTGGAACCAATACATGGCCAGCCCTTCCAGGCTTATTTGGTGAACCTGGA
>RZZU01000069.1 GCA_009929735.1 Clostridia bacterium | reverse complement strand
ACGTGAATTATAATCTAATTTCATTTTTTCTCTTTTCTATAATTTCATTGAATTGGCATAATTAGCGCCTTTTTTCAATGTTGTCTTAACTTCTTGCATACCCTTTTTTTCAACTAAGAAATACATGCCATGATAACCGCTAGTGTAATTAGCTCTAGTACCTGCATTAACAACTATTTTATCGCCTTTTTTAACTTGTTTTAAGTTACTTGACAATTGGCCTGTATTTTGATATCTAGCATAAGTATAGGTGTGACCGTGGCTTCTGATTAGTCTAGTCCTCCGGCTTGCGCTATTTGCTTTAGCCTTAAACTCTGCTTCAAACCAATCGCCCATGCGTTCTGTTACTTTAGTTTGCATTTCTTTAGCTATGGTTGATGTATTAAGCAAATTCATTGCCATGCTTGACCACCTGAACCGCAAGGCAAATAAACAGTTCCAGTATAATTGTACAAATGGCTATTTTCCGACCAGTTTGTCATATTCCAACCGTTTTGCAAAACATCTCCGACCAGTCCGACAAGTTCATCGTCAACATCTTTAACAGATAAAACAACTTGATAATAGTAACCCATGACAAAGCTCGTATTATCCATTTTAAGCACCTTTGAGTCACTAAGTGACAAATATACCGTCTTGTCTTCTATCGTGTCCTTAACGCCTAAAATAACGTCATTTAGAGGCATTGTAAGTAAATTGTTGTACCAATCTATATAAGAATCGAATTCATTCATATCCCGTTACTCACGACTCCTTCTAAAATCATCTTGTTATTTTTAGGGTTTCTTTCCCATGTTGTACGCTTGAAAGTATCGCCTTTTTCGTCTAAGAAATAGTTGAAAATTAAGTCTTCCATTTCTCCGATTCCGTTAAGCTCGTATCTTACGTTTTTACCTAGTCCAATCATAGAAAACTCGTCAAGTCTTGACTGACTAATTCTCTGTTTAACTGCTGGCAAAGTGATAGGCTTTATAACATTAGCTTCTGCGCCGTTCTTCTTCTTAACAGTCGTTTCTACCTGTAATGTAACTTGTGAGAATATCATTAAATACCTCCATAATACATTAACTCTTGTAAAGAAGCTAAACGTTTCATTTCAGCGTTTCGCCATTGTTCTGCTGGTTCATCAACAATATTAAGCCGACAATAAGAAGCAATAAAGTCTTTAACTAATACGCTTGTTTCGTCAGCTTTAATACCATTTTTTTCTAGCAATTTAATAGCTATTGAACGGAATAAGATAAGTTTACTATCATAAGCTGTTACTAAAATCGGAATACCACAATAGACTTTAATATAATCTATCATTTACTTCCTCCATTTTATTCTTATGAGACTGTAATTACTGCACCAGCGTTAAGAGTTTCAACGTGTCCGCTTGTTAGTGTTTCAATCAAAATCATGTTGCTATTAGTTTTCCATTCAAAAGCGTCTACTTTTGTAAGGTCTTGCATGTCAATGTGATATTTTTGGTCAACTAATACAGTAGGTTTGAGTGCTTTTGAACCTGTATAGACAATAATTTCATCTACTCCAACTTCAGAAGCAATTTCAGTATCATCATTTTTAATGCGAACGTTAGCATTTGCAGTTGCTTGACGTAACTCATCTAACAAGGCTTTACGGTCTTCTGTTTTAACAATCAAATAACGACGTCCAGCAGTAGGGCGAACAAAGTCAACCGCTTCTTCAATAGCGTCAGCAAATGGAGTTTTGCCAGCTGATTTGGCTTTTGTAGTAATTTTTTTGATTTTTTTGACATCTGCTTCTTTGTCAATTGATTTAAAGCCGTTTGTTCCGTCTCCCTCAACAAGAGCAAGGTCAACAATTTTGTTTACGATAGCTTGTGTAAGTTCTGCTACAATCAAGTTGTAAAGTTCAGAATATGACATTTGAAGTCGTTTAACACGTTCAGCAAGTGATTGCAATTTATAAACCATTACAGGCTCAAGAGTATCAATAGTGAGTGTTGCTGCCTGCTCTGTTTTTGTTTGTCCGTCTTTGTGGACTTGTGCTTCGTTAGCTGAATCAAATGAGCGTGATACGAGCAAAGCACCGACGTTTGTAACATGGAATACTTTGAATACTGGGTTAGTGTTTAGCAACGCTGTATTAATTGATTCAACTAATTTGCGTGGAAGTTGGAAAGTTGTATCTGTGATAGTTACACCATTTTCAGCAAGTTTTGCGTTCCATGCGTCTTCAATTTCTGACTTTGCAGAGTTCTTTTTCAATACATCAAAAAATTCTGTTACAGCGTTTTGTGATTCAATAAAGTTTGTCATTTTGGCTTTTCCTTTTTGTTTTTCTTCCTGTGCGTTAAGTTCATTCTCAATTTTGATAATTTCAATTGAATTCTCTGAAAGTGTTTTTTCTAATTCTTGTACTTTTGGCAAGTCTTCAATTGCATTTTTTACTTCAAAGCCATTAATTTGAGATTTTAAAGATACGTTATTTTCTTTAAGTTCTGCCAAGCGGTTCTGTTTTTCGATTAAATCAGGTTTATTCATATTTCTTTTTGATATCCTCAATTTCTTTCAAAGCGTTACGGCTTTCAATAATTTTGTTACGTTCTTTTGTGAGTTCTTCGCCTAGCGCGTTTTGAATAAATTTTGCGTTAGGGTCTGCTGGTACTGAAACAAGAGAAATCTCTTTAAACTGTGCTTTATTTACAACTAGAGCGTCATTATCATCAAAAGTATAATCTGTGATGTAATAGGCAATTGATAGTGAGTCAAAAGCGCCATTTTCAACAGCCTTATTAATGTTTGGTGCATTGTCGTAAAGCGTAAAGTCAGTCAGGTATTTATTAGAAGCTAAGTCATAATAAACCTTTGCGTCCCCGATGACTTCGCTAGATCCAGATCCATGTTCATATAGCAATGGGTATCGTTCTCTAGCAAACTCAATACAGTTAGGTGTCAAGATAATACCGTTACGATTCTCTACACCAACTTCTGAACCAATGCCTTGGAACGACTTAGAACCGTCCTCGTTTTCAGTTACTTTAATTTCAGCACTATTGGTTATTAGTTTCATCTGTGCTTGTTACGTCCTTTCTACTGCCTTGTAAATCACTTAGGTTTTTAACAGCGACTGCATTAAGGTTTGTGACATAAATATCTCCGCCCTCAATTGGTTGCTCGCCCATTTTAACAAGAAGTTGATTCTGTGTAAAAATGGGAGCGTTAATATTTTCATGGTACAAGTCAATTAATTCTTTCAAAGTTGCAAACTTGAATAGCTGGTTATCTACGATTATGCGTTCATAATATAAATTATCCTTA
>RZZU01000040.1 GCA_009929735.1 Clostridia bacterium | reverse complement strand
ATAAAGTTGCAATGCTTTTTTTCTTTGATACTTCGTATACACTCGTTCGTACTCCTTTCAGAGTTTCGTTAGTGTCCAACTTTATGTCCGCACCCCCTTATCGTTATAATAAGATGGAACTAAAAAAGAAACGCAAAATATTATTCAAATCAGCATAAAAAGCGAGGTATCCAATCAAAAAACAGTGGACATCTCGCTTTTTTCATATAAAATAATTGTTAATTTGCACCCATGGAAGAAGTATTACTTGAATTAGTTCAGTATTGGCGATAAATTCTGAAGTATCTGCGCCGTCTGCGCACGGGTCACTAACCCCTGAGGGTTCAAATAGCCGTTTTGATCCCCATGAAAGATACCTTTGCTTGTTGCCCATGTCATTGCTTCCTTTGCCCAGGCATCTACTTGACCTGCATCGGGATAGGTTGACAGAGCATCATCATTCATTGAAATGTCCATGTCTGTCAGGAGTGCATAGCGATAGAGGAAGCTTGCAAGTTCTTCACGGGTAACGGAACGATTGGGCTCAAAGCCAGTTCCTGTGCCGCCAGTGATGTTCTGTTCCCCTGCCCATGATACCGCATTGTAATACCATGCATTTTTAGGCACATCGGAAAAGGTAGCATTTCCCGTAAGGATGAGGGAAGGGTGCACACGGTTGTAAAGACGGCTCATTAAGGATGCGGCCATCGCCCGACTTAACACCTCTTCAGGTTCGAAACCATTATTGGTGCCCACCAGCAGACTCTCCGAGGAAGCGTAAGCGACTGCTTTGGCATACCAATCTTGCGATGTTACATCCGCAAAGGATGAAGCTTGTTTTTTCAGTGGAAACACCTGAATCTCCTGGGCAAAGACGTCGGAAACATAAATATCATTTCCATCCAGCACAAGGCCACGTGGAGAAACAGGAAAAGTCGCTGAATCGCCTTCGGCAGGGGCCAAAAACGTACTCACTTGACCATTGGATATTGTGCGCACCGCACTGTTGCCAGTATCTGCGACATAAATAGTACCGTCGTCAGAGACAGCTACGCCTTGGGGATTGCTGAATTTCGCTTTTGACGCCGCACCGTTCACATAGTCGCCTTCGTAAACCCCGTCAGATGCAGTTTGACCATCAACACCGCCGGACAGTACAGTTACTGCGCCGCCCACTACTTTACAAATGCGGTTATAGCCGGAATCCGCCACATAGAGGACACCATCATGCCAACACAGACCGGTGGGTTCGCAAAAGCCCTCAGCGTAGGTGGATACCTGTCCCGTTTTGGTAATTTTACGGATGACGTTATTACCCGTGTCAGCTACATAAAGGTTGCCCTGTGTATCAGCAGCCAGACCTGTGGGGAAGTTAAATTTGGCCTTGGTTCCAAGACCGTTTTGTAAGCCTGCGGTGGTAGAGCCTGCAAGTGTGAACACGCTATCTTTGCTCAGGTATCGTACGACATTGTTCTCGGCATCAGTAACGGCATAGCCGTCAAGATAAGGCGCAACGGCCCAGGGTGAGGCAAAAAGAGAGCTAGCGAAAGTACTGTCGTAATAGCCCGCTTTGGGTTCCCCCGAAAGGTCAGTTGCGCCACTTTTTCCAGCGTAAATTTCCTGTTTGTCGTCAGACAGAATCCAGATCACCTTATTGTAAACATCGGTGGCTAGAAGTTTGTCGTCTGTGCGCAGTAATCCTGAAAAGGCACCACCTGTAAATTCGGCGGCAAATGCTTGTCCGCTCAGGCTAAAGCTTAGCAGCCCGGCCAACAGAAAGGATGTCAGTCGTATCTTCATTTTAAAACCTCCCTTTATTCAACGCGGAGGGGATGTTCCATCAGTCCATCCACCCGCAGTATTTCAAATCCCTCCGCCTTGCCCTTAAGGCGGATGCTGTCTCCTAAACTGGTAACACGAATACGGCCTTCCAGCGCATCGGCAACAGCACGGCTGATGTAAATTTGTCCTCCTGGCGCATTGGCTTCCAGCCGTGCTGCGGTATTCACCGTATCACCAATGGCTGTAAAGTCCATACGCATTTCAGCTCCGATGTTACCAACGACAGCAGGTCCACAGTTGACGCCTATACCAAAGGACACAGTGCGGCCGAATTGCTCTTGCAACTGTGCGCTGAGAGCCTTGGAACCCTCCACCATGTCGCAGGCTGTCTTGACTGCATTGTAAATGTAGTCTTGTTGCGGCAAAGGAGCATTCCAGAGTGCCATTGTGCAGTCACCCACGAACTTATCAAGAGTTCCATGGTTATTCATAATACATTTGGTGGTTAATGTAAGATATTCGTTTAAAATTTCCACCACCTGCGGGGGGGTAAGCAACTCTGACATGGTGGTGAAGCCGCGGATATCCACAAAGAGGACGGCTATGTCGGTGAGCTTTCCTCCCAGACCAAGGGAGTCTGTCCCTTCACGCAGTAACTCTGTAACAATTTCCGGGGCAACATAACGCCGAAAGGTGTTAGAAATCCGCCGTTTCTCCATGGTAGCACGAATATAATTGAACGCCACAGTGACCAGATAGAGCACGGTGGCCGCAAAGGGAATCCAAAGCACATGAAGGATATGACCGGAGAAATACAGAATTAGGCAAAGCCCAATCCAAGCCGCACATACCAATAGCCATGCCACTGTGGCTGGCAGAAGCTTCCGATTCCAGAACCACAGTAGACAAAGAAAAGAAAACAAGAACAAAACCACAAGTTGAAGGCTGTCCGAAATTTCTGATTTATAGGCGCCGACCATCATGGTCTCGATGGTGTTGGCCTGAATTTCTACACCGTACATATTCTGGGCGTGTTCTATGGCAGTGGGGTAGGCGTCCTGCAATCCTGCAGCATAAGGACCGATGAGAACAATTTTCCCGGCAAAATAGTCTGTGGGCACCTCACCAGCTAGCAGGTTGCTGATCGAAACACCATCATAATAGTCTCCTGGCATTGCTGAAAAGGGTAGATACCAGCGCCCTTTGACATCCGTGATCGGCTGGGCGTTGGGAGATATACCATGAAAATCGGTCCATTTTTGGTAAAGCTCCCAAGCGAAGGAATAAGCCCGTTCTTGTTCGGGAGGGTCGATGTAGAGCATCATGTGGCGCATGATACCGTCACTGTCGAACATGGCATTGATGTGTCCTGGTGTCGTGACGGCTTTCAAGGCATCGAAAGGCTCGTCATAGGCCAGAACGGTGAAATCATCCATGTAGAAGGATCCATCGTTTTGTGTGACTAGCTGAGAGCCAAAGGTCGCCGCCGCAGCGGTTACAACATTGCCGTACTGACTGGCCGCCTCAGTCAGCCACGCATCAGTATCAGGTTCGGAGCTGCTTCCTACATACAAAACGTCAATGCCAATGGCGGCGGGTCGGCTGTCCTCGTCGGCATTCAGAGCTTCAATCGCTCTCGCCATGACGTCTCTGCTCCAGGTCTGGTACGGGCCAATGTCCTCCAGCGCTTGCTGGTCGATGCCAATGACCACAATATCACCGGAAAGAGCCTTGGGAGACTGATAGAGTTGATCTGATAGAATATTATCGGCCCCATAAAGCAACCCTGTAGCGGCAACCCCGGTTAATAGCAGGGCTGCCGCAAGAGCGGCGAGAGGGCGCTTGAGTTTTTTTCTGTTCATCGTAATACTCCTTTACGGAAAATATCAGCAAAGCTGTTGATAGTATGTGGCTAATCCATTCGTTGTGGAAATCTTACCCAAATCAACATAAGTTTGCAGAAGAGTTGAAATGTCAAGTCCGCTGATATAGTAAACACCACAACTATAATCTCCCTCCCCAATGACCACGCCATTTCCGATAGTAAATGTAACATCGGTTGATGACAGGAACACACCTTTACTGTAATCGCCAGTGGCGGTGATGTTTCCTCCATTCAGGATAAATGAGCTGGCAGACCCTTCAACGTTCACGCCAGTGCCGAAGTTTGCGTCATCCGAACCCACTAAAATTGTTCCATCGTTCATGGTAAAGGTACCGCTCGTTATCAATATACCAGTAGCTTCTGTTGTGCCCACGCTAATCGTTCCGCTATTTACAACAAGCGTTCCTGCGCTGGTAATCAGCGTGCCAGTTCCGGTTATCGTGCCAGTTTCACCGTCGCTGCTATCCATGATGGTAAGTGTTCCTGCAGAGTTTACGTTCAACGGCGCATCGTTCAAAGTGAGTGTGTGTCCGTTGAGGTCAAGTGTAAGGTTAGTGGAAATATCTTGAAGTGCTTGTGATAGCCCCTCAATATCCTTGAGCAGAACCAGCTTTCTGTCATCTGCCACATCATTGGTTTCAATTGCAAAAGCATTGCCCCTGAAAACAACCTTATTATTATTTGCTTCCAAAATACTTTTTTCAACGATATAACACTGAATACCAGTGTCACTATAGGTACCATGCACGTAAAATGTTCCTTCGCTATTAAAAATGCCTATGTTATTCAATGTTCCATCGGCGTTGATGGTAATGGTTCCTAAATTTGTAAGGGTACAGCCCGTCGGAGATGCATCCTGACCCTCATCACCATTATTATACAGAACACAACCCGCATTGACGGTTATTTCTCCATCGCTCTGATTGATCAAAGTACTTGGTATACTGCTTTGTTCTGAAATATAATGGGAGTAATTACTAATGTTGCTTCCAGAATAGATATTGATTGCACCATAGTTGCTTACAGTAGCATAATTTACGAGGGTGCTTTCGCCCGTTAAATTTATGGTGCCATTGTTCGTAGCAGTCCCATAATTTTCAAGAATGCTTCCGCTGTTCAAATTTAAGGTGCTATCGTTTGTAAACAATCCATAATTTTGGATAAGGCTTCCATTGTTTAAAATAAGGGTGCCTTCGCTGTCAATTGAAATTCCTGTTGGATTATGTAAAGTGCTGTTACCCAAAGTTAAGGTTTTGCCTTCGGGAATTTCCAAAGTACTTGTCAGGGTAATGGAATAGTCAGTTCCTCCCTGCCCTTCATTATAGCTGCAATTTGAAAGAATAATGTCATTATAATTTTGCAGTGCGTTTCGTAGGTCGGTCTCGGTACTGCCGGCTGGCAAAGTGATGCTGGTAGGTGACGAACCCCCGCCGTTTCCACCACTTCCGCCGCCATTACCGATATTTACAATGCCCCCAAAAAATGGATTACTGTTCTGTTTTTCGGCATTGGAAGCATGGTCAAGCTCCTGCTGACGTCGTTCAGCCTCTTTACGGTCGTTTTGAAGTTTGTCTTCGGCGTTTCGGATAATCAGGGAAAGGTCTTGCCCCGTGCCTTGGCTAGTGAGTCGCTGATGAAGTTCTTCGTTTTCTGCTAGCTCAATTCCTACATAGCCGGGAATATCTTCTTCGTTAAAGGAATCCACTTCCATTTGAGGTTGGCCAACTTCTGACTGCGGTGAAACAGTTGCTATTTGTCCGGTGGTAACCGTAACTTGTCTGCTTTCACCAGTGAGTGGATCATTGGTGGTTAAAGTTATCGTACCATGAAGCACATAAACCTCCGTTACGCCACTTTCTGTTTGTCGGAAGAATACGGTGGTACCACGAATACCGGTGATTGTGGTCGAGGTTCGGATGCTCAGGCTTTCATTATCGCTTAAAGTCTTGGACACGTCGCAAAGAAGACTGCCGGAAACCAAATGCAGCTCCAGCTTACTGCCTGATTTGCACACCTGTACCTCGCTGGAGGCATCCAGCTTGATAGCCTTGGTATTGTCCAGACTGATATGAGCATAGCTTTCAGCTTCGGTTGCGACAGTGTAGCCGCTATAGAGCCGCATTCCGTCTAGCATTGACACACTTCTGCCGTTTTGGTTTTGAACCGAAACGGCACCCTCGGTTTTCTGCAGACGCAAGGTGGCGGCAGAGGCATCTGCCGCAAAAGCGACTGGCATGGATGAAAACAAAAGCAAGCAAAATAGTAATACAGAAATCAGACGTTTCATATTTTCCCCCATTTCATTATGTTAGTTTATTCCCAAGCACGGCTTTGAATAAACAGCGCTAAAATTTCTCCATCGATTTGCCCATGTTGTTCCATCTCCTCCAGGATTTGCAGCGACCTTTCTATTGGCAGGGCAGGCTTATAGGGCCGATCCCTGGCGGTAAGTGCGTCGAAAATATCCAAAATGGTGAGCAGACGGACTTCACGGGGAATTTCCTCTCCTTTCATTCCGAGAGGATAGCCTTTCCCATTCAAAAACTCGTGGTGCGCAGCGGCCCAGATGGGAACATAGGCATAGCTGCGTGAGAACTTCATCTCGTCAAGCAGCTTTTTGGTCATCACAGCATGGCTTTCAATAATACTGCGTTCTTCTTGCGTCAGCGTACCCTTGCGCACTGACAGGGAATGGTGTTCTTCCTGTGTGAGCCAAGGGTGAACCTCTCCGTTTTCGTCTTCATAGGTGCGTTCCGCAAGCTCATCGATTTGAGCCAACAATTCATCCGAAAGAAACCCCACTGTGTTTACCTTAGCAATTAAGGCCTTGGCTTGCACCAGTCGGTTCGACTGTTCATCGTATTCCCCAGAGCTGATTTGCCCGTTTAGCAAAGCAATGCGGTTTAGGTAACCAATGGTTTGAAGGCGGTGCTCCACGTGGATCAAGGCGGCACCAAGGCGACTTTCCTTATCCATGATTTCAAGAGGGATTACCAGCTTGCCTACGTCATGGAGCCAGACACTCATAAGAAACTGATGCTTTTCACTCTCTGTAAACTGCCAAGGATTGTCGGAGAGGGAAAGCCACTGTAAAAAATGTTCTCCGTATAGAGCCATGTTGCGAGTATGATTGGCATTGTACGGCGAACGGGCATCAATGGCGACTGACATGACCCGTACGAAGGAGTTCAGCAGGTTGGTAATCTCTACACTGTAATTCATATTCGTCAGCCGGATGGCTGCCTGGGAAGCCAAAGAGAGAACTACCGATTGCAGAGCGGGATCAAAGGGAATTGTGGCACCTTTTCTGTCCTTGGCATTGATGAGTTGCAAAACGCCGATGGCCTGTCCTTGATCGTCCTGCATTGGAACGACCAGCATAGAGGTGGTTTTATAGCCCGTAATGGTATCGTACTTGCGGGGGCCAGAAAAATCAAAGCGTGGGTCGTTGTAAACATCAGGCACGTTTATTAGGCTGCGTTCCAGTGCCGCCCGTGCGCATACATTTTCTGGACATAGTGCCACCGATGGCAAATTGATGCTCTCGCCGTCACCGCCCTTGTGGATATTTATGGAACGGGTAATCATGATTTTGAAAACCAGTGAGGTTTCGTTCAATATGTACAAAGTGCCACCGTCACAACGGGTTATGTCCATGGCCGCCTCTAAAATGGTAAGAAGCAGGCGATTGGGATCCTTTTCCGTCGACAGGGAGATGCCAATGTTTAGAAGCTTTTCCGTATCAATCAGTCGTCTGTTGTTCATAACGCAAATTCCTCCCCACATCGTCCTAGGGTACAATTTGGATAGCGTGAGCGCAGCTGTTGATCGGCCTTGTCTAAAAAATTATCTGTATATTGTGGAGCATGGTGAACCAACACCGTACGCTTCGCTCCACAGGCCTTGCCAAGAGTGGCTGCCATACTCCAGGAGGAGTGACCCCAGCCCACACGCAGAGGATATTCTTCATCGGAGTATTGCCCATCACAAAGGAGAAGATCACAGTCCTTTGAAAAGGCCGATAAACGGGGAAGCTGACCTTGGGACAGCTCACAATCGGAAGCATAGACTAAGCTATGGCCGCCGTAAGACAAGCGGAATGCTGAGGCCCCACCAGGATGAGCAAGATCCAAATGCTCCACCAATACCGAACCAATCTGAATAGAGGGCTCCAGAATGTCTTTGCAAATAAGATTAGCGTGGAATGCCTCGAAGCCGACTGGCCACAATGGAGGTGACATAAGAGCCTCCATCTGTTTTCGGGCGGATAATTCACCTCGAGGAACAGCATAGAAGGTAGCCTGTTTGCCCTTTTCATAAAGGAACGGCCACATGGGAAATCCGATTAAATGATCAACATGGGGATGGGAAAGTAGAATGGAAAGATGTTGCACGTCCGCCGTCAGCGAACCAGATTGAAGTACCCCGCTACCACAGTCAAGCAGAATGGTTTCGCCCCCCATATGAACCAGCACACAGATAGTGGAACCACCGTATTTTACAAAATCCGCACCCGATACCGGTATCGAACCCCGCACGCCTAACAATACAACTCGAAGATTATCTTTCACCCAGACACCGCCTTATACCGTCTGCCCCGACCAGTAAACCGGGCACGGTCAAAATATTGTTTGTTTGATAGAACCAAAGCATACTATTCCATAGATTATATCATTAAATTCTTGGGAAAAAAAGAAAATTTTAGCAATACTATATTTTATTTTAGGGGGATAAAGGGTTATGGAACGGAAAATTTTATTTGAACTGCGCTTACGAATTATGAATTATGTAGTGCAACAAAATTTCCTAAGTAAAAATGTAAATTTAAATTTTAAATGATTCATTGAATCATATTATATTGCTCTAACTACTGCGGCTAGGGCAGGTTGAAATTTTCAAATTCTACATTATAAAACACTGCTATTTCGCAGAGGGGAGGGGACGAAAGAGAAAAACAGCATCAAAAATGTTGTTTTACATAAAGTTGAAAGCTTAGACATTCACACCTTTTCTGATCGGATTAGTGAATTTCTTGCTGATAGCATAGAAGGCAACTAAATCAATCAGGACTACCCAAAAACCATAAAATAGAGTGCTTGATAAAATTATAGATAGCCTGAAATCTGCTGATATATAAAAATAATATAGTCAAACACAAACAAATCAATTTGATCATTTTTTAATAAATGATTAAGTTGGTTTGACTTTTTTAGAATTCTAAATATAATATAATTACATCATTATGGGTAATAATGACTAAATTGAAAGACGGTGATAACCATATGCACAATTATGATTATTTTAATAGATGGCACAATCTATTAACACCAGATATTGTTGCCCTGCTAACACAGATCCATGAATTTAAAGGCCAGCAAAATCTATTTATCGAACAACAGGCAGATACGCTGACACAATTAGTAGAAACTGCGAGAAAACAAAGCACGGAGGCCTCAAATAAAATAGTGGGTATCTATACCTCGGATGAACGACTGAAGATAGTGGTGAAAGATAAAACTACTCCAAGAACAAGGGATGAGCAAGAGATCGCAGGCTATCGTGATGTTCTTACAACCATCCACGAAAGCCATGACTTTATCCCAATTAAACCAACATGGATTTTGCAGCTTCATCGTGATTTATATAAATTTAGCGGCCTAACCTTTGGCGGTAACTACAAAAATGCGGACAATGTCATTGCTGAAGAGGACAAGGACGGTAACAGATACGTCCGTTTTCAACCAGTTGAAGCATGGGAAATACCCGAAGCTATGGAACAGCTTTGCAAGGCATACAACGAAATCGTTGCA
Source organism: Clostridia bacterium (assembly GCA_009929735.1). Lineage (GTDB taxonomy): Bacteria > Bacillota > Clostridia > Lachnospirales > Anaerotignaceae > Chakrabartyella. Next base: position 7,661 of record RZZU01000040.1, on the reverse strand, counting down.
GAAAACAGAGCTGACTTACTTCTGATCATCCCTATGTTTATCTTGGATTTTCTATGTATTCATCCTTTCAATGATGGCAATAGTCGGATGAGCAGATTACTTACCTTGCTGCTGCTGTATCGCTCTAATTATATAGTAGGAAAATATATCAGTATAGAAAGGTTCATTGAGCAGTCGAAAGAAACTTATTATGAAGCATTCAAAGACAGCTCTATAAATTGGCATAAAAATACCAGCAATTATGAACCTTTTGTCAAATATATGCTGAGCGTTATTGTAGCGGCATATCGAGATTTTGAAAGCCGTGTAGAAATTTTGGTTACCAAAGGTTTGTCCAAGCCCGAACGGGTGGCAGAAATCATCAAAGGAACCCTTGGGAAAATAACGAAGCGTGAAATTTTAGAGAAATGTCCTAATATTAGTGACGTGACGGTACAAAGGGCATTAAATGAGTTGCATAAAAAAGGAAATATCATTAAAATGAGTGGAGGACGATATACCACTTATATTTGGAATAGGGAGAAAGAATCATGATAACAGGAGAATTGAAAAATAAAATTGATGGACTTTGGGATATATTCGCAGCAGGGGGACTTGTAAACCCCCTTGATGTGATTGAGCAAATTACCTATCTCATGTTTATTCATGATTTGGATAAGACAGATAATAATCGAGCAAAAGAAAGTGCTATGTTAGGGCTTTCTTTTCAAAGTATTTTTACGGAGGAAGTGCAGATTGGGGAGCGGAAAATTGACGGGAGTCAGCTGAAATGGTCTGTGTTTCACGACCTTCCTGCGGGGAAAATGTACGCAATCCTTCAAGAATGGGTATTTCCCTTTATTAAAACCGTTCATGGTGATAAGAACAGTGCTTATTCAAAATATATGGGGGATGCAATTTTTAAAATCCCCACACCTCTTTTACTGTCTAAAGTGATAGATTCCTTGGATGAAATATATCGTCAAATGGAAGCAGTGCATGATAGCGATATTCGTGGGGATGTATACGAATACCTTCTTTCTAAAATCGCTCAATCCGGCTTGAATGGTCAGTTCCGTACCCCTCGCCATATCATAAAAATGATGGTGGAGCTTATGGAACCCAAGGCGGATGATGTCATTTGTGACCCTGCCTGTGGAACAGGTGGTTTTTTGGTGGCCAGCGGAGAATATTTGAAGGACAAGCATAAAGAAGAGATATTTTACAATAAGCAAAAAAAAGAGCACTATATGAATGGTATGTTTTTTGGTTACGACATGGATAGAACCATGCTGCGCATTGGTGCCATGAACATGATGACCCACGGAATTGATAACCCTTTTATCGAGTATCGTGACAGCTTATCCGACCAAAACCCTGATAAAGAGAAATATTCTCTCATTCTTGCAAATCCACCTTTTAAGGGCAGCTTGGACGCAGATACCGTTTCTGCTGATATTTTAAAGGTATGCAAGACCAAAAAGACAGAGCTTTTGTTCCTTGCCCTGATGCTTCGTATGTTAAAAGTGGGCGGTCGCTGTGGGGTTATTGTGCCCGATGGCGTGTTGTTTGGTTCTTCCAATGCACACAAAGACATCCGGAAAGAACTGGTGGAAAACCACCGATTAGAGGCAGTCATTTCTATGCCTAGTGGTGTGTTCAAGCCTTATGCAGGGGTATCCACTGGGATATTGATTTTTACAAAGACTAACCACGGCGGCACGGATCATGTTTGGTTTTACGATATGACTGCCGACGGACTTTCTTTGGATGATAAAAGATCATCTGTAGCGGAAAATGATATTCCGGATATTATAGAACGTTTTCAAAATAGAGCAAATGAAACCGATCGGGAGCGCACCGAAAAATCCTTCTTTATACCAAAAGGAGAGATTGTGGAAAATGGATATGATCTGTCTATTAATAAATACAAAAAGACGGTGTATATCGCAGAAACTTACCCACCAACCGCCGAGATTTTGGCAGAGATTCAATCCTTGGAGAGTGAAATCTTAGAGGGATTGAAGGAGTTGGAGGGGTTGTATGAGTAAATGGGAAATGATGAAGTTGGGGGAGGTTGCAACCTATATAAATGGGTATGCTTTTAAGCCATCAGATTGGGGAAAAGGGGGCGTACCGATTATTCGCATTCAGGATTTAACTGGAAATGCCTATGAAACAAATTGTTTTAACGGTGGCTACAGCCCTAGATATGAAATTAACGATGGAGACATACTCGTTGCTTGGTCTGCAAGTTTGGGTGTGTATGAATGGAATGGTGGAAAAGCCTTACTGAATCAACATATTTTCAAGGTTGTTTTTGATAAGGTAAAAGTAAGTAAAAGATATTTTTTATATGCTGTTAATAAGGTATTGTTAGAATCTAGCAACCAAACACATGGGTCAACAATGAAGCATATTACAAAATCTCGTTTTGACAATCTTTTAATCCCCCTCCCACCACTGGATGAGCAAAAGCGAATTGCCGAGGAACTGGATAAAATTAGAGAACTGATTGCCAAACGCAAAAGCCAACTGCAAAAGCTGGATTTGCTGGTCAAAGCGAAGTTTGTTGAGATGTTCGGCGACCCTGTGTCAAATCCAATGGGGTGGAAAGAAGGATGTCTATCAGAAGTTATTACTTTTTTAACATCTGGTTCACGTGGCTGGTCAAGTTTTTTTAGTGCTAGTGGAGAAATGTTTTTAACAATTAAAAATGTGAAAAATAATAAAATATTAACATCAAATATGCAGTACGTGATTGCACCAAAAGGAAAAGAAGCAGAACGAACAAAGGTACAGCCTTATGATTTGCTTATTAGCATAACTGCTGATTTAGGTAGAACCGGCGTTGTGGATAAAAGTATTTCAGAATATGGGGCATATATAAATCAACATTTATCACTAATTAGACTAGATATGAAAAAAGTCAATCCGTACTATATATCATATTTTTTAGAAACGCCAATGGGGAAGAAGCAATTCGAAAGCAAAAACCAAAGTGCAGTAAAAGCTGGTTTAAATTTTGAGGCTATAAAATCACTATTAGTTTTATATCCACCCCTTAATCTCCAAAACCAATTTGCCGACTATGTTACCAAAGTCGAGCAAGCCAAAACCAAACTGCAACAAGGATTAGAACAATTAGAAACCCTGTATAAAGCAAGATTGCAAGAATATTTCGGTTAGAAAGGAGGTAGAAATTATGGCATTTCCCAAACATATGAAGGACATTGTTTATAATTTATTAAATGAGCCAACGTTAGAAAATTTTAGGGATTTTTTACAAGAACAAACAGGCGAACATGATTCCATAGATTTTAAAGGAGAATGGATAGAAAAAGCTATGTTAGCCAAAGAGATTTTAGCAATGGCAAACTCAGGAGGAGGAATTATTGTTTTTGGTGTTACTGAAAAAGATGATAACACATTTTCTTGTGATGGATTGCAAGAAATAAAAGACAAAGCAACAATTTCAAATGAGATAAAGAATTTTATATCATCAAATTTGGTTTATGAAATTTATGACTATGATTATAGTAGTTCAGAATATGAGAAGCTTATAGGTAAGAAGTTTCAAATTTTATTTGTAGAGGATACTCCTGAATTTTTACCATTCATCTCTAAAAAGGAAGGGGGAGATGGTAGTAAAAAAATACATCAAAATGTTATTTATGTACGTAAAGGCACATCTTGCGAACAAGCAAATGAGGAAGACATAAATAAAATCATAAATAGAAAGATTAATAACATTTACCCAAACAATGGGCAACCTTTAACATTAGAAGAGCATTTGGTTCAATTAAAAACCTTATATTCGGGAATTGAACGGACTCATACAAAATATGTTAATGGTGGATTGGCAACCTTCCTCTCCGAATTTGGAAAACAAGTTTCAGCCGTTGTCGGAAAAACCGAAACAGTGGTAAATCCATTATATCCAGAAGAAAGCTATGAAGAGTATATTTCAAGAATGATTACTTCTAAGAAGAAAAAAATTGAACGTGTATTAGAATTGAAATGAATGGGGTGACACCATGACCAACTTCGATTTTTTACAATCAGATCAACAATTCAATAGCTTTTCCCCTGTGGCGATTTCTGCGGAAAAAATCCTACATATTGACCCGTCGGCTTGTGCAATAAACTGCCGTCGTGCCATGGAGTTTGCTGTAAAATGGCTTTATTCCGTGGACAAGTCTTTGGCGAAGCCTTATGAGGACAAATTGCATACCCTCATGAGTACCGAAGATTTTCGGGATATGGTGGGAAATGATTTGCTCACTAGAATGCACTTTATCCGAAAAGTTGGCAACGATTCTGCCCACAGCGGAAAAAATATCACTGTGGAGCAGGCGGCACTTTGCCTTGAAAATCTTTTCGTCTTTTTGGACTTTGTGGCCTATTGCTACGGTGCAGATTACAGCGAAAAGCAGTTTGACAAAAGTCTATTGCTAGAGATGCAAGAGCCAATAGAGCCTGAAAAAATTGCACCTGAACTTGATTTAGATTCTCTAATTGCAGAAAATAAGGTATTAAAAGAGGAACTCACTGCCCGTCGTGAGGAAAAACAGCCTACTTATGTGCCAAAGCCTTTGGATTTATCAGAATATAAAACAAGAAAGCTTTATATTGATGTGATGCTGGAGGATGCAGGTTGGATTGCGGGCAAAAATTGGCTGAACGAAGTGGAATTGAAAGGGATGCCAAATCATTCCAAGGTAGGCTATGCTGATTATGTCCTTTATGGAGACGACCATAAGGCCCTTGCTGTCATTGAGGCAAAGCGTACCTGTGTGGATGTGGCAAAAGGCAGACAACAGGCAAAATTATATGCGGATTTATTGGAAAAGGAGCATGGTCGCCGGCCTGTCATTTTTCTGACCAATGGATTTGAAACCCGTATGGAGGATGGTCAATATCCCGAGCGAAGGGTGGCCAATATCTATTCAAAGCGTGATTTGGAAAAGCTATTTAATTTACGGCGCTTTAAGGCAAGTCTGAAAAATATTGTTGTCAATAAAAGCATCGCAGACCGATATTATCAAGAGGGGGCAATTAAGGCGGTTTGCACTGCTTTCGATGTGAGAAACCGCAGAAAAGCCCTGCTTGTTATGGCAACAGGCTCAGGAAAAACAAGAACGGTTATTGCCCTTTGTGATGTGTTAGTACAGCATGGCTGGGTGAAAAACATTCTCTTTCTGGCAGACCGCACGTCCTTGGTGACGCAGGCAAAACGTAGCTTTGTGAATCTGCTCCCCGATTTATCCGTGAGCAATTTATGCGAAGAAAAAGATAATTACTCTGCCCACTGCATTTTTTCCACTTATCAAACCATGATGAATTGCATTGACAATATCAATGATGAAGAGGGGAAGCTGTTTACCAGCGGTCATTTTGACCTTGTTATTTGCGACGAGGCGCACCGTTCCATTTATAATAAGTATCGTGATATTTTTACCTACTTTGATGCCACATTAGTGGGTTTAACCGCTACGCCAAAGGATGAAATCGATAAAAACACCTATGAAATTTTTGAGTTGGAAAATGGTGTGCCAACTTATGGTTATGAGCTTGCCCAAGCAGTAAAAGATGGGTATTTGGTGGATTTTTTAACGGTGGAAACCAAGCTGAAATTTATTGAACAAGGCATTATTTATGATGAACTTTCTGAGGCGGAAAAGGAAGAATACGAAAAAACCTTTGGGAATGAAGATGGAGAAATGCCCGAGAGAATCAGCTCGTCTGCGCTAAATGAGTGGATTTTTAATGAGGATACCATTCGTCAAGTGCTGCACATTTTAATGACAAACGGGCTTAAGGTGGATTATGGTGAAAAGATCGGGAAAACCATTATTTTTGCAAAGAATCATACGCATGCTGAAAAAATATTTGCGGTTTTTGGTAAAGAATACCCCCATTTAGCAGGGTATGCAAAGGTAATTGATCATTATATGACCTATGCACAAAGTGCCATTGATGAATTCTCGGAAGGGCACAAGCTGCCCCAAATTGCAATTTCTGTGGATATGCTGGATACGGGCATTGATGTGCCCGAGGTGCTGAATCTTGTATTTTTTAAAAAGGTAATGAGTAAGGCGAAATTTTGGCAGATGATAGGGCGTGGCACACGTCTTTGCCTAAGCTTAATTGACGGAGAGGACAAAGATAAATTTTATATTTTTGATTTCTGCGGTAATTTTGAGTTTTTTCGTATGAATCAGGGAAGGCCTACGGCCAATGCCCTTGCATTGCAAAGTGCTATTTTAAGCATAAAAGCACAAATGGTATTGAAACTGCAAGCATTGGAATATCAGACGGAGGATTTGACTGCTTTTCGAGTATCTTTGGTTGCGGATATGGCGGAAAAGGTTTGCCAGTTGAATCATGAGAATTTTGCAGTAAAGCAACACATTAAATATGTAGATTTATATAGCAACGTTGAAAACTATAATGCGCTAAGCTATGAGGATACTTTAATGATTGCCGAGGAAATAGCCCCTTTGATTTTGCCTGACGAGGACGAAGCTAGTGCAATTCGCTTTGATGCATTGCTGTATGGCATTGAGCTGGCTTTCTTAGCGGGCAAGAACAATCGTCGTGCAAAAAATGATTTGTTAAAGCGTGTTACCGGTATTGCGAGTGTTGCAAATATTCCGGAAATCATGGCGCAGTCTGAATTAATTAAGAAGATTTTGCACACCGATTATCTGGAGACGGCAAGTATCAATGAGTTTGAGCATATTCGTGAGCAGCTTCGGTATTTGATGAAATATATTCCAAAATCATCATTGAAATATGACACTAATTTTGCGGATGATATTTTATCTATAGAATGGAAAGAATCTGAAATCGAAAATGATGATTTGAAAAATTATAAGGCGAAAGCCGAGTTTTACATTCGTCAGCATCAGGATAATGAGGTCATCGCAAAGCTAAAATCCAATGTGCCATTGACGCAGAAGGATATTAAACTTTTAGAGGGTATTTTGTGGAACGAAATAGGGACGGCAGAGGATTATAAGGCGGAATGCGGAGAAAAACCTTTAGGCGAGTTTGTTCGTGAAATTGTTGGGCTTGAAATGAATGCCGCAAAAGAGGCGTTTTCTGCATATCTTAACAATGCAAACCTTGATAGCAGACAAATTTATTTTGTGAATCAGATTGTAGAGTATATTGTGCATAACGGTATGATGAAGGATTTATCTGTTTTACAAGAATCCCCATTTACAGACAAGGGAAGTGTGGTTGAAATATTTACTGATGTGTCTGTTTGGATGGGTATTCGACAAGCAATTGCAACAATCAATTCAAATGCTGCGGCGTAAGCAAATGGTAGTGAAATTTTGAAGGCTAGAGTTTTTTATAAACATGGCGAACCTTTAAAAAACCAGTGTCTAATAAAAATTTGCTACGGTTAAAATATTGGAATTACCTAAAGTGAATTCATAGATAAAATGGCTCTTTAACCTCGCATTTGGCAAATTAAATTCCAAAAGGGAGGTTATTTTTTTTCAAAATATTTACGATTATATGATAGAGTTTAAAATGATTTGCAATCCACAAGGAGAGTAAAAAATAGCGAAGGGGGTGCGGACATAAAGTTGGACACTAACGAAACTCTGAAAGGAGTACGAACGAGTGTATACGAAGTATCAAAGAAAAAAAGCATTGCAACTTTA
>RZZU01000039.1 GCA_009929735.1 Clostridia bacterium | reverse complement strand
CCGTTCCCATTCCGAACACGTCGGTTAAGACCTGAGCGGTCGATGATACTTGGTGGGAAGCTGCCTGGGAAAGTAGATGGTTGCCAGAATTCAATTTTTTTGCTTTCGGGGTGTAGCGTAGCTTGGCTAGCGCGCCTGATTTGGGATCAGGAGGTCGCAGGTTCAAATCCTGTCACCCCGAGCCTTGTATCAGTTATTGGTGGATTTTTAATCCTTATGGTGGGTATGGCGCAGGTGGTTAGCGCGCCAGATTGTGGCTCTGGAGGCCGTGGGTTCGAGTCCCACTATCCACCCTATTTTGGGTCACTAGCTCAGTTGGTAGAGCACTGGACTTTTAATCCAGGTGTCTCGGGTTCGAGCCCCGAGTGACTCATGTTTTTGCAGTCGTGGCGGAATTGGCATACGCGCTAGACTAAGGATCTAGTCCGGGTTTCTGGGTAGGGGTTCAAGTCCCCTCGACTGCATATTTGCGCGAATGGCTCAGTGGTAGAGCATCGCCTTGCCAAGGCGAGGGTCGCGAGTTCGAATCTCGTTTCGCGCTTTTTAGCTTTTGCATTATCGTATAGTGGGCTATCGCCAAGCGGTAAGGCACAGGACTTTGACTCCTGCATTCGCTGGTTCGAATCCAGCTAGCCCAGGTTTCAAGTTAAGCTAATTTAATTTAGTTTAATGGGGTATCGCCAAGTGGTAAGGCACCGGATTCTGATTCCGTCATTCGCAGGTTCGAATCCTGCTACCCTAGTTAAAAGTCTGTATATTACAGACTTTTTTTATTTTACCAGGCTATTTGAACCTAGACTTAAAGTGTTGATATTTACAAGCTAACATTATGTTAGCTTTTTTTTTGTCTTTTTCAAAATATGAAACAAGCAAAATTGATATTACATTTTTCAATCATGATGCCGAATTAAGAAAAGATGAAATATGTAGTTGGAGAGTTTAAATCCCTGAAAAATCTAAAATGATGTAAGTGCAAAAATATTCTAGAAACTGCATATTTTGTTCTCTATTTTTCATTAAGTTCACAAAGAGGTACCCTTTTTTAATTATATCCTTTCGTAATAAACTCCAACAACACCTTTTTATAAAATCGAACAATATCTTTTTATAAATTTAACCACTCAATTGGCAATAAAATTAATATACTTCAAAATTCCTATAAAACAGTTCATAAATAATCAAACCAAAGAAAATATTGAAAACAATCAAAAATAGATAAAATTCAATTTAAAAGTAATTATATTCAAAAATACAATAAAATTATTCTTATTGATATGTGTAATACCCATAAAAAGCAAAATAGCAAAGTGACGAAAGAATAAAATTCATGAAAATAGCATTGACACAATTAATGTTAAGTGATAGGTTTATTACAAAGAAATTGAATTCAAAAAGCTAAATAAAGTGTTTAAAAAATTAAAAAATATATTCAAAGTCAATGTAATAGACAAAGAAATGAGGGACGAAAAATGGACTTCGTAGGAAAGAACATTATTGTGACAGGTGGTGCGAGCGGAATCGGGAAAGCCGTAGTAGAAGGCATTGTTGTTGGCGGCGGACATGCGATTATTACGGATATCAACTTGGATTCTGCGGAAAAAGTAAGAGAAAAGCTGGGAGAGGATGTTGTTTCCTGTTATGCCGTAAATTTAGGGAATGCCACCGAAACCAGAGAGGTTTTTTTAAAAATTTTGGAGGATTTTGGGCAGATTCACGGGTTGGTTAACAATGCAGGGATTGTGAGCACAGTGCCATTTGAGGATGTTTCTCAATCCGAATGGGATAAAGTTATTTCCGTTAACTTAACTGGTGTGTATGCAACAATCAGTGCAATTTATCCATCGATGAAGGAAAAAAGATACGGTCGCATTGTAAATATTGCATCCGTAGCGGCGAAACGAGGTGGAGGTCTTTTGGGAACCAGCGCATATGCGGCTTCCAAGGCCGGGGTCATCGGCTTAACAAAAGCTGTTGCAAGGGAAGGCGCCGAATGGGGTGTTTCTTGCAACGGAGTATGTCCCAGCTTCACCATTACACCGATGACCTCAATTCTCACTGACGAAAAAATGGAAAGGATATTGAATTCCATTCCTATGCACCGGGGGGCGGAGCCGAAAGAAATTGCGAATGTTATTTTGTTTTATGTTTCTGATTTATCTAGCTTTGTAACAGGAGAAATCAGTGACGTAGATGGTGGCGTAACGATGGATGGCTGAGAATCAGCTTATCATAGTTTTCAAAATATAAGGAGGAGCGAGAATATGAAGAAACGTTTTTTGGCAAGTTTAATGGTAGCAGCAGTAGCGGTATCCTGTTTGGCAGGATGCGGCGGTGGCAGTGCAAGCAGCAACGAGGACAAAGATGCGGCGACAGGTAGTGACGAAGGAACAACCTACACATGGAAAATGGCTCTGAATTCCACAGGGGGCGACAATGCCTATGATACGGCTGAGGTTTTTGCAAAAAAGATTAACGAATTGACAGACGGCAGAGTTAATATAGAATTGTACGGCGGCGCAAGTCTGGGTACTACATCGGAAGTATTGGAAGGCATGAGTTATGGAGTTGCAGATATTATGTGTGAATCTGTAGGGACGCTTGCAACATTCTCCAATTTGGCCAATATTGATGCCATGCCTTATATGTATAGCGGTTATGACCATTTTATGAATGTTTGGGGCAGCGACCTTGGACAAGAAATGAAAACCGCAATAGGCGATGCAGCAGGCTTCAGCTTATTTGGTGGTACATACAGAGGCGCTAGAATTGTAACAGCAACAAAGGAAATGTCAAAAATTGAGGACTTTAAAGGCTTTAAGCTGAGAGCACCTAACCTTGAAGTTTACTTGAAAACATGGCAGTGGTTAAAAGCTACACCAACTCCTTTGCCAATGGGAGAAACTTATACTGCATTACAGCAGGGGACTGTTGAAGGTCAGGAAAATCCGATGGTTGATTCTATGAACTATGCAGTACAGGAAGTATGTAAATATTGGATTAAAACAAATCACGTATATAGCTGTAATGTAATCATTATGGATAAGACATATTTCGAAAGCCTGCCTGAAGATATTCAAGCGGCTGTAGCGGAAGCGGCAGATTATGCAAGCAAGGAAATCAGCCAAAAGCAACTTGAGGCAAGTGAAGCTGCCGAGACATCTTTAAAGGAAATGGGCTGTACAGTGGTTGAAGTAGATACGGATGAATTTGCAGCATATTTTGATGGATTTGCGGATGCGAACTTCCCTTACTTGAAGGATTGGGTTGAGAAAATCAAAGCTATGGATACTGGGAAATAAGTAGTACGAAGGAAAATGAGGTGATTTGAGTGATAAAGGCTTACTCGAAGTTTCTGGATAAGCTGGAGACAGCAGAAAAGATTTTTTTAGGAATTACTGTTGGAATAATGATAATCGTTATGGTTTATCAGGTGGTTTTAAGATATTGTTTTTCCTCTGCTAATTCATGGAGCGAGGAACTGGCTAGATATTTATTTATCTATGATGTAATGATTGCAGCAGCGATTGCAACAAGAAAAAATAGCCATTTGCAGGTGGATTTTTTGATTAATCTGTTGAAACCGAAAGTGAAATGTCTGTTTACGATTGCTGCAACTTTAGCTGGTATTGTGTTTTTAGGGTTTTTGTTTAACTATTCCTTAACCCTATGCAAAACAGCGGCAAATAATATTTCTGCGGGGTTACAGATTTCAATGTCAATTCCATATGCCTGTATGCCTATTGGTGCAGTCCTTATGGCTTTGACTTCGCTGGAAGTAATATTAAAGAACATATTGCAAATTTCTAATTTGGGGAAAGAAGAGGTGAAGGAAGTATGAATGCCGGATTAATTGTTATTTTAGCATTGCTTGCTTTGTCTTTCTTAGGCATTCCTATCTACTTGGCATTAGGCATTGGAACGCTCATTGCCTTAAATGTTGCAGATATGCCACTGATTGTTTTACCTCAGAAGCTGTTTGCAGGGATGAACGCCAGCTCACTGTTAGCAATTCCATTCTTTATGCTGGCGGGGAACATTATGTCACGCAGTATTACAGGTAAGCTGATTGATGTTTCAAACGCACTAATTGGTTGGATTAAAGGCTCCTTGGCAGTCGTTACAGTATTGGCGTCCGCATTATTTGGTGCAATTTCCGGTTCGGGGGTAGCAACTGCATCAGCCGTAGGCGGAACTACAATTCCTGCGATGAAGGAAGAAGGATATCCGCCCCATTTTGCAGCAGCAGTTGCAGGGATTTCATCGATTTTAGGGCCAATTATCCCTCCTTCTATTACCCTGATTGTATACGCAAGTATAACGGATATGTCAGTTTCAAAGCTTTTTGTGGGCTCCGTAATCCCGGGGACTTTGCTGGCAGGAGCATTGATTATTTATGCATTATTCTATGGAAGAAAGCATAATTTACCTGCGCATCCGAGAAAGACACCAAAAGAAATTGTACTGACCTTTAAAGATGGAATTTGGGCTTTATTGATGCCTGTTATTATTCTTGGAGGTATTTTTGGAGGTGTTTTTACGCCCACAGAATCTGCTGCCGTGGCCGTTGTTTATTCCTTGGCAGTAAGCCTTTTCATCTATAAGGATATGAAGTTCAGAGAAATTTTTGGGGTTTTTGTAGAAGGCGCAATTGCCACAGCAACGATTTTGATGTTGGTTGGTCTTTCCAAAGCATCAAGCTATATCGTAACAACCTCTGGTTTGCCGCAGCAGGTGTTGGAAGGATTTAGTTCAATAACTTCAAGCAAAGTTGTTATCTTGCTGCTTTTAAACTTGCTGTTTTTTATCATTGGTATGCTGATGGAGGCAAATGCGGCAATTATCATGATGACACCGATTTTAATGCCTTTGCTTTCTGCCTTTGGAATTGATCCGTTACAGTTTGGCATTATTATGAGTTTCAACTTATGTATTGGTTTGGTCACACCGCCTGTCGGGATTTGTCTGCTGATGACAAATCAAATTGCCAAGGCAAGCTTTGTTGACACATTAAAGTCAATCCTGCCAATGTTAATCATTTCAATTTTGGTGTTGCTGGTTGTAACCTTTGTACCTCAATTTACGCTCTGGCTGCCAAGTTTACTTCAATAAGCAAAAAATAGATAATCTCATTTTTCTATCTCATATATTTCCCTTCCAAAAACCTTCTCCTGCTATTAGGAGGGGGTTTTTTCAATAAAAAAAAGCTAAAAAAATAAAAAAATTGAATATTAAGGCTGCTTTTAGCGGAAATTTTAAGATTCAAAACGATTTATGTTTAAAAATTTCTTTGAATAAAATAGAAAGAGTGGTATAATATAGCTAACTATGCAATCGAATAAGAAATCTTTGGGATCCAAGGATTAAGATAGGAGGCTGGTTAATATGGCAGCAAGATTGGAAAATGAATATGGTGTAATTTGCATTGACCTCGAGGTGATTGCAAGAATTGCGGGCTACGCAGCGATTGAATGTTACGGCATCGTGGGTATGGCAGCGAAAAACATGAAGGATGGTCTGGTTCAGCTTTTGAAATTGGAAAGCTTAACAAAAGGAATTAAAATGCGCGTGGATCAAAACAAAGTAAGTTTGGATCTGCATATTATTGTAGAATACGGCACCAATATTTCTGCTATCGCAGACAATATCATCAGCACGGTAAAATATTCTGTTGAGGAATATGCAGGGCTTGAGGTAGAAGATGTGAATATCTTTGTTGACGGTGTCAGAGTCGACAATTGAGTTTGAGGAGGAACTATCGGTGAGTATTTTGAAGTTGAATGGTCTGCGCTTAAGCAGATTGATTATAGCTGGGGCAAACGAATTAACCGCAAATAAGCAGTTGGTAGATGCGATGAACGTTTTTCCTGTGCCTGACGGGGATACGGGTACAAATATGTCCCTTACCGTTTTAGCGGCGGCAAGAGAGTCTGAAAAAAGCAGCTCATTAAGAATGGATGAAGTATCAAAATTAGCTGCCGGAGGTGCGTTAAGAGGAGCCAGAGGCAATTCTGGCGTAATTACATCTCAGTTGTTCCGAGGCTTTTCCAAGGGATTGGAAGGGCTTGAGGAAGCAAGTATAACGGACTTGGCTTTGGCTTTGGAGAAGGGTGTTCAGACTGCATATAAAGCGGTTATGAAACCCAAAGAAGGCACAATTCTCACGGTTGCAAGAGCTTGCGCAGAAGCGGCGACAAGATTGGCAATGGAGACAGATGATATTGAAGTTTTCCTCAAGGGTATTATTGAATATGGTCATGAAGTGCTAGCAAAAACACCTGAAATGCTTCCGGTATTAAAGCAGGCTGGCGTTGTTGATGCTGGCGGACGGGGTTGGCTTTATTTTTTGGAGGGGGCGCTCCATCATATCAATGATGAAGGTCCAATTTCTATTTCTGAACCTACGAAGTCAGAAACCATGGACTATACTGCTTTGGCATCCGTTGAAAACGTAGAGATTACTTTTGGTTATTGCACAGAATTTTTTATTAATGTTCATCAAGCTGATGATGCGACCGTTCAGATGCTGAAGTCTTATTTAGGAACCATCGGCGATTCTATTGTTTGTGTGAATGACGAGGAAGTTATTAAAATTCATGTGCATACGGATCACCCTGGCTTAGCGCTTGAAAAAGCACTATCCATTGGCAGCCTGAGTGGTTTAAAGATTGATAATATGCGGGAACAGCATACAAATCATATAGATTTTAGTACGAAAAATTCTTCTACAGTTCAAGTGGCTGAAAAAAATCAAGTGGATGAGAAAAAGCCAGAGCTTCCGAAAAAGGACATAGGCTTTGTTTCCATTTCTGCCGGCAAGGGTCTGTCTGATATTTTCAGAAACTTGGGCGTGGATGTGATTATCGAGGGTGGACAGACAATGAACCCTAGTACGGAAGATATTTTGAATGCGGTTGAAAAAATTAATGCAGATAATATCATTATTTTACCAAATAATAAGAATATTATTTTGGCAGCGGAGCAGGCAGTCGCTCTTTCTGAAAATAAAAAGATTTTTGTAGTTCCGACAAGATCTGTTCCCGAAGGTATCAGTGCCATGTTCTGCAATGCAGAAGGGATTGGAGCGGAAGAAATGTCGGAAACCATGAAAGAGGCAATTCAGGCTGTTTCAACAGTTTCCGTGACTTATGCAGTAAGAGATACCCACTTTGGGGATAAAGAAATTACCGAAGGCGATGTTTTGGGTATGTTGAATGATCAAATTACTGTTGTTGCAAAGGATGTTGCGCAGGGAACAAAGGAAGTGCTGAAACAAGCCATTTCGGAAGATAATGAAATTGTTAGTATTTATTATGGTGCCGATGTGACAGAGAAAGATGCACAGGAAATTGCTGATTTTATTAAAGAAAATTATCCCGATTGCGAAGTTGAAATTCAAAGTGGAAATCAACCTTTATATTTCTATATTATTTCTGTTGAGTAAAATTGAAAATGACCGCAGAGTCTTTCTTGATGGCTTTGTGGTCTTATTTTTTTATCAAGCGTACTGAAAAAGTACTATGCGAAAAGATTTTGCAATTTTTATAAGATTATTTTACTTTTTTTGATATGGATTTGAATTATTTTTAAGTGACAATTGTTCCTTGTTTTCTGATAAAACAAAAGGACATCGGTTCTTTTTTTCGAATGTGAACATTGGAATGAGGGTGAATGCTTCACCCAATGTTTAATAAAAAGGACAGCCTAAAAAAGGCTGTCCTTTTTATTAATTGAAAAAGGTGATAACATCGTACTTTAAAGATAACAAACGGGTGCCTAATATGAAATATTCACACTGAGTAATAAAGTTTGTTAAGTTTCAGAGGTTACTGAATAATAAAGGATGGTTTGTTTTAAACCGCAAGGGCAAGTGCATCCGAGGAAAATTGTATCTTCTTGGTTGAAGCAAATATTCCAAAGATATCCGAAAACATTGACTAAAAACAAGAAAAAGTTAAGTTGATCTTCTAACTCACCTGCATTACAGTAAGTGAAAACCTTAGCAAACCAGAATTTACAAGGACCATCAGAAATATCCCAAGCTAAATTGAAATTTCTTTCCAAATAAATCCTTTTTTCCTCATCTGTTTTTCCGTCCAAGGCCCTTAATACGTCTTCTTTCCTTAACATCTAATCATCTCCTAATTTATTTTGTATCTTCGATATAATATTCAAGCTAGTATCATTGTGACATTGATTTTGGCTTACTCGTACAAATTTTATTTTTTTATAAATCGACAAAATCTTTTCATACAAAAAGCTAGGGATGGCAGAAGGTGAAACTTGCGTGAAAAGCTGTCAGAAAAACCTTTCAATCCCCTAATAAAAATACTATAATTGATACAGAACAAATAAATGAACGTACCTATGCTTTGGGGAGAAAGAGGTTATATCATGGAGTGGAAAGATCCTATTTCCCGCTTGAAAGGAATTGGCGAGCAACGGGGAAAAAAACTGAATAAGCTTGGGATTTATACCATAGAAGACCTTTTAACCCATTATCCGAGGGATTATAAGGATCGAAGCAGGCTGACTAAAATCGTGGAATTGGAAATGGATACGGAAAACACCTTTCTTGCCTGCTGTAAAGGCAGCGGAGAAACCATCAAGCATGGCAGATTTACGTTAACAAGGCTTAGAGTGTCTGATGAAAGTGGAGAAATCGGTTTATTATGGTATAATCAGCCTTATATGAAAACTGCATTGAACGCAGGCGAATGGTATCTGTTTACGGGAAAGCTGCAAAAAAAGGTTGGGCGTAAAGAGGTTTCTGTTTCCGAGTGGGAACGAATTGGGAATCATTTTGCAGGGGGACGCATTATTCCTGTTTATCCAAGTGCAGAAGGCATTTCTCAAAAAATGCTCAGAGGCTTGATGGAAGCAGCCTTGGAACTGGTGCAAGGCGGTTTCGCAGACGACCTACCGTCATGGATGCGCAAAGAATACCAATTGGCGGAGCGCAATTTTTCTATACAAGAAATACATTTTCCCAAAACCGAGCAAAGCTTTTATGATGCAAGACGAAGATTGGTTTTTGAAGAGCTTTTCCTATTGCAGGGGGCATTGTTTTCATTAAAAGCCTATTTGCAGCAAGAAAATAAAGGCGTTGTCATGAAAAAAAGAAAGGCAATTCAGGTATTTCAAAATACATTGCCTTTTCAGTTAACCAATGCGCAAAAGAGAGTGCTGACGGAAATAGAAAAAGATATGTCAACGGGCAAGCAAATGAACCGCCTGATACAGGGAGATGTGGGCAGCGGCAAAACGGCAGTTGCTATGGCGGCATCCTATTGGGTCATACAAAATGGGTATCAATCTGTTTTGATGGCACCAACCGAGGTGTTGGCACAACAGCATTACCATTCTTTTTCAGCAGCTTTTGAAAATGCAGGGATTACAACCGTGCTTTTGACGGGGGGACAGTCAGCAAAAGAGAAAAAAGTAGCCTTGGAAAAGGTGGCGTCGGGAGAAGCGGCTATGATTATCGGCACCCATGCAGTGATTCAAAAGGGTGTGGAATACCATAAGCTGGGGCTTGCCATTACGGATGAACAGCATAGATTTGGCGTGCGGCAAAGGGGTGCGTTAAATCAAAAAGGAGCGGCACCGCATATTTTGGTGATGACGGCCACCCCCATTCCACGAACACTGGCTTTGATTTTATATGGAGATTTGGATGTTTCTATCATTGATGAATTACCACCGGGTAGGCAGAAAATAGATACTTTGGCAGTAACAAGCAGCTATTACGAAAGAATTTACAGCTTTATTGAAAAGCTTGTACAAGAGGGTAGGCAGGCATATGTGATTTGCCCGATGATTGAGGAAAATGAGAAGCTGGAGCTGCAATCGGTACTGAGTTATACGGAAGCATTGCGGGGAAAGTTAAGCCATTGTCATGTTGCCTGCGTGCATGGGAAAATGAAACCAAAGGAAAAACAGGAGGTGATGGATTGTTTCGCAAAAGGGGAAATTCATGTGCTTGTGGCTACCACGGTTATTGAGGTGGGGATTAATGTGCCAAATGCAGTCATTATGCTGATTGAAAATGCCGAACGCTTTGGCTTGGCTCAGCTGCATCAGTTAAGAGGGCGTGTGGGACGAGGCAGTGAAAAATCCTATTGCATATTAGTAAGCGATACAAAAACAAGCATTGCGAAGCAGCGGCTAAAAGCACTGACTGACTCTGAGGATGGCTTTGCAATTTCGGAAATGGATTTAAGGTTAAGAGGGCCGGGTGAGTTTTTCGGAACACGACAGCACGGCTTGCCGGAGCTAAAGATTGCCAATATGTATCAAGATATGCCCATTGTGATTGAGGCGCAAAAAGCGGCGGAAAAACTATTGGAGATGGACCCCTTTTTGAGCATGGAAGCGCACGAAGGGATCAAAAAGAGGTTTGTCGGATTATTGGAGGGCAAGACGCTGGAAATATGAAAGGGCCTTGAAGCGTTTTTGTTTGTGAGGGCAGGATTGTTGATTGTCACCGTTTGTGATAAATTCACAAAGCAGTGACAGCATGAGGAGTACGTCCGCAATTGCAAGAATGCGATCTTACGTGATTGTATTTCACATAAATGAACTCACAGATTCCCAGAATCAGTTTCTCAGGTGAATCAAAGATAAATAAGCAAAACAACTCATGTTTGAGTGAATTATAAAACCGTTGCATTGGTGCATGATTACAAGGACAATGAGAAATGAATTCTTATAATATTATAGATTGGACAAGATGTTCTTTCAGGTTTTATTGATTGGGGAATTCAAAATTTATGGGGGGGGTATTATGATTAAAAAATTGATAGGTTTTTTATTGTGTTTATGCTTTCTTCTATCGGCATCGTCTATGGCTTTTGCAGAAAATGCTTATACATTTGAAAAAATAGAAGGCGCATATTCTGTACTCACCGGAAAAGTTACGAATATTTCTCAGGATAGAATTAAGCTTTCAAAAATAAGTGATGATCTCTGGAGTGACAATATCGGCGATACAAAGGCGGACTATATTATTCTTGACACAACAAATTTTGAGGATACCGTGTTTTGTGACGGAGAGGTTATAAGGGCATATTTCTTAACTTGTTTTAAAGATTATAAGTCAAAAATGGATGAAGGCGATTATGCTTTTGAGCTTTTGGCTTACGAGAACAATGATCAGCAAATTTCTGTTGAAGAAATGGCGAAATTTTTAGAAGGAATACGCGTTTTGAGTGGGTATGAAGACGGGGA
Source organism: Clostridia bacterium (assembly GCA_009929735.1). Taxonomy (GTDB): domain Bacteria; phylum Bacillota; class Clostridia; order Lachnospirales; family Anaerotignaceae; genus Chakrabartyella. Next base: position 6,397 of record RZZU01000039.1, on the reverse strand, counting down.
ATTACATCTGGAGCGAAATATAACGAGGGCTGAATTTACAGCGATTATGGTGAAAATTTACAATAATTATGAAATTATGGATGAAAATGAAGAAACCACGTTTCCATTTAAGGATGTGCCAAAAGACCATTGGGCAAGAGATTACATAGAGGATGCTTACTTCCTGGGAATGATCAATGGAAAGAGTAAAGATACATTTGCCCCTGATGAAACTATAACAATAAGAGATTGTATTGTTATTTTATTGAATGCCAGTACAAGTAATGAGGAAAAGCATCAAAGTCTTTTAACGATGGCAAGCAGATTAGGTGGTTATCCTGATGGATATTTAAAAATTGCTAAGGAAAATGGGCTTATTACAAGTCAGTTGCCTGACAAACTTGCTTCCAGAGGGGATATTGCTGTAATTTTGTATAATGTCTATAATCATGAAACAAAATTTCAATATTTTACTGGGGCTAGAAAACCAGTTATCTATCTTTATCCCCAAAAAGAAACCGATGTCAATGTGAAAGTATCTTTTGACGGGGATTTTACGTTTACATATCCTGAATACAACGACGGTTGGGATGTAACTGCAAAAACAGACGGAACACTGATCAGTGGAACAACGGAATATCCATACCTTTTTTGGGAAGGCAAGGTATTGCATTATTCACCCAAATTTGATGAAGGCTTTTTGGTCAGTAGAAAAGAAACGGTTTCTTTTTTAGAAGAAAAATTGGAAATACTAGGTCTTAATCAAAAAGAACGGGCAGACTTTATTACATACTGGGCGCCCCAATTAATAAAAAATGATTTTAACATCATCAAATTTGATTCAGAGGAATATGCTTCAAAAGTTTCTCTCAACATTGAGCCTCAACCTGATTGTGTGGTTAGGGTATTTATGATATATAAAGCTGCAAACGGAAACGAGAGCATAAAGAAGCAGGAGTTAAATAGGGTTGAAAGAAAAGGATTTGTTGCTGTTGAATGGGGTGGAGCCATGGAAGAATGAACTATGAGATTCTTATTTAATGACCCAGACTATCATTACAACAGATTGTGCACTGGTACTGAAATTCATATTTGGGTTATGTATCGTACCGAACTTATTAAATAAAGACGAGTCAAGAATAGGGGAGAAATCATTCATGGACAATCAAGAAAAGGAACACAAACGACGTACCAGATATCAGGGAGCTCATCCGAGAAGTTATAAAGAAAAGTATAAGGAGCATCAACCCGAAAAATATTTAGATACTGTAGCGAAAGTCATTCAAAAGGGAAATACACCTGCCGGTATGCATATTCCAATATGTGTAAAAGAAATAATGGAGTTCTTAAAAATTAAGCCAGGACAAACTGGTTTGGATGCAACTTTGGGGTATGGCGGACATACGCTAGAAATGCTAAATCGCTTAGAATCCAAGGGGCATTTGTATGCACTAGACGTGGACCCGATTGAAATAACCAAAACCAGAGAACGTCTAGAGCATTTAGGTTATGGCCTAGACATATTAACTACCAAGCATCTGAACTTTGCTAATATTGATGAAGTTACTGCTGAAGCAGGTTTGTTTGATTTTATATTAGCAGATTTAGGTGTCTCTTCCATGCAAATAGATAATCCAGACAGAGGGTTTTCCTATAAAAGAGAGGGGCCTTTGGATTTACGACTGAATCCTGAAAAGGGGATCTCTGCGGCTGAACGATTAAGGACTATTTCACAGAAAGAATTAGAAGGTATGCTGCTAGAAAATGCAGACGAACCGTATGCCGAAATAATTTCTAAAGCAATAGTTTCAGAAATCGAAAATGGAGCTGACATTTCTACGACGACCAAGCTCCAACAAATTATTGGAGATGCGCTTCAATTTATACCAACAGCGGAACGAAAAGAAGTGATCAAGAAATCATGCCAAAGAACATTCCAAGCACTGCGAATTGATGTGAATAGTGAATTTGAAGTGTTATTTGAATTTTTAGAAAAACTTCCTAAGGTCCTTGCGAAAGGTGGACGTGTAGCGATACTAACTTTCCATTCAGGAGAAGATAGGCTAGTGAAAAAGTCTTTTAAAAGATTGGCGCTTGAAGGTGTTTACAGTGAAGTCGCAACCGAGGTTACCAGGCCGACAGCCGAGGAATGTAATATGAATAGTCGTGCCCGTTCAGCAAAAATGAGATGGGCAATCAAAGCTTGATTTAAGTATCATCAAGAAAGTTAACGAAACAAGCTGCATGGGAGAAATTCAGCACCTACCACAAATTAAATGCGAAAGAAGTGTGTTCCCAAGCGATACAGCTCTGCTGACACCCTTTGCCTAGCAACCTTTGAAGCTGCTAAAAATAGATTTTGACACCAAGAAACTGTGGTACGGGCTACGGGGAGCTGTCTATTATATATGAGGGCAGACTTCCTGAATAAACCGAAAACATTGAAACAGCGACTCCTTTCAGAGCCGCTGTTTGAAATACTAAAATTAATTTATCATCGTGATAATGTAAGTTCGTTGCTAAAAATTTTCAATTGGACAGTAAAAATCTTATCAGAGAAGGCTGATTTTCAGAGATTTCTTCACACCCTCCTTTTTTATTTGGCTTCAGGCAGAAAAAACGTAAAAACTGTGCCCTTATCTATAGTGCTTTCAACAACTATAGTACCATTATGTTTTTCAATAATCCACTTGACCATGGCAAGACCAAGTCCTGAGCTTCCGTTCGTATTACTTCGGGATGGGTCAACTTGAAAAAATCTGTCCCAAATTTTAGCCAAGTACTCAGGTGAAATCCCAATACCGTTATCAGCAATTTGGCCTTGCACATTTCCGTTAACCCGGTGCAAAGAAATTTTAACCAGACCATCCTGGTTACCATATTGCACAGCATTTGACATAAGGTTTATAAGCATTCGCATAATCAGGGTTTGGTCAGCGTTGATATAAAGATCACTATGAATATCATCTATAAAATTGATGTTTTTGTCGTTTGCCACTACAGCCATTTCCTCAATAACAATTTGCATTCTTTCGCTTAAATTTAGTTTTTCAAGATTAATGGCCTGCTTGTTATTATCAGTTCTTGCCAACATAAGCAGTTCGCTTATCAGTTTAGACATCTTTTTGGACTGGCGCAAAATTACTTTAAGCGAGGCTGTCTTTTCCTCATTATCCTCCTGTGACAAGAGGTATTCGCACTGTGAAATGATTACCGCAGTTGGTGTTCTTAACTCATGTGAAGCATCACAGGTAAACTGACGTTCATTTTCAAAAGACTTCTGTAACCGCTCAAACATCTTGTCAAAGGTTTCTGCAAGAACAGATATTTCATCGTTGGCAAGATTGTCACCATAGATGGAAATTCGCTTTGATAAATCCATTCCGCCTGAAATTTCGTTGGCAGCAGAGGTTATTTTTGATACAGGGGCAAAAGCCCGCTTTGTAATGAAATAACCGCCAAGCGCTGTGAATAGGGCAATGAACGGAAAAATAATTAGTGTAAGCTTTATCATGGATGCACTTGCAATGTTCTCGGAATTCACAGGGAGTATTCCCCGTGCCCAAAGGTTATCGTGACGTTTAAAAGTTAAAAAGTAATCATAAACGTAATATTTTGTGCCATTGTCTTCAATGATTTGTATATGCCTGTCTTTGAATTCGACATAAGTTTCATCGATAAAGATGGAGTTTTTTTTGCTGAAACAAACATTGTTGTCTGTGTCATAAATAACTACATCAACGCCCTTGCTCTTGCCGAAATCGGGACTTATTTTTATCCCTTTTTCATCATAGCCTACAGATTTAGATGCCCACTCTACTGCATTTGTTAGGCGCATACGCAGTATTGACTCAGTCATTTTGTTTGAACTTATGATAAGCACAGCAAAAAAAATCCCCGTCAATGCCGCAACAAATACAGTGTACCAAAGAGTTACCTTAAGTTTTATTGATAGCTTTTTCATATTAGTCCACCCTTAAAACATATCCCAAATTCCTTACGGTCTGTATCAGGGTAACGTCGAAATCGTCGTCTATTTTTTTACGCAGATACCGTATGTAAACCTTTATCACATTGCTGCCACCCTCGTAGTCATAATTCCATATATGCTGTTCAATTTTCTCTTTTGAAAGAACAATTCCTTGGTTCCTTATCATATATTCCAAAATAGCAAATTCTTTGCTGGAAAGATTGATGTTTACATCTCCACGTCTAACCTTATGTGAGTCACAGTCAACAGTAAGGTCTGAGAGGGTATATACGTTAGATACACTTTCTGTCTTTCGTCTTATCATGACCTTTATTCTTGCTAAAAGTTCATCAAATGCAAATGGTTTTATAAGATAATCGTCAGCACCGCAGTTTAATCCAGTAACTCTGTCTTCTATACTGTCTTTTGCCGTTAACAAAAGTACAGGCGTTTTAATATTTTTACTTCGAATTCTTTTAAGCACCTCAATGCCGTTTAGTTTTGGCATCATGATGTCAAGAACAACGGCATCATAATCTGTTAGGCTAATAAAATCCCAAGCATCTTCACCGTTAAAGCAACTGTCTACACCATAGTTTTCATTTTTTAATCGTTTCACCAAAATTTCGTTTAAATCTTCTTCATCTTCTGCTATCAATATACGCATATGTAAACACCTCGTATAATATGTTTATCACCAAGATTTCTTTCTTGGTATAAGCATTCTATACATTCCTTTCTTTGAAATTCTATTACTTAGTTACAACTGATTATCTCAATGGTAAAATATCAAAAGAGATATTTACCGGAAGGCGCTGCTTTCACACCTTGCAACCCTTTATGGTGATTGCTAATGGAGCTTTCAGCCCGACTTAAACTGCTTGTCGTCTAACACAGATGTTGCGTCCTGACTCGATAGTCCAGCAAGATGGTTCTTGTCAGTGAATGCTAATTACGCGAGGTTGCTGTTGGCGTTTAAGATTGGGATAACCTTTTGTTTTATATCTTCACAAATACTTAATCGGAAAGGCGGTGATCACATGTTGAAGATTAATTACATGTCTACCTTATTTGTTGGAATCGATGTCTCTTCCAAATCCAATGTCGTATGTGCGATTGATTTCTATAAGAACCAGTTGATTAAAACTTCTGTTTCCAACAATCAGCCTGGTGCTTACAATTTGATATGCCAGATAGTCTCTGCTTTACAAAAACATACTGATTTAAATACAGTGGTTGTAGCTCTTGAAGCAACCTCTATCTACAGTGTGCATATCGCTAATTACTTATCCTCCTGCGAGGAGTTGATGCCTTACCATCCATATGTGTTTTGTCTTAATCCAAAGATGACTGCAAACTACAGAAAATCATTTATTGGAATGAATAAAACAGATCTTTTGGATGCCTTTATAATTGCTGATTTTGCTCGTGTAGGACGTATTGAAACTGACCCATGGCGTGGTTCCCAGTTTCTTGCTTTACAACGTCTCACAAGACACAGACTTCATTTAGTAGAAGCTCAAACCAGGGAAAAAACATATATGGTTTCAAATATGTTTCTTAAATTTAGTGAACTTCCTATTCTTCCAAAAGAAGAACAACCATTCTGTGATAACTATGGTGCTACCGCATCTTCTGTTCTAACAGAATACCTCTCAATGGAAGATATCATTAATTCCTCACCTGAAGAATTGATTGATTTTCTAGGTGAGAAAAGCAAAAACCGTATTTCTGATCTTGCTAAAACTGCCGACTTATTAAAGAAAGCTGCCAGAGATTCTTATCGTTTGGATAAATGCTTATATGAGCCTATTAACATCTCGCTTGCATCTTCATTTAACTGTATTGATGCCTTTAAGCAGGAGATTAAAATCATTGATAAAGCAATCATTAAGGCTATTGCAGGCCTTAATCCGAACGCATATACCATTCTTAATTCCATTGATGGTATTGGTCCTGTATTTGCTGCTGGTATTCTTGCTGAGATTGGCGATATCACTGCATTTTACTCACAAGATGCGTTAGCTAAATACGCTGGGCTTACATGGACAAAGTCTCAATCTGGCGATTTTGAAGCCGATGAGAGCAGAATGACCAAGGCTGGCAATCGATACCTTCGTTATTATTTAGGCGAAGCTGCAAACAGTATGAAGAATCATGTGCCAGAATATCGTGATTTCTATTATAAGAAATACAATGAAGTACCAAAGCACAAACACAAAAGAGCACTCGCACTGACATCCCGTAAATTAGTACGATTAATCTTTGGGTTGCTGACCAAAGAAAAACTGTACTCAACCGATAGGGCAGATGCCTTGTCGTAAAATACGACGACTCTAATCTATGTTTTTTGAGTTAAAATACGTAGGTCTATTTGTTGACCCCTTCTATTAACAAATCAATTAAAAATCTTTTAAATCAACTCTTGACATATCACCAGATTGCTCC
>RZZU01000068.1 GCA_009929735.1 Clostridia bacterium | reverse complement strand
GGGATACGGTAATGAGCTGTTTATTGTGCAGAACGGGGAGAAGAAAGAGAAAAGCATCAGCAGATCCACGGTCGAGCTCGGATTTCAGAAATACCTGGAGGTACTGAAAGCTGAGGGAACCGTGAGCGGACCTAAGAAGCTTGGGGTGTTCGGCGCTTCGTATCTGCTGCCATTGTTCCAGAGATTCTATAAGCCATGAGACTTTCTTTTGCAGTAGGTGGGTAGGATAACATGGGTGTGTTTAACACATACCGTGTAGAATGACATGGGTGTTTAAATAGAACAATGGGGATGGTTTTTGCGCCATCCCCTTATTTTTTCTCCATTATTCCCCGCATCCGCGCCATCGCTTTCATATCGTTCAACTCCGTCACCATCAACCCGAGGCGGTCAAGGAAGTCCCCGTCGACTCTCCAGAACTCGGCCTCTTCCACCTTGTCCTGAAGCAGATCGCTGATATCCAAAAGAAGGTTACCGTACTGCGCAGGCAGCAGCGATATCGCCGTCGGTTCAATACTGTCCGGCTCCATGAGGACGTAGGCCCACTTGTTCGGGTCCCATACCGTCAGTTCGTTCTTCATCGCGCCGTCTACAAAGGCGACCGTGGCTGGATCGGTGAGCAGGGTGGCGAAGTAAATGGCAAGGTCGTATTCGTTAAAGGAGCCGGGATACATGTTATACGCTGTTTGAATCATTGATTGCAGCCTGAGGTACGGTTGCCGCCAGTATTTCTGGCATCTATAATCCTCAGCGTTGATTGGGTATATCTGCGTGCCGACATAATTGGCGATGCACTCCGCCGCAAATTCGTTCCAGAGCCAATACCCGGTCTGGCGGATACGATCCTCGTCAAGACCTTGCCCGGCAAGATGGAAGAAAGATTCTTCCTCCGTCGATACGGCGTAGAAATGCCCCAGATCATGCCAGAGTGCGTGATTGAACTCTCTCTGGGTGTCAGGGCAAATCTTCTGGTAGATCAGGAACGCCGTGCCGCCGTCACCATGTAGTGTCTCCATTATGCTGGTGTAGGGAGTTTTCATGTTCACATTTGGGGAGCCGGTCTTTTCAACGAGAGCAGCTCGGATCTTTTTGAGCGTTGCTGCGGATGCAATCTGGATCTCCGGGTAGGGCGTGGAGATTGGCGGCATGATGGACTGGAAGGTGGGGAGCACTTCCGGTATCCATTCTTTGATCTGCTTCTGCGTTGTCATGGTGGTTTTCCTTTCAGCCGTAGGTTCATCTCGCCTACGGCTTATTTTTCCCCTTCTCGATTTGATCTTCCCTGACCTATGTGTTGTCAATCTCAGGATTAATCTTATCGGCTTTCCAGCGATCAGTGAATTTTAAAGCAAATTGTAATGCTGCCAGTATCTTTTCAATCTGAGTCAGAAATTCATCTGCCTCTTCTTGAAATGCATCATGTAGAGAAGAGTATATTTCAGCAGCATCCTGAACCACTTTCTCCATATATTGGTTCACAAGTTCTTCTGAGAATGCATCGGCTGAGTACTTTTCTTCCCAGATATCATCGGCAACACTATCATAATCATACGAGACGAGACGATAGAGTGTGCCATCCTCTGATATAGTTTCCTTCAGCCAGTCAATGTCGATTTCTTCAAACCTGGCTTTCATTTCCTCTAAAGCCGTATTGTAATTCTCGTTCTCTTCATCATATGTATCATCTGCCGCCCACGGAACAGAAGACAACTCATCAAGGTCTCTATAAAGATCATCCAGATCCGATAAATCAAGCAAAACAGAATCGGCTACCACCATTTTGGTTCTTTCATAATCAGTGTAAAGATCAGAAAGCATCTTCCGGTAATGATGCTGGAACTTGGCATTCAGCGCCATAATGAACAGCCTGAAGGCGCTGAAGAATTCATCGTAGTACGAGAGAGAATCATCTTTTACCATATCGAAGAACTCACTGTACAGACGCTGGATGAATTCTTTATCTTCAATCAGAACCCCAGATTCTATATTGTCCGCACTTTCATTTGAGAAGTTAGCCGATCCGATATACACGATATTTTCCGTTCCGACCACTTTTGCGTGATTGTGGGGATTGAAGTAAGAGATAAAGGCGCTGTCGAAGTTCTCGGGATTAAGTTTGGTAACATAAGCCTGAATATTTTGTCTGGCGGAGTTTCGCATATTTCGACCCGCATCCGAATCAAAGTATTCCTTCATCCGAGAAGGGATATTTGTTATGAACTGAACATCAGTTGCTTTGGCATTCTTGAGAGCATCCAGTAAAGCATCCTGACGTTGATTCCTGGATATATTGAAGGTAATGATTCTGATTATATTTGCTTTCGGGAAATCATCAAGAACGGCTTGATAGTTGAATTCGCCCTGCCCGGCAACAAATCTTCCGCCATTAAAATCAATTTGCATGTAAACTCCTTCTGTTATCGAGCCCTTCTTGTCATCATGTTATAATGCTGCTCCTGCTTCATTACTTTGAAAATCTTCTCAAACACGGACCGCAGCTGTTTGACATCAGCAGCAGAGGAATCATAATAGAGGCCGTCATTGAAGCCAGTCGCGCCGACGTTGATCATGGCAATCATCGCTGAGGCAGCTACATAATCGTCTTTCTCAAAATCCTCCGGGTGTTTATCCAACAGATCCTGCCGCAGATCCGCATTCTGATAGCCAACCATCTGTACGAAGTAGTATTCAAGAATCTGACGGATCACCATCATCAGTGTTTCCGGATTCTCCGTATGCATATACTCATCCCAGAGTGCATCGTAAGTGTTCCTGACCGGGGAGCGGTTAATCTTTCCGCCTCCAGCCAGTGTGTCGTCATCATCACATTCCTCAATGCTTGTCTGGTTATTCCCATCCTTCTTAATCTCGAAGAAGCTGGCACACTCGTAATCGCCCAGGCGATTGTAAGTTATTTCCCGGAAGAAGTACGGATTGTGAGTCATGCAGAAGAACTGGCGGATATGGTCATCCTTGTTTTCTTCGCTCAGCTCATAGTTGTTATAGCAGACAGCAATCATCTCCCGCACCAGCGAGGCTACAACAAAAAGAGAACTGCTATCCATGGAACTGACCGGATCGTCGATAATAACGATTTTGTTTTCGACCTTACCCTCATCGGACTGACTGCCCATCACCAGATGATAGAAGTAGAGGAAGGCAATAAAGTGCCGCTCACCCTCGCTAAGATTCTTATCGACAACTTCTTTCTTACCGCCCTGATCTCGTACCAGCTGGTACACGTACTTTGCGCCTGGTTTCTCCTGAAGCTCAAAGCCCCTAAACCCAGCACTCGAAATCGAGCGGTTGATGTCCTGCATGGTCTTGGTGGTATTGACATTCTGACTGTTGAGAAGGGCGATTTCTTTTCCCAAATCCCCGGCTTGGGCCCTCAGCTGTTTTTCCTCTTCGGTTTTGGCTTTCCAAGCGTCACGATCATCGCTTGTACGCTGCAGCCAATCACGGATCTCGTTGGCACAATCATTTGCCATCATGCCCCAGACCATCTCATTGCACTTTTGCTGTTGACCGGGAATGTCAGCGAGAACAGCCATATATGCTGTTACTTCGTCATTGATTGTTGTGGCTACGGCATTAAGATCAACAGACAGCGGCACGAGGTCTTCGAGCGTGATAATTTC
>RZZU01000015.1 GCA_009929735.1 Clostridia bacterium | reverse complement strand
ACAGCATCGCTGCTTGGAGTTACATATTTCCGCGTCCATTTTTCGGGGCGTTTCCGTCTACACATAATTCTTTGTGTCTACTTCCTTGGGTACAGTTTATACCTGCTGCCAAAAGAAGCAATATACCCAATGTCACCATAGAAACGATTAGTAGCATTGTCATTTTCTGCCGTTGCTGCACTGTTTCTTGCAAGGCTAAATTTGCCGCATCTTCTGCTTTCACAGAAACCGTATCCAGAATTGTATATAAATTGCTAACACACTGCGAATAGTCCCCATGAATTGCATCCAATGCTTTGTCCGTTTGACCCGCAAAAGCATAGGACATAACCTTCATTTCCTGTGTTAAAAAATCATTGAGTGCCATATTTAATTCCTTCATTAGTTGTTCATCTAAAAAACTCTTTTTTAAAATGTTTATATCTGCGACTGCTTTTTGGACTGCCTGCTCTGCTGCCTGATTGCTTTCTTGGTAATCTTCACTAAAAACTGCGGATAGAATAGCATGGTCAAGAGATGCCACATCATTGCGAATCTGCATTTGCTGAATGCTGTTTTTATATTCAACATGATAAAAAGAATCCATTCTTTGTTCTGCTGTATGTAGTGCACTTAAAACAATGATAAGCATTATAACGTTCATACTAATTGCAAGGGCGCAAACCAAATGTAATTTTTGACTTATTTTTAATTTTTGTCTAATATTTACAAATTTAACATTTGTTAATATTTTTTTCAAATTAATTCCTTTGCTCATTTTAAAATTTGGTATTATTTTCTGCATTTTTTTAACAAACACGTTTAGGTTTTTTAAAATAAAATCTTTTTTCATCATCTTTTCTCCATATTTTCTAATTATTTACATGATTTTATACTAATTATACCAGTCGTGTTTTTTTTAAACTTCAACACCATGTAAATTAATTGTTATAAATATGTTAAGTACATTTATTTGATGTAAATGATGTGCTACACCTATGTAGTTTTTCAAAAAATATCGAAAAGTATCTGTACTTAAGATGTGTGCAATTTTTTCTATAAAAACACAACTCTCTTTTATTTTTAAGAAGCCCTTGGGCGCACCAAATAAAGCAAGCAAGCTAAAAAACAAAGCTGATTTGCATTTTCTTTATTTCAAGCAATTGCAACAAATTAAAAATTTCGTTTATATTTACCCGTTATCCATCCTTTTTGAAGAATATGTCCCTCCATAGCTTCAAGCAAATCCTTCTTTTTTGCAGTGGTATCTATATTTAAAAAGCAATCCAGTGCATAAAAATGAAAAAGATATCTATGGGTGTTTCTGATAAAAACAGGCTGTTTGGGGCCTCTGTATCTGTGTGCCCCATATCCGCTTCCCTGTATGGCATTATCTAAGGAAGGTACCACCGAGCCATAGGGTATATTTTCAGGAATTCTTTCTGTTTTTGGAATATTCCAAATCAACCAATGATTATACGCTTTGATAAGTGGAATGTCCAAATCGTCCATAATAATAGCAATAGAAATCGTATCCACATTAAGATTTAATAATTGAAACGCAGGAGAAATATCTGCATCAAAACCGGTGTGTTTTTTTGGCATATATCCATCGTTTTCAAAGGAAGGACTTATTATTTTCATATCTTTCATATCTAAATTTTCCTTTCTGACTTGGATTGTTATTCGTAACTTCTAATATCATAAATTTGTTTCGGTTAAAAAAGCAAAAAATTGTAACTTGTTTCCATTTATTATTTTACTATATGGCTATTGAAAAATCTGCAACTATCTCAAATTTTTTTTTGTGTGTATTTGGTTTCATTTCAAACTTCATCTTCCAAGCATGGAGCTTTAAACAAAAAATAAGAGCAAACCTTTGTCTGCTCTCCTTTTTTCTTATAAATCTTTAGGCTTTTTTGAATGAAGTTAAACTCTATTCTATGATCAAGTCCAATACCTGATGACGCACGGATTCGTGATAGCTGCTACTTTTCCTCGTGAATCCGATTATCTGTAAAACCTCACCATGAATTGCATATTCTTCACGCAAATCGTTATATAGCTCCTGCATTCCCTCTAAAGGCTCAATGAGCTGAACCGCAGGCCGAACCGTATATCCCTCGACGCAAAGCCCCAAAATGGAGAGTGCCTCCCCAACCCGAACATAGTCTGAAGGTTTGGGTGCCTGATGCGCCAAAACAAGGTAAGCCTCCTCATTCTCCAGTCGCTTTTGAAATGCAGCCAATGAAGATTTTCCAAAACTTTTCGGATTAGAGGTTAGACCGACAATAGGTTCTATGAACATATTCAATGGCGGTGTTATGGTATTTAATGATAATCCATATCTATACTTATTCTTATCCCATTTTGTAAAACGAAAAATCTCTAACAGCTCCGTCATCGCACCTTGATGCTTCGACTCAACCATGTTTCCTTTGCGTAAATACTCTTGGAAAATGGGTTTTTGCTCCTCTTTCACCCATATCATTTCATAATCGTTCAAACGATCACGAAGGAGGTCTGAAACCTTTTTTGTATCAAGCATTGCTTCTTGAGTATTCATTCCTATAGAAGCTGATGAAATAGCATCTGCCTTTATTTTTTCCTCACTTAAAATTGTAAACGTTGCAATTAAAGGCAGCTTTTCATTCAAACTGATTGGTGCATATTTTACGTCAAGGCTTACCCCAAGCTCCTCCGCCACTTGCTTAACCGATCCTATAAAGGTTCCCTGACTCATAAGCAGTTGATTGTTTTCGGGATCAATCATTGGTAAGGTCTTTTCCATATCGGCATACAACGCAAAGGTCATTTGGTCCAGTATTTTTATTTTCCAAGGCTGCATATTATGGCTGCTGGCTGACTGAATTCCTGCACCAATTAATTGAAACTCGGTTTCTGACATGATTTTTTTTTCTTCATCATAAACATCATTTGAAACATTGTATTCCGTTCTCATATAGGCCCCATCCCAAGAAGCCATTGCAAAAATTAAAACTGCAAATCCACACAAAAAAACACTGAACATTTTTCTTCTCCTATTCATTTTACGCCTCCAAGCATTTTTCTTGCAAGCTTCATTTGATCTTCAATGATGCTTTGCATTGAAGAATCATAGTAATCCTCCATCCATTTTCCTTTGCTATGGAGTAATTGCGCAATTCCTTGAATATGCGCCCATAGAAAAATCGCTAAATTCCCATCAAACACTTCTCTCTCCAGGTTTAGTTCCCGAAATACGTGCCTCAGTTCATATTGATTGGCAATTATGTGAATTGCATTGATTTGTTCTTCATAAGCATTCTTATAACGCTTCTCGTCAAAACCCATGATTAACGTTCCCTCAACAGGATTTTGAAGCATAAATTGAATATATGCCCTTCCAAGGCCGATAATCTTATCTTCAACGGTCTTCCCTATCTCCATCGCTGAGCGCATCACATCATTCATGCATTCAAAGCTTCTGTGAACCACTTCCAAATACATTTCGTCCTGACTGCGAAAATATAAATAAAGAGTTCTCTTGCTGATTTCTGCTTTTTCACATATTTCATTGCTGGACAAGCCTTCCCAATTTTTTTCTTCAAGCAAAGCAAAAATTGCCCGAATAATGGCCTCTCGAATCTGTGCTTTCTTTTTCTGTCTTTCCAAAAAAATTCCTCCAATAAAGTATACTGTTAGTTTACTTTATTATAAAATGTGTGCTTTCCTTTGTCAAGAACAAAAGGGCTATTTTGTGCATCATAAACTTTAGGCAGGCGATTAATGATGTATAGTGCTTATAAAAGAAAGCTGAGGTATTTGAAAATAACTTTATACTGGAAATAATACCTTTTAGCACATGGCATTTTTAAATTACACTTTACTCTGCAAACTGCTCCTTTTCTTGGAGCATTATACCTCCTCAAAAACGAATCACATTCCCTCTGTTTTTACTTTGCTGCATTAGACTGCATCACAAAAGAACTGGATTCTTTCAGCCAGCCTTGATAAATCTTTTCAAAATGCACATATATCTCTGTTCAAAAAAATATTTTTAAAACTGAAAGCCTTATGTAACAATTTTTCAGCAATAAAAAAAGACTGTGAAACCTAAGTATTTCAGGTTTCAGCAGTCTTATTCTTATCAATCTTCGGCACTAATTTTCATTACAAAGCCCTTTTCATCTTCTTCGTCATCATCCTCGTCGTCATCCTCATATTCAGAGTCGTCATCTCCACAACAGAATGGACATTCAACACCAAATAATCTGGCAAACAATGCAATTGTTCCTACAACAAAAACTGTGCCACTAATTGCCAGAATTAATTTTTTCTTCTTTCGGGGCAAGGAAATACCAATCATCACGCCAAAAGCCGCAAGACAAAGCTTGAAAATTCCAATGTCCTTCCAATCAAATTCCACAACATAGCTGTCTAAAAAATCCTTCAATTTGTTCATTATAATCCTCCTTATCTTTTCACTGTTTCATATTCAAAGTCATTATCTCTACCCTCAAAGGTAAAGAAGGTCGCCGCACCCTCTGTGGCGATGACTCTCCCATCCTCCGTTACAAAAACTGCTTCAAAATCATTACTGTTGCGCCACAGACTAACAGCCTTGTCTAATCCCAGCACAAACAACGCAGTAGATAACCCGTCCGCCTTCGTGCCATCTTTGCTAATTATGGTAACAGATAATAAGCCTTTATCAGCAGGATACCCCGTATTGGAATCTATTATGTGATGATAACGCTTTCCATTTTCCTCAAAATATCGTTGATAACCGCCTGATGTAATAACAGAACAATCTTGCACTTCTAACAAACCCACGTAATCATTGGCATCCAAGGGATTTTCAATGGCAACTTTCCACTTCTCACCATCGGGTTTTGTTCCTATGGAAGAAATATTTCCGCCTAAAGAAAATAATCCACTTGTGACCCCTTTTTCCTTTAATAATGCCGTAACAGCATCCGAAGTATACCCTTTTGCAATGCCTCCTAAATCAACCGCCATGCCTTTTTTTAACAATTCTGCCGAAGAGGCATTTTCGTCTATCTTCAAATCATCAATTTTTGTCAGTGGCAGTAGGCTTTCCAAGGTTTCTTGTGAAGGAACGTGTTTTTCGCCATCGGTAGTAAAACCCCAAGCCTTTACAATTGGTGATATGGCAATATCAAATGCTTGATTGGTAAGTGCCCCAATTTCCTTGCCCCGGGTTAATACCGTTAATGTATCTTCTGAAAGGGAAACTGCACTAATACCAGCCTGTTTATTTAATTGTGCAATTTCACTATCCTCCATGGTGACAGAAAGCAATCTCTCCAGCCTGCGTATTTCCTGCTCGGCATCTGTCAAAAGCTGTTCCCCATTTTCGCTGTATATGGTAAACTGCATCACTGTATCCATAGCAAAGGTTGTCATTTCATGCAGGTTTTTCTCTGAAGATTTGTCAAGCATTTCCTGTGCTTCTTCTCTTTTTGCCGCACATCCGCCAAAAATAAAGATGCAGCTCAGCAGAATGGACACTATTTTTTTCCTTTTCATAAAAAATTCTCCTTGCGCATTTCTTCTTTTATTCTATTTTAACTGTTCCAAGCCCTTGTGTCAAATAAAGAAAGGTCGTACCGCCTTGATACGACCCTTCCTTTTAAAATAAAATATACAGCATTGCAACCGCAAGTCCAATTCCAATCATAAGCAAACTTTTTGCAAAGCCTTCACCATAAACAGTCTTATCCGTATTTTCATCGGTATAGGCTGAGAAATATTCATCCTCTGGAGGAACTACTCTGCCGCTGTCAACGTTAAAAATAATCATACGCAAAATGGAAACAACTCCATCGGTCAAAGAGCCTGTCATACGTGCAAAAATCCCTCCAACAAACGGCATCCAGCTTAATAAAACAGGTCGATAAATTTTGTTTTCCAAATTTAATTCCTTTGGCCAACGGTCAACATAAATCAAATTTCCGTTATGATCCTTTACCATCAATACCTTTCGTATAAACAGGAAATAAACCAACGCCCCAATCGCAATAGAAATGACAGCACCCTTCAAATTAATCCAAGCAAAATAGTCCACCATATGCTCTGGCGCATGGGAACCCATAAAGTGATAGCTTGCCTCCGCAATTTTATCAGCCGTTACATAAGGGAAGATACCCAAAATGGGTAAAATTAACGCACAAAGGGTTAAAATTCCTGCGGAGAGCTTACTCAAATAAGGCCCTGGATTCGGTGAAGTTTGATCATTAGCATAAGGATTTTTTTCCACAAAAACTGCAATAAAAAGCTTTGTCATATATGCAATTGTTAAACCACCCGAGAATAAGAACAACCATTCCACGGTCTGCATATACTGAACTGATTGACCTGCTTCATGCAAAATTTCAATGTATTCCACAATGCTTTCATGAATCAAAGTTTTGCTGATATAGCCATTCCAGAAGGGAATGCCTGTAATTCCCAGCACACCCATAAGGAAGATGAATTTGAGCAAAGGCTTATCCTTCCCCCATCCCCTGATTTCGTTGAGATTTAATTTGTGCACATTCATATAAATCACAGCGGCTGACATGAATAAAACCAGCTTCAGTAAAGAATGATTTACAATATGAAGAATGGTTCCCCCTGCTGCCAACGCATTATGAGAGCCTAACAATCCCTGCATGCCAATTGCTACTGTCACAAAGCCAATCTGCGACATGGAAGAGCAAGCCAATGTTCTTTTTAAATTTACAGAAAAAACCGCCAAAACTGCTCCGAGAACCATGGTAATCACACCAAGGAGTAAAATGAGATTGCCCCATTCGGCATCATGCAAAAACAGTTTACAGCTTAAAACCAAAATGCCATAAATGCCTGCTTTAGATAAAACACAAGATAACAGTGCCGTAGCCGGCGTAGGTGCTGCCGGATATGCCTCTGGCAGCCATGTGTGTAACGGAAACAGTCCCGCTTTGGCACCAAAACCAAACAAAATTAAAACACCGACAGCATAAAAGGAGGTTTTATCCTCTTGTTCCGCCATAAATTGCGCCAATAAATCAATATTCAGTGTGCCTGCCATATGATACATCATAAACAAACCCATTAAGGTTACCAAGCCACCGATGATTGCAATGCCCAAATATGTCTGCGCTGCGCTGATTGCCGTTTCACTCTCTTCATGAATAACCAAAACAAAGGAAGTGAAGGACATGATTTCAAAGAAGATAAATGTAGTATACAAATCTGCGGAAAGGAAAACCCCTAAGGTTGCCCCCAGTGTCATCAGCATAAAGAAATAGTATCTGTTTCTGTTATGATAATGGACAAAATAGTCCTTCGAGAGAACCGTGGTTATAAACCATATTGAAGAGGTAAGAATTGCCAAAACCACCCGCAGTCCATCCCCTTCAAAGCTCAAGCCTAATCCGCAAAATCCCGGCAAGGAATACCCGGCATCCTTCCCGATCAACGCAAATGTACCCGCCATAACAACAAAGGTAGCAAAACAAGCCCAGTTATTTCTTGCTTCCTTATTTTCCCGACCAATCAAATAGCCAAAAATCGCTGCTACCATTGGGAAGAAAACCAATAACGGTAAAAGTATATTTTGTTCCATATTCGTTTTCCCCCTTTCTTACATCATTCCTGTCGCAACCTTCTCTAAAACACCGAGAAGATTTGATGGGAATAATCCAATGATTAATGTAATGACTGTCAGCACAACCAATGGAGCCGTCATATATAGATTTGGATCTGATACATGAGCATAATATCCTCCAGGATATTCTCGTTTTCTTGGGAAATAGACACGTACAATGATATAAAAAATATACAATGCCGTCAAAACAGCGGAAATAACCAACGCAACGATACCGATGTATGCGACCACGTTGCCAGATTCTACCGCTGCCGTTGCCAATGCCCATTTGCTATGGAAGCCTGCAAAGGGCGGTATGCCAACTAAACTGATCCCAGTGAGTGCCATGCTTAAAAAAGTAATGGGCATGAACTTTCCAAAGCCCTCCACTTCATATATATACTCCCTGTGCGTTTTATACAAAACAGCACCCGCAGTAAAAAATAATGTAATTTTAATGACCGCATGATAAAGCATATGCAAAAGCCCTGCTGTAAGCCCAGCCGGAGTCATGAGCGCCACACCGAAAACGATGTATGAAAGATTCGAAATTGTGGAGTAGGCGAACCGTCTTTTTAAATGAGGCATTCTAAGCGCAAGCGTCGAGCCAAATACAATGGTAAATGCCACAGCAATGAGAATTACGTTTTGTGCCCACGTACCTATCAGGTACTTCGTGCCAAAACTGAAGTAAATCAAACGGATAATTGCAAACACGCCTGATTTTACCACAGCAACCGCATGGAGCAAGGCAGTAACGGGCGTAGGTGCAACAGATGCTTTTGGCAGCCAACGATAAAACGGAAATATGGATGCCTTAACACCAAATCCAAAGAATGCCGCCAGGAAAATAATTTGTAATGTTAGCTCATTGCCTGCAACAAGCTGAGGAACTAACACCCCGCCATAAACAAATTCCAGTCCATCACCATAACAGTATAAAAATACAAAGCCAATAAATGCAAGTGCGGCACCGAACATCATGTATAAAATATATGTTTTCCCCGCATGACGTGCCTTATTATCCATTGCGTGCATAACCAAAGGCAGTGTTGCCAAGGTTAAAAATTCATAGAAAAGGTACATGGTCAGGAAGTTGCCAGAAAATGCTACACCCAACACTACACCGTAAGTCATGGTAAAGAAGGCAAAAAACCTATCTTCTCCACCCTCGTGTGTCATATATTCAAACGCATATATGGTTGTAATAACCCATAATATGGAAACCATGGTTCCAAAAACCTTTGACAATCCATCGATATGCAACGTTAAAGACAGTTTTTCGCTGAAACGGAATATAGTGACTATGCCTGCATCCGCAATGTAAATTGCATAAAGTGCAAAAATTGTATTGAGCATAATGATGGATAAAATCCATACTTCACGTTGCTTTCTGTTGTTAAACTTTACCGGCAGCAGCGCAACACCTGCTATGATCGGAAAGATCACCGGTAAGATCGTTGCAAATTCATTCATAACGTTCCCACCCTTTCCTTAAAAAATTACGCCGCTAATACTGTTGATAAATGTTTCCAGACTATTTGGGAATATCCCCAGCAAAACAACTGCGATCGATAATATTACCAGTGGCATTGTCATTAAATAATTCGGTTCTTTTTTCTCAAGGTTATCGTAATGAAACGCATCCCCTGGGAAAAAAGCATCCGTTACAATAGAAAGCAAGTATCCAGCCGTTAACAATGCGCTCACCATAAGTATCGCAACACCAACAACTGCAAACCCACCTAAGGAAGCGCCTAACGCCCCCTGCGCCAAAAACCACTTGCTTACAAAACCACCAGCCGGCGGAATTCCAACAAGGGATAAGGATGCTATCGTAAAACACCACATCACAACCGGCATTTCTTTTCCAACCCCTCGCAGTTGATTCACGAAGGTAGTTCCTTTTTTATAGATAATAGCACCGGCACAAAGGAACAGAATATTTTTTGCTGCCGCATGGAATACCACCTGCAGCAATGCTCCTGTGAACCCAACAGGCGTAAGCAACATCAAACCAAATATAACATAAGAAACCTGACTTACTGTGGAATATGCCAGCCTTTTCTTCAGCAGCTTTTCTTTATATGCCAGCATAGAACCCATAAAAATGGTAATTAAAGCTAAAATCAACAAGGCTGTCTGTGCCCATGAGCCTCTGATAAAATCGGCACCAAACAGATAAAAGGTTACCCGAATAATACAGATGATACCGCCCTTGGTAATAATACCCGAAAGCACCGCAGATGCAGGAGAAGGCGCAATAGGGTGGGCAGTGGGCAGCCACGCATGAAGGGGGAACATACCCGCCTTACAGCCAAAGCCAAGCGCCATCAGAAAAAAGATCAGTAATAAAAGATTTTCATTCCCGCTGACCAGTGCCATATTTAAAGTACCACCCGGTGCAAACTCCGTGGTGATACAATATGTATTCAGGAAAAAAAATCCAAGAAGCCCCAAGCCAGCACCAAAAATTGAATACCCTAAATATTTCATGCCTGCTCTCACCGCTTGCAGTTCCTGGGTATGAATCACTAAAGGGAATGTTAACAGCGTCATAAATTCATAAGAAAGGTACATGGTCATCATATTCGCAGAAAAACATAAACCAATTAACGTACCTAAGGACATAACATAGAACATGAAAAACCGCGCTGGCTTGTGCTCATGCTTCATATATTCCATAGAATATATCGCGGCCAAAAGCCAAATAATGCAAATCATACAGGCAAAATACTTTGATATGCCATCTATGTGGTAGGCAATAGAAAGCCTATTTGTCATATTCCATACCGTTATTGAGCTTTCACCTATTGTTAAATATACAATCAAAGCCAGCTCAACGGCAATTGATGCAAAAACTAATCTATTCCGCTGCTTTTCATGATTCATAAAACCGATTATGATACCTGCGATAAACGGCAGAATTATCGGAAGCAACAGCATCGTATTTCCAGACATTTTCTCACCTCATCCTCTCACCGTTTTGCAATTACTGTACTAATAATTCAATGCTCATTTGGATAATATGGGTTATTGGTCGATAGCAAATACCTAAAATGAAATTTAATATAATAAACCCAACAATGGAAACGGCAAAAGCAGGGGAAATGGAAGGTCTAGGCCTAATCTCAGCTTCCTTCTCCGGCGTCCAGATTGCAATCACGGAAGGCAGGAAATATAATGCGTTTAACACCATACTAACGCCCAAAACAATTAAAACTGCTGCCATTTTCCCAGAGGAAAAAACGGAAGCCGTGGCAAAATATATCTTTGAAATAAACCCTGCCAAAAGGGGAATCCCAATCATTGATAACGCACCAACACTGTAGCCGATACCTGCCACGGGGTTGCGCAGCGCAGCACCTCGCATATGATAAATCTTCTCTTTTCCTCCGCTTTCTTCCACAAATTTTCCGCAGCATAGGAACAGCAAAGACTTTGTAATTGCGTGTGCAAGAATGTGAAAGCACGCCGCCGTCATACCAACACGAGTGCCCATTCCGATTCCCATATAAATATAGCCGATTTGCGCCACAGAGGAATATGCAAGCATTCGCTTCATTTTACGTTCCTTCATGGCATAAACAGAGCCCATTACCATTCCTGCCAACCCAAAAGCAAATAAGACGTCAGTGATTTTCAATGTATCCATTACTTGCTCCGAAAATACGCAGTAAATCAGCTTAATACCAAGAATTATATAACTCTTCAATACTAAGCCCGACAAAATACCGCTGGAGGTAGGAACTGCGGAATGATAAGCACCCGGTAACATAGAGTGAAAGGGAAACAATGCACTTTTTATTGCAATACCAATAAACATAAAACCAGTTACCACCAATAAAGGCATTCGATATTGCTCTGTTTTTATTATTTCTAAAATTGCTTCTTTCATTTGCGGGAAAAGCAGGTGACCTGTAATGCTATATAATATACAAACACCCAGGAGGAATAAACCGGAGCCTAAAAGGCTGATTACTAAGTAATGCGTCGTTCCAACCATAGACTGCGGTGTGCCTTTTGCCATAATTAATGCACAAGAGGCAATGGTGTTAATCTCAATAAATACATATGCGGTAAAAATATCATTTGTATATACCAGTGCCAACATCGCTCCGAATAGTGCATTTAACATAATAAAGTACAATGGCTGCTTTTCCGGAACTACATCATTAAAAATAAATTCCGACCCGCCGCTTACTGTTAAAAGCATAACAATACTAAAGGTAGTCGCCATTAATGCTTCCAATGGGCCTGCCCTCAGTTCATTTCCCCAAGGCGCAGGAAAATGCCCCATCATAAACGTAAAAATTTCATTTTTTGCAGAAACATTGACCAATAATATCCCTGACATGATACCCACAATAAGAATCATCGCCGTATGTATTTTGTATGCCACTCTCCCGTTTTTCACCAATGCAGTCAGAATCCCGCAAAGCATCGCCAGAAAAATACTGAAAAAGGGTATATTATGTATCCAATTTATGTGCTCCATTATTCCCCTTCCTCCTCTCTGGATAATTGCATGATTTCATCCATATTCAACGAACCATAATGTTTATAAAGCCGTTGAACCAACGCCAGAGAAAAAGCCGTAACACTTACAGATACAACAATGCCAGTCAAAACCAAGCCTGCCGGAATAGGATTCACATAATAAGACGCATCTATAACACCATCGGTTAAAATAGGCGCAACTCTGCCAAAAATGTATCCTTGGGCAGCTAAAAATAAATATACGGCTGTATCCATGATATTCAGACCAATGAATTTCTTGATCAAGTTATTTTGCAGCAGCAGGTTCATAAAGCCAATTCCAAACAGAATGACCGAAACCGCCTCATAAAAATTTGTCCCCAGATGATTCATAGTTAGATATCTCCTTTAGTAAACAAAGCGTAGAAGCCATACATGGTGCACGCAACAATTAAACCAACGCAAATATTTAATGGTAAAATAAAGCCTGAGCTTAAAATATTCCCTGCGATTCCTTTCGGAATCTCATACCCAACGTGATTGGCCCCTGTGAAAAAAGAATAACTTTTGCAAGCACAGTATGTCAGAAGTCCGCTTACACATATTTTTGTAAATGTACGGAAAGTAAAAAATGACTGCATCTTTTTTTGACCATACGCAGATGCGTAGAGAATGAGCCCTGCTCCGATAATTGTGCCTCCCGAAAACCCTCCGCCGGGAGAAAGATGACCGTTCAGGATTACATAAATCCCATAGAGAATAACCAACGGCGTTATCAGTTTAGCACCAATTTGCAAAATGGGATGCTTCTCATTTGTATCAAAATAATCATCCTCTTGAATTTCCTGTTCTTCTTGTTCGCTATAATTATTCTTGTCTTTCTTCAGCAAAAGTACGACGCACATAACCGCCAGGAACAATACGTTTGATTCTCCAAAGGTATCGAATGCACGATAATCCAAAATCATACCGGCAACAAAGTTAATCGCTCCCGTTTCTTCAATACCACTTTCAAGATACCGCTCCATGACCTCGTTATTCGCTGGATTGTGTGCATTCCCATATTCAGGAAGAGAATTTACAACCGAAAGCATGATCGCAATAAAAAGGACAGAAATACCAATACTTAAAATCCCATAAAGCTTTTTATTTTCCTTTACGTATTGTATTGTGAAATGATGACGCCAACTTCTTTTTTCTTTTTTCGTTCTGGTTGAAATATATTTATCAGCATCCAGGATGACTTCCTCTCCATCCACCCATGCTTCTAAATGTTTCAAAAAAGATTTTTTCTCGTCCATATCAGCCCTCACGCGTGCCCTTCAAAATATGTACTTTTTTCAGTGTGAGGAAGAATAAAACACTGTCTACACCTGCACCAACCGCTGCCTCTGTAATCGCAAGGTCAGGAGATTCCAAAAATAACCAAATGACTGCCATAATCGAACTATATCCCATAAAAATGATAACTGCTACAAATAGGTTTTCTGTAAACGAAACACCAATGGCACAAGCAATTAAGAACAGCAGTAAAATAATCTGAATTCCCGTACTCATTTTTCACGCACCCTTTCTTCATAATTTTTGTTCGTCAACACCTCAACCTTTGCAATGCTATGGGTTGCAATTGGTGCAGACAGCCAAAAAAACAAAATAATTAAAAGCAGCTTGGCTACAACAAAAAAGTTCAGACTATAAATCATCAACCCAACAACAATTAATCCCAAACCAAGGGTGTCTCCTAAAGCCGCTGCGTGCATTCGGTTTAAAACATACTTGAAACGAAAAATCCCAAAAATGGAAATCAAAAAAACAATAAGACCGAAAATAATAAAAATTGCAGCTATTGCTTCTCTCACTTTTCCTCAGCCTCCGTTTCTTTTTTTGTTAAAAACAATTCTCTACCTTTATGATGTAGTGTAACAACATGGCAAATAATGACCACAGCTAGAAAGCTTAATAAAGTATACACCAGTGAAACATCAATCAAGCATATTTCATTTAAATAGGTAGAAAGGAGGCAAATACTTGCAGTAGTCATAGTTCCAATCATATTGATTGCCACAATACGGTCAGTAAATCTTGGGCCTTTTATTGCTCTAATAAAAACAACACATATGCCGATTGCAAGAACAGCCAAAGCAATTTCCAGCACTGTTTTCAATAATCCACTCATTGTTTTGCCTCCATTGTTCTGATTTCTTTTGCAAAAACAGAATCATTTAAATCATCACCAAAGGGTTTGTCTAACGCATGAATCAAGTATTCATCATCTTCTAAACGTATGGTAAATGTTCCCGGAGTTAAAGTAATTGAGTTCGCAAGAAATACTCTCCCAATGTCTGTTTTTATGTCTGTTTTAAACTTTACGAGTGAAGGTTCAAATTCTTCTTTGGGAGATAAAACGATGCGAATTACCGCAATATTGGCTTTTATAATTTCCAGTGTAAGTGTGAAAAAATACTTGATGTAAAGATGCATATTTTTCAGAATCGTTTTTTCATTACCGGGATGATAGCCCAAATGCTTGCACATAAACCAATAAAGCCATGCACAAATAGCAAAACCAAATAAAACAATTTCTAAAGTTACCTTGCCATTAAAGATAATCCACAACAAAAAAAGTAGTAAAAACATATCCTCATCCTTTCCCCCTGTCAAAAAAAAGATAACCCTAAAGTAATTTTACAGTATTCGAAAAATTTTGTATTTCTTTTCATCAGGCAAAGTGCTTAGAAGCCCTTCTATTTTGAAGCAACATAGCAATTCAGCCGAATTTAATTTGCAAAACCCCGCTGTCAAAAGAAAGCAATGGCTTCTAAAAATCTGCAAAAAACGAATACAAAATTTTACGAAATCTTAACACCATTTCTACACAAATTTGTATTTGCAAAGATTGTGTTAAGATTCAACTACTCTATTATGGTCTAACAAAGAGAAGTTGTCAAGCACTCCATAATAAGTAACAAAATTTTTTAAGCATAATGATTAAACACATTACAGAAATATACGACTTGCCAAAATTATCATCGTTTCATCATTTATTTCTGTTTATTATGCATAATTTCAAAAGCATTCTACAAATGCAAAAATTTCATCAATCAAAGAACTCCTTTGAAATCAATGCAAAAATTAAACAACTCCCTTCTACGCTTATCCGACAAGACTATTGATTATATTCAATAATCACTATGCGTATTTAGGCGACAAAGTCTTTTTCTGTCGGTGTAACCCTTCATATTTCTCATATTAAATATTTTTTTGTGCATTTTGCTAAGTGATGCCAGAAGCGAAATTTTTTTTAAAGAAATCCTGTTTTGTGGTAACTTATTACAAGATATTCTCTTAATTCTTCTTACATTTTTTCGTAGTTTCCTCTATTCCATAAAACAGTAAAAGGCAAATCTGTTGGTAAATACATGATTACTCCATCAAACGAAGACCTCGCCATCCAAAGATAACGAGGTCTTAGCCATTTTTTGTGGAATTATTTATCTCTCAGCTGTGCATCTAATTCCGTTGCCAAGCAATTTAAAATTGCTTGCATTGCATCTGCAATATCCGTATCTGTCAAGGTTTTTTCTCCACTGCGGAAAGAGATAGAGTATGCGACGGATTTATAGCCTGCTTCAATCTGTGCGCCCTTATAAACGTCAAACAGTGCAACGCTTTCCAAATATTCTCCGCCATTTTTCTTTATAATATCGCTGATTTCCTTTACGGTAACATCCTCTTTTACCAGCATCGCAATATCTCTTGTCATTCCGGGGAATTTAGGCAAAGCCTTGTAGGTTACATTTCTATCTGTGTATGCAAGCATTTTTTCCAAATCCAAAACCGCTAGATAAGCCTTTGTGCCAATTTCATAATTTTTGGCAACGATGGGGTGTAGCTCACCGAAATAGCCAATGGTATCGCCGTTTACTTTCAAGCTTGCGGTTCTGCCAGGATGCATCCATTCAATATCTTTTTCGGGGAGATATTCTACCATTTCAGTCATTCCCAAAACATCAACCAAATGCTCAACAATCCCTTTTAAATCAAAGAAATCCATGCTGCCATACATACCAACGCTTAAGGTAGGAATTTCATGAGGCAATTCTGTCAAAGGCAATGCCTTTGGAATATATACCCTTGCCACTTCAAATAAACCGGCCTGTTCATTACGTCTATTGTAATTTGTAGCCAATGATGTCAAAATTCCATTGAAAGAAACGGTACGCATAATGCTGAAATCCTCTCCCAAAGGATTAGAAATGGTAACGGTTTCTCTCAGTTTGCTGTCAGCAGGAATCAGCAGCTTGTCAAATACTTTGGGGCTTTCAAAGCTATATGACATTGCTTCGCAAAGACCATCGGAAATCATGGTATCCTTTACCAACGCAGTAATCGTTTGTTCATAGTTTTTCTTACCAACGGTAGGTGTGCCTGACGCCAGCGTATCCTGAATTTTGTCATACCCGAAGAATCGAGCAACTTCCTCCGCCAAATCCGCCTGTGCCTCTAAGTCAGGGCGATAGGTGGGTACAATAACCTTATGCTTTACGGGATCAACAATTAGGCCTAGGCGTTCAAAGGTTGCCTGCATTTCTTCTTCGGAAATATCGGTTCCAAGGAATTTATTAATCCATTCGGGAGAATAGGAAAGCTCCCAAGGCTCACGCTGATTGGGATAGCAGTCCACCATACCAGGAACAACCTCACCTGCCCCAAGCAATTCAACCAGCTGAACAGCACGGTTCACAGCATCTAAGGCAAGGTTTGGATCCATGCCCTTTTCATATTTACTGGAGGCATCTGTACGCAAGCCAACATTTTTTGCGGTAATACGAACGTTAGAACCGTTAAAATTTGCGGATTCAAATAAAATTGCCTCTGCTTCTTCACTAATCATAGAGTTTTCGCCACCCATAACCCCTGCAATAGCAACTGCCTTTTCTGGGTCCGCAATGACCAACATGGACTCGTTCAGCGTTCTTTCCACGCCATCCAAGGTGATGATTTTTTCCTCTGCTTTGGCATTTCTAACAATAATTTTTCTGTCTGCAATACAGTCGATGTTGAAAGCGTGCATCGGCTGACCCATTTCCAGCATAACGTAATTTGTAATATCTACAATATTGTTAATCGGGCGAACACCTGCCGCTCTCAGTCTTTTACGCATCCAACGGGGGGAAGGCGCAATTTTTACATTTTTAACCGCTCTTGCAATATATCTGGGGCAAAGCTCAGAATTTTTGATTTCAACAGAAATCATATCTTCAACTTTACCTTCTCCTTCTTCCTTAACCGTAATTTCGGGGTATCTAAATTCACCCTTATAGGTAGCGGCAGTTTCCCTTGCCAACCCCAGAATGCTAAAGCAGTCGGGACGGTTGGAAGTAATTTCAAATTCCACTACAACGTCTTTGATGTCCAATCGTTCAACGGCATCCTTGCCCAATTCCACAGCCTCGGGGAAAATATAAATGCCATGCTCAGGTGCTTCAGGGAAATCGTGACGGTCACAGCCCAATTCCTCTATGGAGCAAAGCATACCTTCCGATTCAATGCCTCTTAAAGCACCTGTTTTGATTTCTTTTCCTCCTGCAATGACAGAACCATCCAATGCAACGGGCACATAGTCCCCCACCTTTATGTTCTGCGCACCTGTTACAATAATTAAATCCTTGCCTTGTCCAGCATCAATGGTGCAAACCTGCAATTTATCAGCGTCGGGATGCTTTTCTATGGCTTTAATTAAGCCTGTCACAACATTCTTAATTTCACCTGCTAAAGTAGTATAACCCTCTACCTTAGAGCCACTCATTGTAATATCTTCAACATATTCTTTAATGCCTACGTTTACATCGGCATATTCTTTTAACCAAGACATCGGTAAATCCATGATAATAACGCTCCTTTCAACATAAAAACCTTTTGGTATTTCTTAAAACTGCTTCAAGAATTTCACATCGTTTTCAAACAGCAAGCGCATATCAGTAATACCGTAACGCTGCATCGCAACACGCTCCAGACCCATACCAAAAGCAAAGCCGCTGTATTCTTCAGGGTCGATACCGCTCATTTTGAGCACCTTAGGATGCACCATACCACAGCCCAAAAGCTCAATATAACCTTCGCCTTTACACACACGACAGCCTTCACCGCCGCAAGCAAAGCAAGTTACGTCCATTTCCGCACTGGGTTCTGTGAATGGGAAATGATGGGGACGGAAACGAACCTTTGTGTTTTCGCCAAACAATTCCTTCGCAAATACCGCCAATGCACCCTTTAAGTCACCCATGGTAATATTCTTGTCAATAACAAGCCCTTCCAACTGATGGAATACGGGAGAATGCGTTGCATCTACCTCGTCGGAACGGTAAACAGTCCCGGGGGAAATCATACGAATAGGCATTTTTCCTTTTTCCATGGTGCGAACCTGAATGGGGGAAGTTTGTGTTCTTAAAAGAATGCCGTTGCCAATGTAGAAGGTATCCTGCTCATCTCTGGCGGGATGGTTTGCTGGAATATTCAAAGCCTCAAAGTTATAGTATTCCTGTTCAACCTCAGGGCCTTCGATTACTTCATAACCCATACCCATGAAAATATTTGAAATTTCATCAATCACAATACTCATAGGATGCTTATGCCCCCCAGCCTGTGGCTTGCCAGGCATGGTTACGTCGATTTTTTCTTTTTCCAAACGTTGGGTAATTTCAGCCGCTTCCAGACGTTTTTTTTCTTCCTCCAGTTTATTTTCAATATCCTGTCTTACTTCATTGGCCAGCTGGCCAATGATAGGACGTTCCTCTGCGGAAAGCTTGCCCATTTCTTTCAAAATGGCAGTCAACTCGCCCTTCTTTCCTAGATATTTAACTTTCATATCTTCAATGTCTTTCATTTCTTTTGCTTCATGGAAGGCAGCAATTGCCTTGTCATGGATTAATTTCAGCTTATCCTTCATAATACTTCTCCTCTCACTTACTTTTAGCCATAAAAAATAGCCCTCATCCAAAAAGGGACGAAGACTTCCGTGGTACCACCCAAATTCCTGCAATCACAGGCACTCTAATGCGTAACGTGCATGAATCGGATTTTCCTACTATTGTTCAGAAAACCAGCTCCAGTGGGAACTTCTACAAACATCTTTGCCAAAAACGCTTTCAGCCGATGGCGTTTTCTCTCTGCAGCCTTTTGTTTGTATACTTTTCACCTTCACAGCTATTATACCTATCAATATCAAAACCATTTTATCACATCAAAAAAGAAAGTCAAGGCAAAGATACAAATTTCACAAAAATTAAATAAGAAAATAGGAATAAACCTTGGGCGTTGCCCAAACCCACTTGCTTTTTGTAAAAAGCAAGACCAAAAACTTTTATTGTAACTACATATTTACTATATTAATAAGGATAGAACGGCAATGAGAATAGAGTGCAATTTTTCCTAGGGATAGCTTTGAGGAGAAAAGGTAAGCGCAACGAAACTCTTGTGGGGACTTAATGAAAAAGCCCATAAGATTTAATTTTTCCCTCACCCTATTCGTTTATTTTCTGCTCAATTTTATCTTTACTTATTTTGCATCAAAATTATTCACTGCTTCATAAACCTGATCAACTACCGTTCCAAGGTCCTCATGACCATGATACTGCAAAAATATCACCTTCTCGTCTATTCATGCAAAAAGCATTTGAAAACCATCCGCCGAAAGCAGCGTTGCCTGATCAAACTTTGTATCAAATAGCTCGTGATATTGGTTTAATTCATAGTGGTTTCTGTCTGTGTTATAATCAATTAACTCATAAAACAGGGGCTTGGCAAAGAACTGAAATCGCAAGCGTTAAAACGCCGTTTCCATTGACGGAAACTAGTCTTCCGAATTACCTTCCTGCATTTGCTCTTCAATCTGCCTGTATTCTTCCACTTTATAAACTTCAGGAGCTAATTCGACCAATGCTACGTGATATGTTTTCATAGTTCCTTCTAAATTATTATCATACGTAAAAAATAAAGTCAGGATTGCTTTCTAAGGCTGTAATGGAAATGGTAGGGAGCTTCCATGATACACAGATAGGCTTTGTTCCTAATAAGCTTTATTACAATAGTGTACTGAAAAAAACATTAAAAAAATGCAAGCCCACGGAATAGCTAATATAAAATATTGCCGATATGAAGGTTTGTACTTATCCTTATGAACAATTTTAACTGCCGATTCTAATTCTTCCTTTTACTTTTTCATTTTTCTATTATCCCCAAAAGTCTGCCAGATCAGAAAAATAAACAGAAAAATCACTATGATATTTGAGAATCCAGAGTAAAATACAACGTTGAAATAGATTGGATAGTGATTAAACGTTGAATAAAAAAGTATGCCCCCTGTAAATAAAAAAAACTCTTGAAAGCCAGAAATAAAACCTTAGTGCCTTATTTAAATTCACAAAAGTATCCGCTTGGATAACCGGCTTTGGTTTATTTTCAATAGATTGCGTTACATCTGTGCCGCACACTTCCCCCTTGGAAAAAGCCGTCCATGCATAATATATTTTCCGTTAATCCTCAAAAGCATTCATCACCAATTTGCCACCTTGTTTTTATATTATTAAATGATATTTTATATCAATATATAATTATTGTTTATCAATATTTTCAAGAATGTCTTTTGTATGACTTGAAAATTCAAACCCTAAATACCCTTCTGAAGAAGAGCAGCGACTTCTGTGGTATCATCTAAACTTCTAAAAATATCTTTGCAAAAATCACTTTCACCGATGACATTCTCTCTCGGCAAAACTCTTTTATACTGCTACATATTGAAAATTTTGCATTCATACTACTTTGTAAAAATATCACTTTCAATTCTTTTGCTAATAAAATGTTTTTTTCTGCGCAATCTCCTTGTCATTTTTTTTGTTAGCTCGCCGCTTAAAAATCCGTTTACTGCTATTCGATTTATAATATTCTTCATTGACTTCTGGAAGATTTGGTACACTAACGGTAAGATTACCTCAACATATAGCTTTTTTACACAAAAAAACTCCTGCTAGCAACATCGCAATGCAGGAGTTTATATTTTTTTTAGAATATCCCTATGTTTTTACTGAAAACCCTTGCGGCAGTATAAATTGCAAGAGCAGCTAAACACAAAGTTGAAGCCTCATCGGCTAAAAACTTAAAAAGATTCGGCTTAATTTTCCTTCAATTGAAAACTGGAGATTAGACTTCTCAGCATTTCAGCCTGTCCAGAAAGTTCCTCGCTGGAGGCGGCACTTTCTTCTGCTGTAGCAGAGTTTGTCTGAACCACGCTGGAAATCTGTTCAACGCCAACGTTAATTTGGTCTGCCGATTCTGCCTGCTGTTGAGAAGCTTCGGTAATTCCCTCCACCAACCCAGAAACACTATTTCCTTTGATGGAGATATTTTCCAAGGAATCCTTAACTTTGTCAACAACCTTGGTACCATTATTAATGGCAACTAAAGTATTGTCAATCAACGTGGTCGTATTTTTAGCAGCTTCAGCACTCTTTCCTGCCAAATTACGTACTTCGTCAGCAACCACCGCAAAACCCTTTCCTGCTGCGCCAGCACGCGCAGCCTCAACCGCAGCATTCAGTGCCAGAATGTTGGTCTGGAAAGCAATATCATCAATGGCACGAATAATCTTTTGCACTTCGTTAGAGGTGTTTGCAATTTCATCCATTGCAACAATAAGCTTCATCATCTGATCCATGCCTAGATTGATTTCATCGTTTGTCTCTTTCACATTCGCATTCACTTTTTGCGCGTTTTCAGCATTTTGCCTAATTTGAGAAGATATTTCGGCAATATTGGCTGCCAATTCTTCTATTGAGCTTGCCTGCTCCATAGAGCCTTGTGACAAAGCCTGTGCACCTGCAGAAACCTGTTCCGAGCCGGCCGCCACTTCATTTGAAGCGGTATTAATCTGTACAAGTGTTTCGTTAAGAGAGGAGATAATCCGCTCCATGGAATTCTTAATCGGTAAAAAGTCATTCTGATATTTAATATCGACGGTAACGGTCATATCTCCCTCAGACATGCGACCAAGAACAAAAGAAATATTTGTAATATAGCTGTTTAAGTTTCCGATTAAAGAACGAATACTGTTGGCAAGAGAACCAACTTCATCATTGGATTCATATGTAACAATCGCATTTAGGTTGCCCTCGGCTAAGGATTTTGCTGCAATTTCAATTTCTTCCAGCGGTTTGCGAATGCTTTTGATGATATACAAGCATAATAAAATTGCAGAAATCAAACTTGCGCCGAACAAAACAAAGATGATAATGGTAATCATATTGGCAGTCTTGATTGCTTGATTATAATAATCATCCGCTACGACTATTGCCATATCATTGAGTTCTTTTGCGAAATTATCAACTTGTTGTGAAGCCGGTACAAACTCCTCATTAATAATCCGTCTGGCTAAATCAGTATTATTTGCATATGCGGCAGCTTTCACTCGCACGCTAATTTCATCCCACCCTTTGAAACTGGCTTCTATTTGCGCAAGCTTATCCTGGCCTGCCTGCGTTACTAAAACTTTTTGTAATTCTGTCATTAGGTTTCCAAATTCTTGCAGTCTGGTATCTAAATCCTCATCCCATTGCTTCAATTTTTGGGGATCTGTTTCAATAACCATATAAGCTAAATCTTTTTGAATTCCTTCAACCTGCCTTCTGACGGACTGCGTATAAGCTGTTGATTGATACGGTTTTTTGTAGAAATTCGTAAATTCTGATTTTACAGAAAATATGCCTAAAAAAACAGCACACAGCACCGTAATAATGTTTAAAGCAATCACTACGCCAAATGTAATTGTAAGTTTCTTTCCAATGCTAAAATTTTTCATAATCCCCGACGCCCCCTCAATTGTGTTGTCCTACATATTTCCAACCAATAAATTTAAAATGTGTCAAAAATACGGATTACTCTCTGAACTATAGCTTCCTTAAGATTTAGTAAAAAGAACCATATGATTCAGAGGGTATACATAGGTATATATACATGATTACACCGGTTGTGTCAAGTATTTTTTTGGTATTATTGCCCTTATTTTATATTATTTTGTAAATATATTTCGCAAATTGAATAAAAATTTATTTTTTTAAAGATAAATGTCAATTTTGTTTTTGGGTGAAAATTTTAAAATATGTTACTTTTTTCACACTTCAAAGATGCTTTGTTTTATGAAATAAATTATTTACCTGCCTATATACAGATAGAATAACTGTGAATAATGCACAGGAAACCACTATGCTTTAAAATTATAATCAAAGTTGGCAAAATTACATATTTAACGTAACCTTTAATAAAAACAAACAAATAAAGTTACAATTTCTCCCTTTGATTTCGAAAGTTAATTAAAATTTGAACTGTACTAAAAAATTTGGAATTGCATATTGATAAAATAGTAAGGTACCTGTATAATAGTACATGATCAAGTTAAACTTTTTTAAGGAGGCGTCTATGAACGAAAATCTAGAATTGATGGATCAATTTTTTCTTGTCAGTCGATTAATGCACCGAAACCACTTTTATAAAAACCGTTTGGCACACAAGGAATCCTTTCGGGGACAGGGTCGTGTTTTGTCCATTTTAAGTCATCATCCCGGCATTCATCAAAAAGACCTGTCAAATTTGCTGGATATTCGTGCTCAGTCGTTGGGCGAAATGATTATGAAGCTCGAACGCAACGGCTATATTACCCGCTTACCCAATGATAAGGATCGTAGGGCAATGTGTATTCATTTAACTGCGGAAGGCATCCAAGCGGCTACATTCATGGAAAGTAACATTCAGGAAGCAGTAAAGATTTTTGATTGCTTAAATCCTGAAGAAAAAACAACGCTGCATCAATATCTTTCACGCATCATAAAAGAAACTGAAAATCTGCAGTGTACAGGTAACGGTGCAGATGAATAAAAAGTATTCTGCAAATTGTTAACCTATAGGCAACATTCAGCAAATCCTTCCTTTCGTTACGAAATATGAACAAAGGTCGTTTCTTTTCTAAAAAAAATTGTAATGGAGGTAATTTATGGACATACAAACCTATTTATTTTATATCGCTGCTATTGCTGCATTAATCGTTTCATTTACAAAAAATAAACAAAAATCTTTGACGGCTTTAAAAAAAGCTTGGAAATCATTTGAGAACATTCTTCCTCAAATTCTTGGGGTTATTTTACTGATCAGCTTTTTGCTTGCTATTGTTAACACAGAGGTCATATCACAGTTAATCGGCAAGGATTCAGGATGGCTGGGTGTGCTTTTAGCGGGGCTTGTCGGTGCAATTACTTTAATTCCACCGTATGTTGCGTTTCCCACTGCGTCACTACTGCTAGATATAGGAGCGGGGTATATGCAGATCGGTGCATTCGTTTCCACGCTTATGATGGTTGGCATCGTCACAATACCCGTTGAAATGAAATTCTTTGGTAAAAAGCTAACGCTATTTAGAAATTTATTTGCTTTTCTTTTCTCATTTCTCGTTGCTTTTATTATTCGTTTGGTGGTGAGTCCATAATGGAAAAATTGTTTTCATTTATTAAAAAATACCGTTTTTTTCTGTTTAATTTGACTGCATTAGGCATTCTGACAATATTCAAGCCAGAAATCGGCATAAAGAGTGCAAGCATTTCGGTTTATCAGGTCACGCAAATGCTGCTTATTATTCCTCCCGTATTTTTGTTGTTAGGTCTGCTGGATGTATGGGTGCCAAGAGAAACCATGGTAAAATATATGGGAGAGAAATCTGGCATAAAAGGTATGTTTCTTGCCTTTATACTTGGCTCCTTTGCCGCAGGCCCTCTTTACGGTGCGTTTCCTGTCGCCTCTGTTTTTATGAAAAAGGGAGTAAAATTCACCAATTTAATGATTTTTATCGGCGCCTGGTCCACGACTAAAATTCCTATGCTGATGTTTGAAATGAGATATTTAGGCATGAAATTCACACTCACTCGTCTGGCCATAGACATTCCAGGCATTATTTTAATCGCATTTGCACTCAATCAAATTCTTTCAAAAAAAGAAATTGAAATGATTTATGAACAAGCGGAAACCTCTAACACTTAATGCTTATTATATTGAAAAATCATAGTTATTGAATACTGAATTTTCAAATTATATTATTGGGGGACGATTGTTCAACGTTAACGTTGAAGGACTGTACGGTAATGAAGCTGTACAGTCTTTTTTTGCCACTAACGCCCTTTTACCCTTCATCTCAAATTGCCGCAGTGATTACAAGCTCAAACCCTGTAACCTTTAACAAAAGCCTTCCCCTTACTTCGCCATGGTTTTGCAAATGAACTGTCATTTGTTCACAAATAATGGCTGTTCAGATGCTAATCTTTCAATACCCTGCCCTTCCCGTCGTATTCTTCACTGCACATTCACATATTTCATACAGTGCCATTACTTTTATGTCACAAGGGCAGGTTTTTGCAAACCCTCCTACTATGAATGCGTCAAGCACTGTGTATTTTCATTTGTTTTAACATAATCATCGTAAACTTTAGAAAAAAATCAGTATCCTTTTCAAGGTTTTTTTGCATTTACCACAGATGCTTACTGCAAGCAATAAGCTTTTCAGTCGTTTTTCAGAAATTTTCAAACTGGAAATTTAGCTGCAATTGATTTATGATATAGGAACTCAATACTTTTTTGTAGAGAATAGGATTTTATATCCAGGAAATAGCACAGGAGCCCAAAAGATATGCAAGGGGGAGCTTATATTGCTCCAAACTTAAATTGTGTACCATCTAAGGAGCGAGGAAAAAATGTTAGGACATTTCGGATTTTCATATATAGGTTTATTTTTTCTGCTTATGTTATTTATTCCAAATTTCATTTGGACAAAAAGGCAGCCCCGAGGATACACCTTTAAGTTTGAAAATAAAATCCTCGTATTCCTTGAAAAACTTGGACAAATACTTGTTACTACCACAGCCTTAATTTTTTCTGATTTTAATCTACACGATTGGTCAAATTGGTCTTATTGGCTGATTGCATCAATTTTTTTCTTGTCACTATATGAATTTTGGTGGTTTCGCTATTTTTCCAGTCATCAGACTTTATCAGATTTTTATAGTGATTTTTTCGGCATCCCTGTCGCAGGAGCAACACTGCCTGTGATTGCATTCCTACTACTTGGCATTTATGGAAGGGTTATCTGGCTGATTATTTTTACTGTAATTTTGGGAATCGGCCATATTGGCATTCATTTGCAGCACCAACATGAAATCACATCTTTCAAGTAAGTTCAATTTCAGTTTAGAAAAAAGGGGTAACTTTATTTTCCAGCTTGCTATAATCTCCATTTCAGAATGTGGGAAAATGCCGGACTGGATATAGAAATGCAGACAAAAAGCAGTGTAGTAGAAAACAACAGCAAGCATACTCACATTGTATAACTATTTTTTCAGCAAACCACAGCATAACAAGCCCTCATGCCATGCTGCTGCAAACGGAAAATGAATTTTCCTATTCGATTTATTTTTTAGCACACAAAAAGGCACAGGATACAATTCCCATGCCTTCCATAAGGAAGCTAGACTTCCCTACTTTGTCCAACGATATAAAGCGTTGTTTCTTGCATAACCAAAAAATAATTTATATTATCGATGCCTAGGCATTTTAATACAGAATCAAAATCGATTAAGCACGTTTTACATTTGCAGCCTGAGGGCCTTTTGCACCCTGAACAACTTCAAATTCTACTTCCTGACCTTCTTCAAGAGTCTTGTAACCTTCAGACTGAATAGCAGAGAAGTGTACAAATACGTCATCTTCACCGGGAACGGAAATAAAACCAAAACCTTTTTCTGCGTTGAACCATTTTACTGTACCTTTTTTCATTGAATAAATCCTCCTACATAGATAGATAAAAAATTGTTACAAGACAATACTACCATATATTTCATAAAGTGTCAACGCAATTTTCCCACTAAATCACTGTTTTCGTTTACAATCTCTCATAATTTTCGTCATTTTCTAACGTATTTTTCTGTATTGCTTCCCTTGCTAATTGGTCACATCGCTCATTTTCGAGATTTTCCGCATGTCCTTTTACCCATATAAAGGAAACCGTGTGAATTTCAAGCAAAGCCAATAAACGCTCCCATAAATCCACGTTTGATGCCTTTTCTTTGTTATTGCGCATCCAACCCTGACTGCGCCATTTTCTTGCCCAACCTTTTTCTATGGCATCCACAACATATTTAGAATCACTGTAAAGTTTAACGCTGCACGGTTCCTTTAACGTTTCAAGACCTTTAATTGCAGCTAAAGCCTCCATTCTATTGTTCGTTGTTTTACGAAAACCACCCGATAATTCCTTTCGTGCTGAGCCATAAAGCAGAACAACACCATATCCGCCTGCCCCGGGGTTTCCCGAACAAGCACCGTCCGTATATATTGTTACTGTCTTCATGCCTTCTCCCCCTCTAAAAAACAGGTCCCCACCAAAATATCTTCCTTTGTGGTAATCTTGATATTTTGATAGCTTCCCTGAATGACCATAATCTTTGCACCGGCAAATTCAGCCACAGATGCATCATCCGTTCCTAAAAAGCCCTCTTGTTCTGCCTTTTGATATGCCTCTTCAATAAGTGGCTTGCAAAAAGTCTGTGGTGTTTGAATATACCACAGCGTACTGCGTATTGGTGTTTCCAAAACCATACCATTTTGATCGCAAATTTTTATGGTATCCTTTGCCGGGACACCAAGAACGCATCCGCCATATTTCTGGGCAGCATCGATAGAGCGGTTTACCATATCCTCCGTTACAAAAGGACGAACGCCATCATGAATCAATACAAGTTCCGTTTTCTCAGAAAGTGTATTCAAACCACATTTTACAGAATCCTGCCGTTCTTTTCCCCCTGCAATCACAGCGGTTACCTTTTTCCAGCCATAATGCCTTACCATAGCTTTTACATCCTCTAAATCATCCTTGCCTGTTACCAAGATGATTTCCTGTATCTTAGAGAACTGCTCAAACCGACCTGCCGTATGGGCTAATATTTCTTTTCCGTCGAGCAGCAAAAACTGCTTTCTTATTTGACCACCCATTCGCTTTCCTTGTCCCGCTGCTACAATAATCGCAGAAACAAACGATCCATTCCCCATGCACATTCTCTCCCTTTACAAAAAAAGCCCCTCGCAATCCTTAAAAAGGATAATTTTGCTTTGGGGCTTTCACTATGTTCACGCATCAAGCAGCAAGCATTTTTGCAAAAATCATACGTCCTGCCGCTGTTTGCAAAACGCTGGTAACAACAACATTCCTGTTTTCACCAATAAATTTATTGCCGCCATCCACAACGATCATTGTTCCATCGTTTAAATATGCAACGCCTTGTCCAGATTCTTTACCGGACTTGATAATCGTTACCTGCATCTCTTCGCCTGGAAGGACAACAGGCTTTATTGCATTTGCAAGCTCATTGATATTCAAAACACGTACACCTTGGAATTCAGCAACCTTATTTAAATTATAATCGTTTGTAACTACAAAGGCATCCATACCCTCTGCCATCTTTAGCAGCATGGAGTCAACTTCCATGGGCTGTTTTTTTGTAAATTCTACGATTTCTACAGAAACAGCAACCTGCTTTTGAATTTCATTGAGAATATCCAAGCCTCGACGCCCTCGGTTTCTTTTCAAACCATCGGCTGAGTCTGCTATATGACGCAATTCATCTAAAACAAAATCCGGAATAATGATTTTGCCTTCAATGAAACCTGTTTGTAGCAAATCCAATATTCTACCGTCAATAATGACACTAGTATCTAAAATCTTAGGACGTCCATAAACGAAAACTTTTTCTTGTGAGGTTAAAGCCGGAAGGATCATTTTTTGCCAGGACTTTACATTAAATTCATCCTTCTTTCTTTTTGCTACACGAATGCCCAAAAATCCAAATGTAATGTTTAGCAATACCACAATAAAAGTGCCGATTGCACCAAAGCCGCTAAAAGCAACGCCAATTAAGTTTGCAATAATCAACCCAACAACGCAGCCAAGAACTGACAGTGCCAGTTCTTTTACATTCATTTTTGTTAATTTCTCTTCTGTTTGCGATAGCCTTTTAAGCATCATTTCCGTTAAGGGCGATGATAAGAAAAGATAAAATATAAGTCCGGTAAAAACTGCTAACCCCGCTGGCACATAAAAAGGCATAGATATGTGCCATTGGAACAAGTTAGATATAAATAGAATATGCACGAGAGCATAGGTCGCCGCCATAACGATTAAACTCATAATAATTTCAACAAGTCTTTTCATTTTTTTCACCTCCTTTCGTCTTTTTGGCAAAAGGGTAAACTACCCATACTTTACCATAAAAAAATTTTATCAACTTTCCAGCCAATTTGCAAGCAATTCTTCAGCTTTTTCGTTATTTATTTCATAAACCGATATAATTTCGCTTAGTACAATTTGCCTTGCCATCCCTAACAGCCTGCATTCCACGGAGGAAAGCTTTTTCTTTTTCTCCTGCTCATACAATAGCTTTATGACCTCTGCAGCCTGTTCCAGCTTTCCAGTTTTCAATCGGCCAAGGTTCTCTTTTTGTCTTAAATTCCAATTATCGGTTAATACAGGTTTGCTTTTTCCAACCCGAACGATGGTTTCTTCCACGGCAACCTTTTCTTCCGGGAAACGAATCCCCGATTTTTCCGCCCCCGCCTTTGGAATACGAATTCTAACATTACCTGATGGAATACGGATAATATAATATTCGCCATTCTCTGTACCCTCAATATCCTCGATATACCCCGCTCCATGCAACGGATATACAATTTTTTGTCCTGCTTGAAACATAAGCATTCACTCCTTTTTTCTAATTTTTACCGAAAAAGGAGATTTTTATGCCAATTCTAGGACTTTATTATCATAATACAATTTCTTCGATTAGTCTTTAAGTTTTCATGACAATTTCTTTAAAATTTTCGATTATTTTTTAATTTTATACGTTCTGAATCTTCCTTGCGTTTGGGAAGTTATATATTTTATGAAGGAATACGATTTCGCCATGTATTTTCTATGATTGTACTTGCAAACACAAAAGTTAAATACAGTGAACTTTTGCATAAAAGACTTTTTTTGCATCAAATATTCAATTTTATAAGCCTTTTTTTGTTGAAAAAATTACATTTCATAAAACATAGTTATTCAAACTATGTAATGCGTTTTTTATATTGCATTCCATCCATTTTTTTGTTATATTAAATATATTGAAGTATTGCACTGAAGGAGGAAGCTATGGCAGACTATCAAATTTTCAGCGACGGCGCTTGTGATATTGGGAAAGAACGTGAAAAAGAATTTAACATTTCTTTGATTCCTTTTTATGTTTCTTTAGACCATGAAAAGTACTATAAAGAAATTGAGGAAATCTCTTTAGACGAATATTATACGTATATGACCGAGCAAAAAGGGTATCCAAAAACCTCTTTGCCCTCTGTCCAAGATTTTATTGATGCCTTTCGCCCTGTATTACAAAAAGGTGAAGATGTTATTTGCACCACAATTACACACTCTTTAAGCAGTTCTATTCAATCGGCTACAACTGCAAAATTGATGTTGGAAGAAGAATTTCCCAATGCAACAATTTATGTCATAAATTGTTGGAATATCACAGGATCACAGGCTTTAATTCTGATGGAAATGGCTAAAATGAAAAAAGCGGGCAAAACAATCGATGAAGTTTTAAAATATGTCGAAAAAGTAAAGGCTGATGCACGTATCCACTTTATTGTTGGTGACCTAAGCTATCTGGAAGTTGGCGGAAGAATTGGGAAAATTGCTGCTCTTTCTGGCAGTATATTGAAAATCAAACCCCTTATTATTTTAAAAGGGGGAGAAATCAGCGTTGGCGGCGCAGTAAGAAGCAGAAAAAAAGGACTTGCCAAATTAGTGGAAATTTCTAAGGAGCACTTTAAGACAACTGGTGAAAATCCCAAGGATTATATTGCCTGCGTTGGCACAACAACCGTTTG
The DNA here is from genome assembly GCA_009929735.1 of Clostridia bacterium. Taxonomy (GTDB): domain Bacteria; phylum Bacillota; class Clostridia; order Lachnospirales; family Anaerotignaceae; genus Chakrabartyella. Next base: position 36,377 of record RZZU01000015.1, on the reverse strand, counting down.
GGATGAAGTTGCTGAGTTTGAAGAAGAACTACAAAAAGCTTTCCCCGAAATGGAATTTATTTCTTCCTTCCAAATCGGTGCGACCGTTGCTTCTCATACAGGCCCTGGAACCACAGGTTTTTGTTTTGCAAAAAAATACGAAGCCTATCATATATAATCTTTAGTAAGTTTTTCAAACGGTAGTCACAGCCATGTGATTACCGTTTTTTTTGTAATACGCATAACGTAAAATAAGATTTTTTTCACTCAAAAAGCAGCAGCTTCCTTAGAAACTGCTGCTAAATTTTATTCAAAACAAAAAGCTTTTTCTCTAAATCTTATTTATATTGATGCAGTACATGGTCAACCACGCCAATCACTTTACCCTCCTGAACAAATACACGAGGAACTCTCTTCGTTATGACACAGGTAAGCTCATAGTTAATGGTTCCCAACATATCTGCCAACTCTTCAATGGGTAAAACCTGATCGCCCTGCCGTCCAAAAACAACAACTTCGTCGCCCATTTTTACGCCAGGAATTCCTGTTACATCAAGCATCAGCTGATCCATGCAAACACGTCCAACAACAGGAGCAAACTGTCCGTTTACCAGCATCCTCGCCTTATTGGATAAGGAACGGTTGTAGCCATCTGCATATCCAATTGGCACTGTTGCAATCAATTTATCCGTTTCAGCTGTATAGGTTCTGCCATAGGAAAGCTGAGAACCTGCTTTCACGTGCTTAACCAAGCCAATCGTTGTTTTCAGTGTCATTAAAGGCTTAATATCAATCATACCTTCGCATTCACCAGAAGGAAGCATACCATATGTAATAATGCCGGAGCGGCACATACATAAATGCTTTTCTGGGTATGCAATCGTTGTCGCACTATTTGCACAATGATAAATGCCCACATCCACGCCTGCTTCTTTTAATGCGTTTACCATTTTATTAAAGCGAGCAAACTGCATTTCTGTAAACTTCGGGTTATCTGCCTGATAAGCATCAGCAACAGCGTGATGTGTAAAAATACCAGTAATATGAATATTAGGCATTTTACTCACTTCAATCAATTCCTTAAAGGACTCATCAAAGTTTTCTTCATCCACCTGAAATCCTACACGAGTCATACCTGTATCCAGCTTAATATGCACGTCAACAACTACACCTGCTTTTTGTGCTTCACTTTGCAAAGCGTTGGCATAGTCCATCCCAATTAAAGCCTGTGTTATCTTATATTCATTCAAAATATTTACGGTATCAACAGGGGTATAACCTAAAACTAAAATCGGTTTCACAATACCTTCGTTACGCAGGCTTATTCCCTCTTCGATATTGGAAACACCAAACCAATCAAACCCTGCATCCTGTAAAGCACGAGCCACATAACCGTCACCATGTCCATAAGCATCTGCTTTCACAATGCCCATTACCTTTTCTCCATCTGTTAGCTTAGACTGAATACTTTTGATATTATGCGCCAATGCATCCATGTCAATTTCTGCCCAAGTTCTTTTGATAAAATTCATCTCATTGCCCCCTTAGCATTTCTCCTAATAATTTAGATTGCTTTTGTATATTACATTTGTTACCGTTTCAAACCTCATTTATTATAGTACAATTACCCATATTAAGCAATAATTTTCTTGATTTTTGTTCAATTCTGCTATAAGTTACGCTAAATAAACCCTTGTGAATAATTCATAAGCTGATTTGATAGCATCTGCCCCGTCCCCAATTTTTTCAGCATCACCAACCAAGGCATAAGACAGTCTTTCATCCATCAACGGCATTGTTAAATAAGCAAATACACACGCCTGAGAACCTGTGGCAGAAATGACAGCATCTGCCTGTAAAAAAAATCTTTGCCCACCAATGGAAATCAAAACCTTCCCATCTTCCAAGGCATCCGCAGTTGTATCCGCCATAAACTGCACGCCCTTTGCACGCAAATTGGAAATAAGCGGTCTTGATAATGCACCTAAATCTTTTCCAAAAAAAGCCTGACTCTCGATGATTTTGATTTTTCGTTCCTCATCAATTTCTTTGATATAAGCTGCCGTTTCCAACCCCACAGAGCCTCCGCCGATGATGACAACCTGCCCTTCTTCCGACTGAGGTGGTAGGGAAATTTTCCCCGACAATACATCGTTAGCAAAAACCGCTTTTTCCGCTCCCTCAATCGGCAGTCTGAACGGCTGACTGCCCGTTGCAATAACCGTAAAGTAGGGCTTTTTCGTAAGCAAAAATTCCTCACTGCATTTTTGACCAAAAACAAGCTGTACTCCTAAATTTTTCAAGGTCTCTTCCATATAAGCAACATATGCCGAAAGACCATCCTTTTTCGGTGGTTTTGCCGCCAAATTAAATTGCCCGCCTAATGTCCTTTCCTCTGTAATCAGCGTTGTTACAAAGCCTCTTTCCGCTGCCTTTTTTGCCGCCTCCATGCCCGAAGGCCCACCGCCAACCACAACAACCTCTTTTCGGGTTGCTATCTTTCTGCGCTTGTTTTCAAAGTCTTCCCGTCCTGCCTCCGGGTTAAATCCACACGCCAATTCCTGCCCCTTTAGCACACCCATGATACACCGATTACAGGCTTGACATGGCAAAAATGGTTCTTTTCTTTCCACACGATTTGCAAATTGCGGATCTGACAAAAAAGCTCTTGCACTGCCTACCAAATCACACTGATTCTCAGCCAGTAGTCGTTCCGCCGTTTCACCATCGTGAATGCGATTACAGGCGATAACAGGCAGGTCTGTGTATTTCTTAATCGCTGCTGCAAATGGCGCATAAGCACCCTTTGACACATGATAAGAAATCTGTTCCATCGGAGATTCATGCCATCCTCCAGTTACTGTTACGCAGTCAATATATTCTGATGCCAAACGACAGAAGAAAATAGTATCTTCTAAGCCATAGCCACCATCCATCATCTGCGCACCGGAAACCTTAAGCAAGATGGGCAAATCACCAACTTTCTCACGAACAGAGCGAATAACCTCCAAGGGATATGTCATTCCTTTATTTGCATCATAGCCATAGGAATCCTTTCGTAAATTTGTAATCGGTGATAAAAACTCAGATAATAAGTATCCTGCCGATGCACTGATTTCAATTGCGTCAACCCCTGCCATTTTGCATAATGATCCAGCAAAAGCAAAATCTTCCTTTGTCCTAGCCAACTCCTTCTCATCCATTTCCAAAGGTTCCGATTTAAAAATAGGAGAAGCTACCGCAGAAGGCGCAAACAAAGGCTTTTCTCTATGGTGCTTCATGCTTTCATTCCGCCCACAGTGAAATAGCTGCACAATCAGCTTGCAATCATACTGGTGCAACCGATCCGCCAATTCATGAAGGCTTTCCAGTGCAAGACTTTTCATCTGATGCATTCCCTTTAAGCTTCCCGCCTCATTTACAGCCAAAACAATAGTGACAGCGGCCGCACCGCCCTTGGCTCTCGCTTCGTAAAAAGAAAATTCTCTTTCACAAAGGGCACGCTCCTGTGCGTAGCCCGTATGCATTGCCAGCATAATCCACCGATTTTTCAGTTCCATTTCTCGAATTTTAAATGAAGAATATAGCATAAAATCCCTCCGTCCTTTTCAACGCATCCCTTGTGCGAAACCTATATGGAAATTTCCTCTGTGATTTTAAGTTCACCAATTATGGCTAATTATATCATAAACCAATGTCTTTGGTGAAACAAAAGGAATAAAGAATCGCAAATCAGTTATCCCTGCCTTCTATGCTGTCGTTTTTTTTGAAAACCTTTCAATTGTTAAGGAAAAAGTCGCCTAGGCAATGCAAGATATTAAAGAAAGCACTGACTTTTTAATTTTAATATGGCAGATGCCTTACTTCCATCATTTATTATATGAATTGGTTGATTCGGCAACATGAGCGGTAAATAAAAAAAAGGATGCCATCGTTTTAATCACAATGACACCCTGATATAATTGTTAGACAGATATTTTTTTGATTTAATATACTTTACGAAGCCAATTTCAGCTTTGCCAAGAATCCCGGATTTTTCATAATCTGACGGAACAAAACATATCCAAGACAGGACACGGCCAAAAATTCGCCAATGGCAACCGTAATCATGCCAAAAACCAAAGGACATTCCCCTAACAAATAAAGCTCAACTCCAATAAATGCATTGCTAAACACAGGCCATAAACTGGCACCAAATAAGGTTTTACTATGCGTGATGCCCCAAAGAGCCGCCGCAGTGCAAGCGGTTCCAAAGAATACATCCATCATACCAAAAGGACTAAATAAGTTTGCAATAAAGCAGCCCAAAATAAGCCCAGGTACATACCGCTTGTCAATGAATGCCAAGAGCACCAGAACCTCCGAAATGCGCAATTGGATAAACCCAAAAGCCAAAGGTGCAATGGCAAGTGTCATTACAACATAAACCGCAGCAATCATCGCAGTGACTGCCAATAGTTTCGTAGATACTTTGTTTTTTTCCATAAAAAAAACCCCCTGTTTTTTATTTACGAGATGGTGGGACAAAAAATCTGTCCTTCGCAAGGAACATCTCATAATATTAAATTAATTGTTTCATAGGCATTATACAAGGATTTCGGGGAAATTGCAAGGCTTATTTCATCAGGCAGTTCTTCCATTTTTGCTTTGTTAAACCTTGGCGAATTTCTTTATCAAGGCTTAACTTATTCGTAATATGTATTGCCCTTGGATTTATGTCAATCTCTCTCATGGTTAACCCTAGCAATCAGTTGCTCTCAACCCCATTTATACAAAATTTCTACTATATGTCATAGTTCTTAACTTGAAGTACTGTCGCTTAACACTTGATTTTATAAACCTAAAATGTGCTGTTTCGCATACATAGGTTTGCATAGAGATATTTTCATCTAGATAATCTCACTCAGATGCTACCTTAATTTTGATACTTAATTTTAGCATAAATAAAAATTATTCGGTTTAAAGTGCAATTTATATTAGCGTTTTCCTTAATCTATGAAAGTGTAAAATAAGATATTTTTTATTTTTAAAAAATATTTATACCTAGCAAATTCCCCAAAAGAACAAATCCCTCCTTATTTTCCTTCATTTTTTTGCATGTTTTCTGTTATTTTTAATAAATTTTTTACATTATTGTTTTTCATCTTGGCTCATTTCACTGAAATTTTTTTTACTCTCTTGAAATCTTCGCCATTTTGTAACATAATATTAAGCGTTCGCATTTTTTTATAAATCATTTTTTTGCGGCAAAAGAGAGAAGAAAAGTAAATGTTCATTAGTACAAGGAGGAATTTTTTAATGAATGAAAAGAAAAAAGGCATGAGCGACATTGCAGTAATCGGTATGGCATTATTTGCAACGTTCTTTGGTGCAGGTAACCTGATTTTCCCCCCTTACTTAGGGATAAATGCAGGTAGTGAATGGTTTAAAGGTTTCTTTTGTTTCTTTATTGCTGATGTAGGGGTGGCATTAGCAGCAATTTTTGCAATGATTAAAACAGGTGATATTTCCATAAACGGCCTTACAGGCAGATTGGGTAAATTACCCTCATTCATCATGAATAGTTTAATTGTTTTATGTATCGGGCCTTTTTTAGCTATCCCACGTACGGCGGCAACAACCTATGAAATGGGCGTTATGCCAATTTTCCCTTTTATTAATTCTTGGGTATTTGGCGCAATTTTTTTTGGTTTGGTTCTTCTATTTACAGTCCGCCCATCTGGAGTAATTGATATTATCGGTAAATTTTTCACGCCTGCATTGGTTGCCTGTCTTTTGGCATTAATTGTAATCGGTTATATGCATCCCATTGGCAACGTAGTAACTACAACGAATTTTGATACCTTAAAAGAAGGCATCCTTGCAGGGTATCAAACAATGGATGTTTTAGTATCTATTGTTTTCATCATTACTATTGTTTCAGCAGCACACAGCAAGGGCTATACGGAAACAAAATCAACTATAAAAATTATCACGCAATCCAGTTTTTTTGCTGCCATTGCTTTGTTCATCGTTTATGGCGGTTTGTGTTTCTTAGGTGCTACAACATCTGCTGGTGGCTTTGAAAATTACAATCAGTCTACACTGCTTGTTGCCATCACCCAAGCACTGATTGGCAACTATGGTATATTAATTTTGTCAATTATCGTTTTTTTGCCTGCATAACCACAGCAATCGGTTTGGTATCTTCTTGCGCATCCGTCTTTGTTGAAATAACGAACAATAAAATTCCCTACACGAAAGTTGTTGTCATTGAAGTTGTCTTCAGCTACTTTATTTCAAACTTCGGTATTTCAACAATTATCAGCATTGCAGGGCCAATTTTAACTCTGCTGTACCCTGTTATTCTTGTTATGATTATACTAAGCTTCTTTGGCAATCAAATTAAAAACGATAATATCTTTATCGGTGCTGCCGCTATGGCTCTACTAGCAAGTGGTGCTGATGTATTATTTACTTTTGGGTTGCCCTTTGGATTTGTAAGGAGCCTCCCCCTCGCTACATTCCAATGCGGATGGGTTGTTCCCGCCATCATTGGTGGTATCATAGGTAAATTTATCCCTATGACCCAAAAAGCACTTCTTACATCAAAAAATGAAGGCGCAGATTTAGCTTAATAAATCAGCTTTCAGCATACACTTTTAAAAAAAGATACTTTTGTAAAAAATTCTTAGGAAACGCTGATTGAATGAAGGGTGCACAGATAGTTAAAGAAAATTTACTAGAGCCTTTCTTATACCTCGGTTTTAAAATGTTTTTATACAATGAAATGCAAGGCGTCATTGGCAAAAACCAAATAATGTGAGTTTTAAGAACCGCTCTAATTATATGTGTACACGGAATAAATCAGCGTTCCCTAAAAAATAATAAAACCACCTTCAAAACAATCATTATGATTTTTACGCTGATCCCACTAGGACTTAACATCCATAACCATGACCAAGCAACAAAGAGCCCATGTAAATTACATAACTCCTCATTCCGAACTATCTAAGTCTTTATTTTGTCGGTCTAAACGATTAAATAACCGCTGAACGTTGTTGGGCGGTATCAATTTATGCTGGATTTATATACTTATATTTAGGCAAAAAAACAAGACCAAATCCTCTGAAATTAAGAGTTATGGTCTTATGTAGATGTCCAAACGTTAAATTACCCTTGAATTCTAATGATTCTAGGGGCTACTCTAAAAACCCCCCTTTTATATTTATGAGATGGTGGAACAGCGAAACTGTCCTTCGCAAGAAACATCTCATAATATTAAATTAATTGTTTCATAAGCATGATACAAGGAGTTTGGCGAAATTGCCAGAATAATTGAGATGAACTTCACTGAAAGATACATATGTATCTAAAATATTTACAATGTCCTCTATATTCCTTGACAAAAATACCCGCTTTCATTAAATTATTTTGTTAGTGCTTGCTCAATTCACCTTGAAGCCACTGAATAAGCCTATTTAAGTTTTCAATCGTTTCTCGATTTAGGAAATGCTCTATTTTTTCAACCTGCTCCAACTCATTTTCCGAATGATTTATCATACACAAAAATTTATGAAGAACATCATGACGATACAAAAGATACGCACCCTCAGCTCTTCCGTGCGCTGTAAGACTTATCTGCCCATATTTTTCCGAATTCACATACCCTAAGTCTTTTAGCTGTTGCATCATTTTCGTCGCAGACGGCGGTTTCACATTCAACATTTTTGACAAGTCACTTACCCGAACCGTCTCATTCTTTTCTAAAATACGGCTCGCCATTTCCAAATAATCTTCCATCGCTGTCGTTAATTCGATTGCTTCTTTCATTTGATAACCCTTTAGTGTATAGAACTCGTCCGCAATACCCATCTTTGTATTCCCCTTAATTTTTTATTAGGTTGACAGTCACTTTTCTCATATCAAGGAATACTATGTTGATAGAAAGTTTCCTTATCCTAAATTTATTCGAAAGGCGGGATTACTATGAATATGAATTCACTTAATGATATAAATCCGGGCGAATGTGCTGTTGTAAATACCTTGCTTTCCACTGGAAGTATGCGTCGGCGTTTACTGGATATTGGACTGGTTGAAAATACCCACATTGAGTGCCTTGGAAGAAGCCCCGGCGGCGATCCAACTGCTTTTTTGATTCGTGGCGCCGTGATCGCAATTCGCTCAGAGGATTGTGAAAAAATTATTGTAACACGTAGTAATTGATTCAATCAAAGGGGTGTTAAAATGGGTCTTACAAATAGTGCAATCGGAATTAAGGCCATTGATTTTGGCTTGCAAATTAAAAAACAATCACCTGATGATAAGGTCATTGCACTTGCAGGCAATCCCAATGTTGGGAAAAGTACAGTGTTTAATGGTCTTACGGGAATGAATCAGCATACAGGCAATTGGCCCGGCAAAACTGTTTCAAATGCACAAGGTTATTGTTCAACAAAAAATCAATCTTATGTTTTGGTTGATATTCCAGGAACTTATTCCTTAATGGCGCATTCGGCAGAAGAAGAGGTTGCAAGAAACTTCATATGCTTTGGAAATCCAGATGCTGTGGTAGTGGTATGTGATGCCACTTGCTTGGAGCGCAATTTAAACCTAGTTTTACAAACAATGGAAATCTCTGAAAAAGTAATTGTCTGTATTAATCTTATGGATGAGGCAAAAAGAAAAAACATCAAAATAGACATAGAGAAAATTTCAAAAAGGCTTGGTGTGCCTGTTATTGCTACAATGGCAAGAAAAAAGGAAAGCCTTGCTGCGCTCATGGTTATGGTTGACAAAGTAACCGACGGCAGTATACCTCCCACACCCTTTTCGATTCAATATCAACCGGAAATTGAAGAAGCCCTTGCAGTTCTTGAGCCCGTTGTAAAAAAGATAGCAGGTGAAAAAATAAACTCCAGATGGCTTAGTTTAAAGTTATTGGAACAGGATGCATCCTTGAATAAAGAATTAAACACCTATCTTGGGGAAAATTTTTTAGAAAGCAGCGAATTAAGCGAAGCATTCAGGAATGCACAGAAAATCCTTGGAAAATATGAATTAAATACAGACAAATTGAAGGACAAAATTGTTTCTTGCCTTGTAGCAGAAGCAGAAAAAATTTGCCATGGCGCTGTCTTTTTTGAAAGGAAAAGCTACAATTTAACCGACCGAAAAATAGATCAATTTTTAACCAGCAAAGCAACAGGCTATCCTATTATGCTGGCACTCCTTGCCTTGGTATTTTGGTTAACAATCACAGGGAGCAATTATCCCTCTCAGGTATTGGCTGGCGGATTGTTTTGGATTCAAAATCGCTTGACAGCTTTTTTTCTATACCTCAATGCACCAAGCTGGCTTCACGGGATTCTTATCCTTGGTGTTTATCGTGTTTTGGCATGGGTTGTTTCAGTTATGCTCCCACCTATGGCAATCTTCTTTCCCTTATTTACTTTACTTGAAGATGCAGGATATTTGCCCAGAATAGCCTATAATTTGGATAAAACCTTCAAGCGTTGTCGTGCGTGCGGAAAGCAAGCACTTACCATGTGCATGGAATATATAATTTTGAAAAAAACGCATCAGGAGCGTGCGTGTCGCTTTTTTTTTGCAAATACTATTAACGCAGGGAATGTGAACGGTAGTGTCAGAATAATGCACGTAACACCCCAGTATTTTTGATGTTTTTAATCAATTTTCACGCCTCAATCCTTAAATTAGTTAAGAATCTTAGGATTTTAGAATTTTGGTCATTATCTCACGTATAAAGGTAAAAACTGTACACTAACTTATTTGACACTCATATTGTGACTCTGCCTGCGAGGGTATTATAGGATAAGAATAAAGAGAGCCACTGTACCGGTAATGTACAGTGGCTCTCTTTCGTTTAGGTTAGAGCAAACGCCCCATAAATTTGTAACTGTACATTGAAAGAAATGCTACCATTATGAGCTGCTGTAATCGTAACAGTGGTATCATATGTTCCTACTAATGATCCCTCATTTGAATATACCCAGAAGTAATTGTAATAACGTAAACTAAGTATATAAGGTGTTCATGTTTCAGCCCACAACGGGTCAGTCGTATCCTCTGCACTCAATCCGTGTGCGAATGCAAATGCATTTTGATTGGTTCCAGTTACTGTGTTTAAAACATTATCATTTATTACTTATGGTGCAACTGGTGTTAGCATAATCACAACATCAGTACGATCAGTATCAATACCCGCTGCGACAGCAGCCGCCTTAGCTTTAATGGCAATCGTACCTGTTCCTGTGCCTTGACCCGCATTTATTAGTGTGTAATCAATTGTTACTCCATTATCCCCGGTTCTTGTGATGCTAGCCACTTGAAGATTTGTAGTGCCTGTGTCAATATCCCAGTTGCTCAAATTTTCCACTACTGCTGCATCGGCAAAGGTTGTGCCAAATAAAGCTACTGTATTTGAAACACCAAGCATTCCACTTGGAGCTTCATAACTAATCGGTGTTGCAGCTAAACTAGCTACTGCTGCTGCAACCGCACCCGTTGCATCGCTTGTTGCACTTGAAGAATTATCTCCGTTAATCACAACTTTAATTGTCTTTCCTACCAGAGATGCAGGAACTACAAAAGTTGCTGCGGCTGCATTTGCAATATTCTCATATACACCGTTTGCTCCTGTGTTGGCCTGCCACTGGTAAGTAGCATTTGTCGCATCAGCGTTTGCTGCTGCTGTTAATGTTTCACCTACTTGGGCTATTCCTGTGATTGTTGCAGAAGTTACATTTACTGTTGCTGCTGCAGTTGCATAAACCTTTGCTGACGGCTTTGTTACCATCATATCAGTCGTTGTATATGGTCTAATCATTTTTAATACAAAGGCAGAACTGTCAACGATAGGGCACGCATCTCTTGAAGAATCTATGAGATACTTACAGTTCCCATCAAAGGAATTATAAGGTATTGCGTATCCAAGCGGATATCCCTCAGGCGTGGAACCATCCTTCGATACATCCAAAACATAAATTGCACCAACAGCAATCGCATCTGTAATGGTCAAAGTATAGATACCACTTGCTGTTCTTGTGATTGTAAATGCTGGCGCTTCTTCAGTTGTAACCGTAAAGGCATAAATATCCGTATCAGTTACCACGGTATCAATATAACGACTGTCTTCTTCAGCTACACTTGTTACCCTTACTCGATTGTAGGTAGTTGATTCAGTTAATCCCCTGGCAATATCTTCCATAATACAGAGGAAGCCAGAGTTTATAGGAATTTCATATAAATTCCCCCATGTCGTTCCGGCATCCTTTGAAAACTCGATATTGTATGCTGCAATACCGGTAGTAACCGCAGGTTCATCAAACAATAATCTAACGCTGTTACCTACTACTGCATAGTGAATATTAGTAACGGGAGCTAGATGCGCATCTATAACAACCTGCACTGGATTACTTGCCAATAAAGCTCCATGTCCTTTTATCCTTACAAGATAAGTTCCTGCAAGTAGGGGTGTGAAGGGCTCAGCGCAAGTAAAATAGTCCCCATCACCAGCTGATGCTATTTTATATTCCATTTCTGAGGTTGTGCCAGAAATCAGTCCATTGGCATTAGGTGCATCTGCTGTAACAGGCACTAGACCTGTAGGTGCTGCAGCCTTTTGCAAAACGCCCGAAGCCACAATTCCAATAGAGGTATTGGTAATAAGTGGTGGTGTAACACCACCTACGGCATAAATACCCTGCACGTTTGCCGCTCCAGTTACTCCAACTGCAACACCATTTGCCATAGTGTCAACAGCAGTAATCGTTCCGGTGCCTCCAACGCTAAAGCCTGCACTAGCCAAGATTTGATCAATGCCAACGCCTACCCCAGTGGTAAAGATTCCACCTGGTGCGCCTGCGCCCACACTAAGTTGACCAACCTGCGCGCCCCCTGCAAAGTCAAGCCGTGCACTTGGTTGCTGTACATCTATGGAACCAAAGATACCACTTAACCCAACTGGCAAAGGTGTATGGATAAAAACTGGTGGTGGTGGTGGCGCCAAAGGTCCAGCTCCAAAAACTGCTGCTGGAAATTCCAAGGCTCCCTGCCCTCGCATATCTACCACAGAAGCTGTATCCTGCTGAACAAACGTACTGTGGGAAACTGCCAGAATCGTAATTGTGCCGATAACTTGAACGTTATTTATAACATGAGCATTTGCTGCATCAATATCAAGGTTTGCAATGCTTGCCCCAGCAGCCCCCACACCGCTGTCGTTCAAAGTAATCGCCGCTACCGCCGATGCAGTAATCGAAACATCGCCCATGGTATATGTACCAAAATTAATGGTAAGGCTTCTGCTTCCAGTACGAGTTGCATCAACTTCGTCAGCTATATCAGCTGTAACATTAATCGTGGAAAAATTATTGTCAGCTATTGCAGTTTCAAATTCATCAGCCGTACTAACGCTTGCAATACTACTTGCAGAGGAACTACCCGAAGAAGAACCACCGCTTGTAATTGCTATTAAAGGCGCTTTTACGCCGCTTGCTGTTACAGTTTTGGAAATGGTAAGACCAGAGGTGTATGTAATATCGCCGGCATTCGCTTCCAATGTGGAAATCGTGCCACTACCACTCAGTGCTACTTTTCCACCAACCGTAAGGGTTGATACTTTTGCAGCCTTGTCCAATTCTAATTTAGTTCCTGCTGCATCTTTATCCACAACAACATTGCCAATCGCTTTTTTAAGCAAGAGATTTGCTTTTCCGTCTACATACAATTTATCAGCAGGCACGCCGATTGTTGTTTGATCAGAAATTGCCCCTGTGATAGTGATTGTTCCTACTTCCCCTGAAAAATTGCTTGCGGAAAGGTTACACGCTTTTTTAATTTCTACTTTAGAGAGATTTGTTTTTCCTGAAACTTGAAGGCGAACATTTTTCTTGTCTAACAGAGTCTTACCCTCGACAACAACGTTTTCGGTATAAATAGAGTCATCTCCGCCGCCTTGAATAATTAAATCACCTTTAATTTCAACGTTGCTTAAATAAACCTCGCCATCTCCAACTTTTTCAGAAATGGTTAAGTTCCCTTCAATGGTTTGATTTTCAAGCTTCGTATCATCCTGATCAACAACAACGTCCTTTTCGGTTACCGTGGTTTCTTCTGTCGCAGCTTCCATGATTCTATTTAACGTAGAAACTGCTTCTGCTCTGGTTAAAACTGCATTTGGATGAAAGGTTCCATCGGGATAACCGCTCATATAGCCCTTTTCCACAATTGCACCTACAGAGTCCTTTGCCCATGCAGGGATAGCAGAAGAATCCGTAAAGGCTGCAACCGAACCACCTGACGCACCAATCGCATTTGCAATAAATACAGCCGCCTGAGCTCTGGTTATTGTTTCGTTTGGCTTAAATGTACCGTCTGGGTATCCTGCTGTGTATGCTTCTCCCAATGCAATGGCAACATCATTATAGAACCAATCACTGGCGGAAACATCAGAAAAAGCAACCGCGCCTTTGCTGCTTAAGCCTAAAGCTTGGTTCATAATGCGGGTAAATTCAGCCCTTGTTGAAGGGCTATTAGGCTTAAAGGTTCCATCTTGGTAACCACTAATCAAGCCCTTGTCTTGCCATTGGGCAATTGTCTTTTCTGCCCAATGTCCATGAATATCAGTTGATGCAGCGAATACTACATTTACAGGCGCAACTAACATTGAGGCAATTACAGCGATAGATATTGCCTTACCTAAGTTTTCTGATTTACGTTTCATGTCTACCCCCTCCAATTTTTTTGACAGGTATCTCATTTAGAAACCAATTTTCAAATCACGCCCCTCTTTTTAAAACCAGTTAGCTAGTATTAAATCTTGCTAATATTATATCACTTTCAGGCATAATTTTCCACAAAATAACTGAATAATTACAAATTTATTCCTCCCTAAAAAATCGACAAACAAAGAAAAGTTTTATTTTATGCTTAAATTGTAAAACAGTTTCAATATTCTCCTGCAACACCTGAACCATTCTGTCGTGGTCACCCAAAACAAGATGAATGGCTTTGACAACTACTGCTTCTACGTCTGTTTTCAAGATTGCTGGAGCATCGCACTCGCTGGAGACACGGGTAACACACCGCCATACAATAAGAGCGCTTCCCTCTATTGTTCTATGTGATTCTACCGCAAATCTCTTCATCGCCATTCCCCTCTACTTCCTTTTTCATGCTAGGTAATAAAATAAAATGCCACTGCTACGGAGAAAATTGTCAGAAACTGTTTCCCTAAAATTTTCCTCAGGATTGATACGCAAGGGAATACGATACCCTGCCGAAGTACAAGCAAGTGCAGTTAGATCATTGTCAATACGTAAGTAGAGATTAGACAATTCATTTTTGTTGAAGTTTTGCAAGCGTATCAGCCGCCGCTTTTCTGACAGAGCCATCGGAATCTTCTAGCAGTTGCTGCAATGCCTTGGCATCCGTTAATCTACGTGCCAGGCCCCGCCGCACCATAGGATCACAATCCTCCAGCGCAAAAGAACGTGTGATTTTCGGATCGTCAAGGTATACTACTGCGATTCTCCTTGCAGCACCAGAACGTGCATTATATGCGACAACGAATAGCTCTTCTCTACTCATATCAGGTCTTACACCTCGCAAAGCGGCCATGTCGTCCACGCTCCTCCAGTTCGCATAAGGCATATCACACACCCCTTTCAGAAAATTGTTTTAGCATCTGTTTTCGCTTCGTTTTATTTGCGATATTCCATTGATTCTCGCCGATTATTGCTTCATAAAGCACGGTGTGCCTATCGTCCATAATCCGATTTGTGTGATAGTGCCCACAGAACCATTGTTTGCAATCGATTTTCTCATCAAGCATTGAAAAAAACTGCGTCAGGCTGTCAGCCGTATATTCGCCTTTAGCAAAGGACAGATGGAATTTATCCGGAAGGCAATGCGTAACGACATAATCCACAGTAAAACCATATCTTTCAAGATTCTGATAGCCAGTTTCCATCTCCGATTGCAAGGGTAATTCTTCTTTCCACCAAGAATAATGGTTGACACGGAAGAACATATTACGCTTTTTCATATAATCTAATTTAACGGCAAAATCAGGTTCGTCCACGTTAAGTACACCGTTCCATATATCATGGCAAGCAGCACCGCCCATTGTAAAAATGCTCTTTTCATCTATGTTGTAAATTTGTCCACGCATCAGATGAATCACATGAGGACGGATGAAGTGCACCTTTCCGCCATTCCACTCATTGACAGGATAGTCATTCAGCAGATCAAAATTTTCATGATTTCCATCTACAAACAATGTGGTGAATGGCCTATCCTCTAACCAATCCTGCCAATACCGATCCTGGTTGCCGCCGTCCCAGACACACCCGAAATCGCCGCAAATAATCATATAGTCGGATTTTGTTAGCTCTTTTTGTTCAGGGAAATTTGTTTCCGACAGTTTTTCTATGCTGTTGTAAGCATGAATATCTCCCGTAAAATAAATCATGATAGGTTCTCTCCTTTCGGGATGCAAATGTGCCGTAGTAACTGTTTGATGACTCTATCTTATCTGAAAAAAATATTTCCGAATAAAAAAACGTCAACGTGTGAATTTACACTTTGGCGTTTCTATTTTTTTATTCATTAGGCATACGTGGTTTGATGAAACCGATCAGATAGCTGTCATCGGAAAATAAATCATCCACACGCATTAGATACAACCGCTTCTGCGCATCGGCATAATTCTTCCATTTTTGTTCAATATATGGGCTGGTATAAAGCTCATACAGGATTGCCATGCATATTTTATTTTGAAGGGTAATCCGCTCACACGCTATGTTATCCGGCACGGCAAAGGTTTCCATCATGTCAAGAAATTCGCTGGTTACAACCCTAGCAAGATCCGCAACATTATATGGGTTCTGTATATTCACAGGCGCACCCTTGTGCCGCTGCAGCACGGCATCATATGCGTAGTACGGCAAATTCAGCTTATGAGGCCGCATACCATCCAGCACGGCTAACGCTTCAGCTCGATCTTCTGGGTGCCCAGATAATGCCTGTGCCAGATATGCCTCAAGTTCATGCGACGGATCAGCACGCTCGCTGGTTTTCTTTTCAAAAAAATCATCAAAGGGTTCCAGATCAATTTCATCTCGACTATGAGCTGAGAAATCATTTCTTTCAGCAAGAGATTTCTGATAAATCAGCAGCTCACGGGTGCAATAATCCAGCCTACGGTCGCCCGTATCCAACTTGCGCAAGTCTGTTACATTCTGCGTGCGGCGCAAAAGATCAGCTATAAGCTGCATATACTGACGCCATTTACGACGGCGACAGTGGTGCATCTTTCTCTGTGCCAACTCCAGGCATTTGATCCGCAGATTTATAGCATGGTCATCCGCCTCCGCATCATCACAGGCCCAAGCTGCGCAAAGATACGCACGCAATGCGCCAGAGGTATTTCCGATATGCTCACAATACAGCGCGCGTTTATGGAAGGTATGCGCCAGATAAGGTAGACTTGTATCCAAACTACTGTAAATCCGCCGCAAAGCTTTCTTAGAAACACACGGCCATCTGCGAATATCTTTCGCCACGTACCCGCAGTTCGGACACTCCATTAGCCAATAATTCATCGTTGCACGCAGCATCGGTGCTGGACGAAAATCTAAATCAGGCTCACTCAATAAGCTGTACGAAGTCAATACAATCTGCCTGCTTTTTTTGCCGCAAACAGCACATTTATTTGTAGTTTCTTTTATTGTACTCATTATACTCACCACCCTTTATTGAAAAATTCTGTTCGACGGTTCATTTTGGGCAACATGGGTAAGTAATTCTTGCCTTTTCAGTTTGCACCATTTTAAGCGGATGTGCTTCAACCCAGCTATCCCTATCAAGCATTCCATCGATACCTTTCTTCATTTTTACATCAATCGTCCGAATTCATCTACCAGATGGCCACATTTGGCGCAATCTATAACAGAAATATAAGCTCCTTCGCAATCTTCACATTCCATATCATGATATTTGTTGCACAAATCGCAGCTCCAATCGGTGTAGTCCTCGGGAATATGCCTTGTATCTGTGATTTTACCACAGCACCGACAGGTACAGCCGTCCCAATCATGACCTTTGAATAAACACTGCCACAAACGTTTTTCTCCTCTCCAAATAATTTCATCTACGCAGGCATTTCCGATACCATCGCAAAATTTCCACCTTCTGTTGTTGGCTTACTAGCCATGGCTTACGTTTCTTGGGTCTATTTCAGAATTGCGAAAATATGTCCTTGCTTTTATTCCTGACTATGCGGTGTAAATGTTACGGTTGTCATACCGCAAATTGGACAGCTATAGATATACTCCGTCCTATTGTGCGCATCGCAAAATTGACAATCGACCCCGTAACAGCTATCCAGATATTGTCCCGAGGCTCTGGCATTGCCCATGGAGCACTGATGAAATTCTGTTTGTGTCAATACCCATTCATGTCCAAGCTTATTGCAAATCTCCCGGCGTACCATTTCGCTTGACGTCTCTTTTCTTATGCGTTCCAATGTTTTTGGGTCTGCGATGAATTCTAATGCATATGATTCTCCTGCCGTCGCAGCGCGGATTAACTGCTCTTCCTCCAGCGTTTTCAGGTAAACCAGCCGTCCGTCACGATGTCGCCTGTTTATTAATTGTGTTAGATCGGAAACGACATCTTGAATTGCAAAGAAAGCCTTTTCTGTAAAATATACAACAAAAAACAAGATCAATGGAGCGACAATGATGCAGCCCATGGTTAAAAAGAATACGAGCACTTGCTTCACCTTCCTTCTATTCCCACCCTACAACTACCCTGATTACATTATATGCAGCGCCAATATGGTCAGATAAAAAAACGCCAAAGCGTGAATTTACACTTTGGCATTTCGGAAGTAACTAATTAAATTAACGATGTTGTATATATGCGCTTTTGTTGTATTTGAGCAGCTGCAGAGGCGGTTTACAACGCACCTTGAGATGCTTAAGACAGTGCCTTTTCCCTAAAAACAGCGCCCCATCATTACTCCAAAACTCCATATACCCATGCGTCTGTTTATTTTCAGCAGAAAAATCAATGTTTGTTAAAGGTTCGGTTTATTCCCCCAGCAGTGTTTCCATCTCTTCCCGGGTAAGCTTGTTTTTCTCCAGAAGCGCATTTACCATGCGATCCATGCGGTGTTTATTTTTTGTAATAATATCAATCGTGTTCTTCATTTCCTCCCGGATGATGCCGCTGACACGTTCGGAAACTTTGGCAGCAAGCGGGCCATTCTTGGCTTCCTCGGCACTCATAACGGCCATCCCGAATGCCTCGTCCATGCCATAATTGCAAATCATGGCACGGGCGACTCGTGTTGCCTGTTCCAAATCGCCTGATGCGCCGGTAGATACGCCATCTTCCTCGCCATAATACACAATTTCCGCCGCACGCCCACCAAGACTGGTGCGAATACGGCCGATTAAATCCTCCTTGGTTTGCAGCTGTCCCATATCCTTGTCTGAATGCTCCATATAACCGCCATGGCCGCCACGGGCAACAATGGTAAGGTAGGACGGCGTATTCCCCCCCAGATAGCATAAAAAAGCGTGTCCAGATTCATGCCGTGCGATGCGCTCCAGATATTCGTGTCCCCATTTTTTCTCCGCACCAAACCGAGAAAGCTCAAACGCTTCATCCAGCAGCCCATCCTCAAGGGGCTTATTCTGCTTGACCGCCATGCGGTTGGCAAGCTCCAGAACCGATGCCATATTGGCAAGGCTCATACCAGTGGAACGCCCGGCTAGGCGATCAATCATCTGATTAGTAACTGTGTGCGCCTTATTCTTTTTCAGCATCATTTCGATATACTGCCGCCTGTCGTCCTTATTCGGCAAATCCACCATAATCTTTCTGTCAAAGCGTCGGGCAAGCGCTGCATCGATGGTTCCCATTCCGCCCTTGCCTTCCTCCACGTCAAAATTTGTTGCTGCCAGAACAAAAACAGGCCGCTTCGGATCGACAGAAAAACCGTCCATCTCAGTCAACAGCGCATTGAGTGCCATTTCTTCGCCGTGTGCGGAATCCGAGCCACCACGCGCACGTCCTACCGCATCGATCTCATCGATAAAGATGATTGCAGGTGCGTATCGCCGTGCTTTTTTAAATAACGCACGAACAGATTCGGGGCCGCTGCCTTGGTACTTGGTCACAAATGAACTTGCCACAGCGGGGATGAAGGCAACACCGCTTTCCCCTGCCATGGCTTTTGCCAACAGCGTTTTTCCTGTTCCCGGCGGACCGTAAAGCAGCACGCCCTTGGGCGGCTTCAAACCCTGTGCTGAAAACTTTTTCGGATTTTTGAGGTAGTTAATAAAGAATTGTAATTCTTCCTTTGCTTCACCGGCACCAATCACATCCGCAAATCGGATATTGGGCTTCTCTGCCTCCGTCAACACTTCTCCGGCGTCTTCCGCAGCCAGTGCGCGCTTTAATTGGAGATTTCGCACCCGAATAACAACTTCCTTCTTATCAGGGGTAAACTTCGGCGCAGTTTCAAAATACAACACCTTACGTTCCCCTGCCATACGTGCCGCCACGCTTTGCATATACATCCGCTGGCAAATATCTTCAAGCTCATCTTCAAACACGGAAAAATCATCGGTGGGTGCTGTGAGTTTCCCCCTTGCTCCTGCACGCACAAAAGACATGAGAAGCTCACTGTCGATTTTAAACAGCTCCGTTTCCAGAAGATAAACCGGCAGTTCGGGAAGGCGTTCTCTGATCGCGTTAAACAGCTCGTTGCCTTCATGGATGCTCGCGGCCGCCATGGGCGAAAAATCGAAGGCGTTCGCCGTTCCTGTCACAGCTGAAAGGTCAGCTAGGAAGCCGCTTTCACCGTCTTGTGGCACGACTTCATCCCGTGTACTCAGATCAAGCAGAACCAGCCGAATATCCTTTTCACCGGAAATTTTCAAAGCCTCATTGCGATTTGTGGTCTGATAAAAAACGAACCCATGTAGTTTTTCTTCGCATACGGCTGCAAACCATGGTGTGCCAAAAATCAGAATTTCAGCTTTTTCGCTGTTTTGAAATATGGGAAGCACATCGGCATGGAGATGGTTGGCATCGACTTCAAAACGGATGCTCTCTAAACGTTCTAGTACAGAGAGAAAAGAATCCACATGAAACAGCCGACAAAGCTTGAATATTTCATTTTTAAAGAAAAGCTCCGTTTGCGCCCGCAGCGTGCGGGCATCAGCCTGACCGCCTTCTGCGAAAAGCAAGGTACTTGCAAGCAAGTCATCCCCGCCTACAGTAATTCCATACTGCTTTTTAAACAGCTCGCAGAAGCGATTGAATTCTGCCGCACTGATTTTTTCCAAATCGTTCGCCTGTAAATGATTGAACAACAGCGGCCAGCCGGTAGCCATGCGTGAGGTGATTGCGGCAGGGAAAAACGGCTGCCCTGTCTGTGGATTTTTCTCGGTTTCCATTGCGTTCAATACTGTTTTGCGTGGAATCCCTGCGGCATTTTGCTTTGCGTCACCCTCATAAAGAGAACGCCCCGCATTGGATGTAAAAATAATGATGGTATCCTTAAAGAAGACATCCTCATCCATGTATTTATCGGTCAATCTGCCTGCATCAAGTATTTGTAAAAACAGATGGATTGTATTCAAGTGCGCCTTTTCAATCTCATCGAAAAGCAGGATGCTGTGAGGATGCTGTTTGACAAAACCCGTCAGCGTACCTGCTTTTGCACCCTGATAGCTACGCTCAAAACCGATAAGATTCATATACGATTGATGATCGGAAAAACTGGACATATCAAACCGTTTATAAGGAATGCCCAACGCTTCTGCCGCCTGTTCGGCAAGGAAGGTCTTCCCAACGCCCGGCGGCCCCACAAAAACAAAAATTGCACGGGGACGCTTTCGCTTTTCGTCACTCGCCGCCAACACCTCAGCACTGAACATCCCTTCCGCAAAAGCATGGACCACATGATCCTGCCCACGAACGGTAGAAAGCAGTTTAGAACGCATGGTACGGATGCGCCCAGTCAGTTCTGGCAGAAACCCTAGCCCCATTTCTGATATTTCCTCTGGCTTTTGCTCTTCACTTTTATGTAGCGGGGCAACAGCCGGTTCGCCGTTTTGCGAAACGGGCTTGTTTCCCCTTTTGGGAACAACTTCGCCAATAACACCGATTGGGTCATTTAGTATTACTGTGAGCACCATGGCGGCAGTCACCTCCTCCAAACGCTTGGCTGAAGCTGCCTGCGCCGCCATATTCAGCAACGACATCATCTCAGCCTTGACATCCCTGTTTTCAGAAAAATGATAGCTGCGCAGCATACTGCGTAATTGACTGCGTACACGTGACGAGTCAATGCCACCTTTAGACAATAGCGCACATACCTGGCGGATGTCTTCTTTGATTCCTGCATGATACTTTTGTTTTGATGTAATATCTTCAGGCTGAAGCTCTGCCAGCTTTAAAATGCCCAGAAAAATATGCTCCACGGCAAGATCTCCTGCGTGGCTCGCCGCAAGCTCCGCCTGCGCGCGCATTCTGACAAATTGCATAGTGATGGATGAGTCCATTTGCATTACCTCCAGTTGTTTTTTTGCCGCATTTTCGTCAGGTGTTCTTTATTGCGCCTTCAAGGAAAAATAATAAACAGCGCAGTCTCGCCTTCTGGAAATCAACGTAGTGGCTTTGTTATTCATTGCATCATAGTCACGAAAGTCGTAGTTTTTTTGCATATAGGAAAAATTGCGTCCCAAATATGGCTAAGCTCTTTATCACTGATATCCAAATAAAGAGCTGTCGGTGAATTCCATTGCCACGGATATACGACTGTGGTGTGGTCGCTGAATGCAAGCTCCGCTGGAGAATACGACATTGGAGGGCAAACAGCATCGTGAATAGCCTGTTTCAACTTCTTTTTGTCCTTCATCTGGGACAGTTGACCATCGCTTGCCACAGCATAAAAGCTAAAAACACCCACAGCGTTTTTCTTTTTAAACAACATAAAGCATTCCTCCCGCTTCATTGACGATTTAACATCTGAACATTATGTTGTTAAGCTAGACGCTCTCCTTTTGCATTTGCCTTGTGGCGTCTGACTCCAGCAAATAGATTGCCTACTCAGCATATTTCCAATCCACATGCCAACGGATCATGGTTCCATCTATGGAGGAGGAATATAAATCGTTCCCTTCTTTGCTCAGCGCAAGCGAAGCTATCCCTGCGTGGTGTCCCTCCAAAACGGCTTCAATATCCGCACTTTCTATGTCACAAATGCGAATTAGTCCATCGTCCCCACCGCAAAGCACATACCTTTCATCACTGGAGGGAATTACGGCACTTATACCTTTGCGGCATACTTCGTCGGGTAGAGCCGCTTCTCGCAGCAGCTGCCCATCCAAAGCATGAAAAATCTGTATTTTCCCATCTTCATAGGCACAAAAAACATGCATCCCCTTTGCGCTTACGGAGGCATGAACCAAAACAGCATCGGGTTTGGTTTTATAAACAAAAGACCTTTCCCCTGTTGAAAGTGAAACGCAAGACAGTTCTGTTTTGCCGGAAAGAAACGTTTCCCCGTCTGCAAAACAGCCTAATACGGGAAAATAAAACGCAAGTTTTTCTTGCTCCTGCGATATGGCATCGAAAAACAGCAACGTTTTCTTTTTCCGATTGTCCAGTAGCAACCGATGTCCGTCATGACAAAAATAGGGGTAAAAGAAGGCACCATTGTCCCGAGGCCAGCCTGTATCCGCTTCATTGTAGAGCCCTTGTGGCTTCCCAAGCGAACGTGAGGACTGAAAAAGCAGCAATGCATTCGTGTCATACTCATAGCCCGCCGTGGCGTGTTCTATATACCTTACGCCAAGCGCAACATAGGAGCCGTCTGGCGAGCAGGTTACACCTGCGCAAATTGGTTCATTCCATGATTGCCGATATGTTTTCACAGGCCGTACACCGTATATTCCTGTTCTGGCACATCCCATTCCGGCTTTAACGTTCATGTCCGACCACGCTTGTGTAGCGGCAAACTCAGGCAAAGAAAAAATCTCAGCAATCAACCGCCTTGCTTCTGCCATATCGCCCCGCTTAAGCAAAAGCTGAATCTCCTTTTTTGCGAGTTCCATTTGCTTTTCCACGCTGAGGCGCACGTGCACCGAAGTTACCTTGCATAGTTGGAAACCGGGAATGCCCTTAAATTGTGGAATATACCAGAAAATCCCTTCTCTTCCGGACACAAAATGTGCCTGCGGGACAGATATGCGTGGGAGGTTCTGCGGCTCACAGGTTTTCAGGCAGCAGCCTGTCTTTACGTCCCAATAGCGTATGGTTTGGCGTTCGTCAGTCAAAGCAGTATCTCCGTCAGCATCCAAATAAATGTCGTGTATTCCAAATTCCCCTGTCTTTTCGGGCTTTCTGCAATAAATTTCTTCGCCAGTTTCAAAATCCACAAGGCACAAGTGAGATCCACCTGCAAGAAAGCGTTTCCAACCTGGCAACGGGCAAACGCATGAAAAATACCTGGCAGGAAGTGCCGTGCAACGGAAAGTTTTTATTTTTTGACCCGATTGCGCATCCCACAGGCGTATGGGCTGGCCCACTCCAGCCGTAAGTAGGTGCTTCCCGTTCGGATGCAGCTTGATTTGTAGGACATAGGGAGATTCCAGCAACGCTTCTACACGCCCGGTTTTTAGATCACATCGGAACACCGTTCCAATATTGGAACCTTCGCCTAGATATAAATAGTTCTCATCGTAACTGAATGCGGCACACCTCCAACGAAACCGGATCGGTAAGTCCCATTGCAGCCTTTCTTCCAAGGTATTCCAAATCCTTACACCAGAATGCTTTCCCTCCAACGACAACCTTCCGCTAAGGCTGACACATTCTATTTTACGCAACTCGCTTTCTCCTTTTGCGTAGCCAAACGCAACAGGAAGCGCCTGTGCCCTCTTCCGAAAATACCCGATAACTGCAGGGTCGGCGTCGCACTTCTTCTCCGCAATGTTTATCCAGCTTTCCGCAAGTTCCCTTTCCTGACTCAGTAAACACAATTCCACAACACGACAGGCATTTTGCGACGTCTGGTTATTTTCATAAAGTGCCTCAATTTTTGCGATTGTGTCACGATCGTCCTGCTTTCCATCCTGCCATTGAAGCAAATTCCAGTTATATATGGCCTCTTCGCAGCTTCGGTCTGCCTTAACTGCCTGCTTAAATAGCTTTTGCGCCGCCTCTCGCTTCCCTAAATCCAGAAAGCTGAGCGCCCGATTGTTCAGAGAGCGCGCCGTATCCGAAGCGGCCTTCGGCAGCTTTCGCTCATAAACACTGCCCGTTTCCTTTTTGTAAATCCTGCGGAGTTCTGTTTCCACCTCAACAAAATCATGGGGGCGTTCAGCTTCCTTTGTGTTTAAGCATCCTCTGAGCAATTCCTGCATCTTTTTGGGGATGGTAACCCTTGCAATAGGGAAATAATCCGCACACGCTGCGCCCGCAATCACGCCGCTTTGCCACAGGCGGTCCCCAAGGTACATCTCCATCACCGATACCGCCCAAGAATAGATATCCGTGCGCAGGGTGAGCGGTTTGCTGTTTCTCTGTTCCACGGAGCAATAGGCGGGGGTATAGCCACCGCTGGCGGAGAACATGGTAACATCGGCGGGAATATCCGCATCAAGCACACTCAGGGTTGCACGTGCTCTGGCGATGCCAAAGTCGGCCACCTTGGCATCCCACTCCTTTGTCAAAAGCAGATTGTCCGGCTTGACATCCCGATGGATCAGCCCCTGCTCATGTGCATAATGCAGACCGCGCGCAAACTGGATGGCGATATCGAGGATACGCTCCGTTGCGTTACCCTCGTACAGCCTTCCATCGTAAATCGCATTTTTCAGACTGCCTCCGTCCATCCATTCCGAAAAAATAGTGGGGACGTCCCCGATCCTGCGGACATAATAGCAGGAAACAATATGAGGATGCAGACCAAGATTAATCCATGCCTCACACTCATGGATGAAATTTGCCTTCTGTTTTTCGGTGCGAAACAAACCCTCTTTGGGGCGCTTCATGGCAAGGTCTACATTCCAGCCGAAATGATGTACACACCATACTGCGCCCATGCCGCCCTCGATGGCGTCGGATTCGATGCGATAGGTATCCAATAAGGAAGCACCTTTTTCAAAAACCGGCGTGTTGCTCCCACGCTCTGAAGCTTCTTCGCCATCCAAAACGACGTCATCGTCTGGCATGGTTGCACCGTCATCGTCGGGCAGTGTGGCTTCTTCGGCTTCAGCATCAAGAATCGTTTCCTCGGAATCAGGAACAGTTTCATCTGTATCTAAAATCGTTTTTTCATCTTTTCTCATGGCTACCTCCTTTAAGCCTTTTTCTACAAAACGTCTCCGACATTATACTGTTCTCCACTCGCCGTTCTTCGCCGATACCTCGGTCTATGGGGCGAAGCAACACGATTTTTAATTTCAAAAGCGCATACGCTTAGATTCACAGCAACCCCAGCACAAGCAACACAATGCCGCCCACAAACGCCAAGACGGTTACGCATAAAAACATGGCAGAAGACTTGCTTTCCGATTCCGTCACACCTACGTTTTTCTTTTTCATGTTATAGGAAAGCCTATTTAACACGCCGACCACACCCAGCATAAAGCATAGGATTGCCACAATCAATTCGTTTGACATGATAACACTGTCCTTTCTGCGATAGCGATACTATCGCTCCACCTTCTCCTTTTTCCCCTGTGCCTTCTGCCGAAAGTATACATAGCGAAGCCGCTCCACCTCTTCATTGGTGAATTTTGCATCAATATATTCAAATTCGCCCAGATAAGGGTATCCCCCCGCATCATACAGTGGTACCAGCATCCTGTCAAAATCCTCGTTGGTATACTCCTTGTTCATATCGAAATCTTCCATAAATACACCTCCTTGTTTTTTATTAAACCATTGTATCCCCTTCTATTTCGAATGCGCTTGAAACTTACTTGTTTGGCAATTGACACTTTGAAAACTCACGATACAATTCTGATATAGACCACTGAAATGTTATCGTTTCCTCCGTTTTCATTGGCCTGCTCAACTAGCCTTTTACAGATAACCCTAGGACTTTTACTGCTTCGCAATATATGCACAAGCTTTCGGTTGTCAATCATACCGTATAATCCGTCACTGCATAAAAGAATCCGATCTCCCGGTTTAATGTTACAGATAAAATAATCTGGCAGCGCAGGTGCGCACATGCCTACGAATCGGGTAAGCCGTGTGCTGGCTGGGTGCCCTGCTGCGTCGGCTTTGGAAAGCTCACCGTTTTTGACCATGATAGCGGCAATATTATGATCCTCCGTAACCTGTGTGATCATTTTTTTGTATTTCGGTAGCACATAGCCACGACTGTCGCCAAGGTTTGCGAAAATGGCCTTGTTCTGATACAACCATACGCCGCAGAAGGTTGCGCCAAAGCCGATGTGCACTTTGGTGTTTGCCGTGTTAAAAAGCCCGTCGCTAACCATACGAACCGTTTCCGTAAAGGCGGCTCCAGCCTCTTCAGGCGTTCCCACTTCTTTTTGCACAAACGACATCATGGCAGGAATGACTTCCCTCACATAAACGGCCGCTTTCGCACCTTCCTGAAGCCCTCCCATGCCATCGGACACGGCAAACACACCGATATTCGGGCAAAGGATGATTTCATCCTGATTGGTGCTTCTGTTTCTGCCAATATCCTTTTGTCCGGCAAAGGAAAAACCGTATTGAAAGGCAGATGTTGTATATCTCATCAAAGTATACCTCTAAGCGTATGCCGAATATGAAGGGGCAGTGCTTTCACAATCTGACTTTTGAATTCTGCGGCAGTTTTCACACCAATTTCCGGGATTTCCACCAGTGCATGGTCGATAACAGCGGCAAGCTTCTCCGGTATCTTTGGGTCACGCCGACGGATTGGCACAGGCATTCCTGTATACATCTCTATCCAGACATCTTTGCCACGCACATCCTTTGGGATGCAACCCGTCAACATATTATAGTAGCTGGCAGCCGCCGCCCACACATCCACTTCCGGTTTTGCGTATTTGTAGTTTGCTATTTGCTGACGTGGCTGAAATACGGGTGTAGCCGCAGCAGTTCCCGTGCGTGTGTGCCTGGATAGTCCTGCCGTTTCAAAGGCTTTTGCAAAACCGAAATCAGCCACCTTGGCAACAGGATATTTACTGTCATCCGCAAGAAAAATGTTGCCCGGCTTAAAATCCCGATGCACTACCCCTGTTGCTTGTCTTATCCCATCTTCGCATTCCACACTGATATTTGCATGATGCGCATATTCCAGCCCGTCCAGCGCTTGCAGCATAATGTAAGTTGCAACGTCAAGAGGTAGCTTACCGCCGCAGCGTTCCATGTACTTATCTACACTTCCGCCTTCGCACAGCTCCATAAGGATGAAAAATGCGCCGCTCTCACAGCTTGTTTTATACACGCGGATTACATTCTTGTGTGTCAGTGCTTCCCCTAATTGCGCTTCTCTAAGAAAGGACTTTTTTGCGTGCTCGTCTGCCGCCACTTGAGGAAGCATGGTTTTCAGTGCATAATTTATACCTGTCTTTTCCTCCTGAACCAGCCAAACCTCTCCCATTCCGCCTGCACCGAGGCGTTTTACCTTACGAAACCTCTGAGTCGTTGCGGAGTCAACACGGCCTTTTTGCATTGGTTCCAAAACAGCGCCCAATGCTTGCAGCATCATAGCTCTCAAAAGCTTATCCCGATCTTCAACACATTGGGGACACAAATTGTTGTCCGGTGTCTTTGGGGTAAACTGCCTACCGCAGCCTATGCACTTTTTGTCCGCCTTCTGGTCTTTCATTTCTTCCAGACGCTTCCGTTCGGCCTCACAGCGCACATCTTCTTCCATCGCACGCTTGCGCTGTTCCTCTTGTTTGCGCTGAAGCTCTTCCTCGGCTTTATTGTGTTTCGCAGCTGCTGCCGTTTCCATGTGTTCACGCTCAGCTTCCTCTGTGGCGGCTTTGTTTGCCGCCGCTTTCAGCTTTTTGGCAAATGCCTGGGTGAGGGCCTCCACTTCTTTGCGCTCTTCCTCACCTTCCAATCGTTCTCTTTCAAGACGCACCTTTTCCATGCAAGCAGCCTCAGCCTTTTCTTTTTTGATGCGTTCTTTTTCCAAATCGGCTAACGCTTCTTCTCTTTTTTTTGCTTCACGCTTTAAATTGCAGGCTTCGCAGATAGGCTCACCTTTATCGTTGGCAAATGCTTTGGGCAATTCGTCAGGGGTGGTTTCTCCGTTTCCGACCTCGTTAGCTTCAAACACTTCTTCTCCGCAATCCACGCAACACTGAGCTTGAATCGTATGCAATGTAAGCTCACAGTGCTTACCAAGTCCAAGTGTATTCCCGTCTTGCAGATCAAATTCTTCATGACACTCCTTTTGCGCATCCTCAGCTGATATGGATCGTTCACGCTGACCAATCTTTTCTCCGTTCAAAAAAGTTCCATTCAGGCTTCCAAAATCACGCACCGTGACATATGGCGGAGTAACCTCCATCATGCAATGATAGCGGGATACTGATTTGTCGGGCAGGACAATTGCACAATCTGCCTGCCTGCCGATAAAGAGCTGTTCCTTCCCCAAATAGGTAAATTCCTTCCCTGCAAGTTCTCCCTTCGTGACCCTTAAAATGACTTTTGACGGCATAGACCTACCCCTCCTGTTCGATAAGTTTTTCGATTTCCTGCAACATAATTTCTAAAAGCGATATAGTGTTTTCACGTGTACCTGCGGATAAGCTCATCCACAAATCGTTGAAATACGTTTGAAATTCATGAATCATAATCATCTGGTCTGAAAAGATCAGTTTCGATTCATTCTTCCATGGGCCTAGCGTAACGTGTCTGCCATGCTTGATATGTCTGGTTCCCTTTTGTGTTTCACTCAGATGGGGCGCAACAGACAAATGATAATTTGGATAGCTCTTTAGCATCCTGATATATCCGGCAAGTATGGCGGCACAGGCTTTTGTTTGGATCAGTGTCTTCCCAGTATCCATAAAATACACCGACGGCAATTCGCAGCTTCCGCTGACAACCATATTCTTTAGGAATTCCGCAGAGATAATTTCACGGAATACAACCCCCTCTTTCAAATTACTTTCAAAGCCATTTTTAATTTGCAGGTATTCCTCGCTGCGCCATTCAAGAGCATTGCCCTTAAAGCCTTTCTGCTCCAATATCTTAATAAATTGCGCAGGCTCCAGCATGAGAGTATTTAGACTTTCACTTTGTATATCCATGTCTCCATCGTTGCTGAACTCTCTGTTAAATATATCAATAATGCCTTTCAAGCTGTTGCCTGGATAAAGTCGCATGAGCGGCTGCGCAAACCGCACCACACGATCAAATCCATCTGTGGAATCCCTTAAAAAAATGCTTTCTGTGATAAACAGTGCAGCAGGGGGAGAAAAAGACTCGGGCAACTCAGTAATGGCCACAGCGCAGATGTTAGGAATAAAGATGCTTGTCTGATGAATCATGGGCTGCATCATCCCATGGGATATGTACAGCTCCATTTTGCCAGCCACAATCATGGGCGTATAGGCAGCTATTATTCTGGAGAGTGCAGTGGAATTACCTGAAAGGGCCACAAGCATTCGTAAGTACATATTTTTCGTTTGAAACGCTTTCATGATTTCCGCAATAAAGACGTCCTCCATAACCGTTGCGGCAGTCTCGCTGGTTAGGCATATGTCAATTCTCGTATCTTCTTTCATCGTTTCAAAAATGCGGCCTAGGCGCAGCGAAATATCCAAAACCCCAGCCCGCGCAGAATAATCATCGTTATAAATTCTTCCGGCGGGGCCAATACTATATAAAAATGGGGATAAACCGACGTCCTTTCTCGGCTCATTTGCGACTTGTATATTTCCTGTCTTATTGAAAATTTCCAGCACTTCCTGCCCGTCATCCGCAAGCCAGATAATAAGGTTGCGCTTAATATCGGAAGCGAAATCAAAATCCGTAGAAATACCAGTATGTTCAAATTGTTTTTTTAGCCATGTAATATCTCTTGTCTCCATCGTACGCCTGGATAAAACATAGTCCGCAATTGCGACAACGGAGCCAGAAGACGCACGTAGCGCACGTTTTCCCTGCACCCAGTTGCTCACCATGGAAGGACTGACATTGATCGCTCGTGCTAAGTCCCGATTGGGCACTTCAAAATATTCTAGTATGAGTCTTAAATTTGTAAGTTTCTTCATGATGTTTTCCAGCTCCTCGCTTTGCAGAAATATTGAACGATGCCTTTCGTAGCTCCTGATAAATTTTTCCATCTTAACTATAAGATACGCCCTTCCAAACTTGTTTGTCAATTTCCATTTACACGTTGTAAATTTCCTATTTGTAATTTATATTTTCTATATTACGGATGCTACTTCGCACTACATCAGGTTATATCATGATTTATTTAATTTTGTTGTAAAGATACACAGTTTCTTTCTTCTCTGATCCCTTTGCTGGCAACCTTTTTCATTTGTAAACCAACCAACGATGTTAAAAAACTTTGATTGGCTTAATGATGGCTCTAGGGAAGATGCGTTTGCATAAATGGATTTGTTCGGGATAAAAACTGTTCCCTTGATTTTTTCGCCTTGTATCCCAAGTATGTTACCAAAACTTGATAACGGAGGATTCATAATTATTTTTTTATTGTTTATGGTAAACCTCCCTTTAAATGAACCTGTTTAACAATATAAAAAAAGCTAAGTTGATGATCATTCACTGACCTACCACTTAGCCTAAAAGTTATGAAGTTTTCTTCAAAAAAACTATGCCATTTTAATTTTCACTCATTTTCACGGGTCAAAAACGCCACTTTTTTATGTATTGCTGAGCTCAGAAACCGCAACATTTCGTGGTCTAAACCCCACTGCTATCCTAATCGCCACAAAACGAAGCGAAATTATATACCTTGTGGACTTCATGCTTTGCTTGCAATTTCTATTTTATATAGCAATTACAAAATATCAATATATTCATTATTTAAAGCTTTATTCATACTTCTTACAGCACAAAACTTACCACACATAGAGCAAGTATCATCAAATTCAGGTGTTCTTTCATCACGGATAGATTTTGCATATTCTGGATCAAGCGCACATTCCCATTGTCCTTCCCAGTCTAATTTTCTTCTTGCATCTGCCATTTTGTCATCTATATCTCTTGCATTTGGTATTTTCTTTGCAATATCTGCTGCATGTGCTGCAATTTTGCTTGCTATAATTCCTTGTTTAACATCATCAACATTTGGTAAAGCAAGATGTTCTGCCGGAGTTACATAACACAAAAACGCAGCTCCCGCCATAGCCGCAACAGCACCGCCGATTGCTGCAGTGATGTGGTCGTATCCTGGAGCAATATCTGTTACAATAGGACCAAGCACATAGAAAGGTGCTCCCATACAAATCGTTTGTTGTATTTTCATGTTTGCTTCAACTTGGTCAAGCGGAACATGTCCAGGACCCTCCACCATAACTTGAACGTCCTTTGCCCATGCCCTTTTTGTTAATTCGCCTAGACGAACCAGCTCATCTATTTGGCATACATCGCCTGCATCAGCAAGGCAGCCAGGACGGCAGGCATCCCCTAAGGAAATAGTAACATCATATTCTCTGCAAATCTCAAGAATTTCATCATAGTACTCATAAAAAGGATTTTCATTTCCTGTCATACACATCCAAGCAAACACAAGAGAACCGCCTCTTGAAACAATATTCATTTTTCTTTTGTGTGATTTTATCTGCTCAATCGTTTTGCGTGTTATTCCACAGTGTAACGTTACAAAGTCAACACCGTCTTGCGCATGCATTCGCACTACATCAATAAAATCCTTCGCTGTTAAAGCCGCCAAATCTCTTTTGTAGTGTATGACAGCGTCATAGACAGGTACTGTGCCTATCATAGCGGGGCATTCGGAAGTCAGCTTCCTTCTAAACCCTGTTGTATCTCCATGAGAAGACAAATCCATGATAGCCTCTGCCCCCATATTGACAGCTTCCATAACCTTTTTCATTTCAACATCATAATCCTTGCAATCTCTGGAAACACCAAGGTTTACATTAATTTTTGTTCTGAGCATAGAGCCGATACCGTTTACATCTATACATTTATGATTTTTATTTGCACAAATTGCAATTTTACCTTCTGCCACATACTGTCTGATAAATTCCGACTTCCTGTTTTCCTTTTTCGCCACAAGTTCCATTTCGGGTGTTATAATTCCTTTTTTAGCTGCTTCCATTTGAGTATTATAATTCATAATTTATCTCCTTTTCTGGATAATTTTCAAAAAAAAGAGCAGAAAATACCTTTATTGGGTACTTTCCGCTTCATACTAGCACTTGTGCTTCCTACGTTGGCATTATCCAAATCAGGTTTAGGGTCGAAGTAAAACTTCCTCTCAGCCTGTGTACAAGCTCCCCTGCTTCTATTCATTTTTTTCCATATTATCACAGTGAAAAGATATAGTCAATACTGATTACTATACAAATAGTTTGTAAAACCTAAATCTACTTACATTAAACCTGCTTGTATTTACAGTAATGCCATCGGCTTCCTATTTACATATGCTTTTGCCCACTGTATTAGAGTAACTCAAAGTGCTTCAATATATCTATGAAAACATTAACCTGTACTGGTATCAGATCTTTTCTTGGGTGATTCCATTCATCTACAGCATTAGGAGCATCAAAATTGGCAAGCTAAGACTACGTTTCACCCCTGCAATATAACAGCATGAACGTTAATATCGAATTTCTACAAGAGGTATTCTTTTATCATCTTGGAGGCGACTTTCTATATTAGGCATATACCGATTAGTTCTTTCAGCAATTTTATTCATGGAAATCTTACCTTCCCCCTCACCAAAGCCCACATTCACGTTGATATACTGCCCACTTTTTTGTGGGAAAGGAGTGCGCCCGTCTGACAGTGGATTGAGAGGAGAGCAAGTGCAGCTTATGCCTTTGGTCGTTCAAAGGAACTGGTCAACTCATCAGCAAAGCAAAAAAATAACACATAATGCCCTAGTAATCCTCATTATTTAAACTTTTTAAGAAGCAAAAAACGAACAATATCAAGAACCTTTCATCTTCTGTCCCTTTTTATATTTTATTGCCACTGCAAGAGTGCGCTTTTCTTAATTAAAACCCAATAAGGCTTTGATATGATGGAACTCATTTAATACACTGTATGTAAATTGCTTAAAGGTTCCGTATTCCATACTAATTACATAGGAATAACTTATTAAACCCTCTGAAATGCAGCATACTTAAATATTTGCCCATCAAAAACACATTCTCATATTATACTTCAATATATTTTTGAATGAGTCGATAGGCTTTTGGTTGACTAATCCCCAAAACCTTAGCTACCTTTACACTCGTTTTATATTCTTTATATGCTGTTAAGACCATTTCCCGTTCAACTTCTTCCAAAACATCATTTAATCCACGATGAATATCCAGCGTTTTCTGCTCCGAAGTAATTTGAAATAAATCTTTAGGCAAATCAGAAATATGAATCGCTTCTTCTTTTGATAAAACAACTAATTTTTCCATTACATGGGAAAGCTCTCTTACATTCCCCGGCCAAACATAATATTCTAAAATCTTCAATGCTTCTTCATCAAACCGGTGTCCCTGACCATAAATATGATTAAAATGCTGCAAATAATATTGTAATAATGTTGTGATATCCTCTTTACGCTCTCGGAGGGGCGGAACTGTAATTTCAAAAGTGTTTAATCGAAAATATAAGTCTTCCCGAAAAGATCCTGCTTGGACCATTTGTTTTAAGCTACGGTTTGTGGCAGCAATAATTTTCACATTTACTTTTTGCTTATTCTCCCCACCAATTGGGATAAACTCTTGACTTTGCAAAAATAACAGCAATTTACTTTGTAATTCAAAAGGGATTTCAGAAATTTCATCTAAAAATAAAGTACCGCCATCGGCGATTTCAACGATGCCCCTTTTTCCACTTGCATTGGCACCTGAAAAGGCCCCCCTCTTATAACCAAACAATTCCGATTCAATTAAGTTGGGGTTCATGCATGCACAATTTAAAACCACAAAAGGTTTTTTACTACGGTTACTGCAATTGTGAATATGCTGCGCCATAAAACTTTTTCCCGTACCCGTTTCTCCTAAAATGAGCATAGGAGATTGAATATTTTTGAGCTTTTCTGCCATCAAAAGAATCTCCTTCATTTTTTCACTTTTATACAAAAAAGCTTCCTTTTCTGACTTATCATTCATAACCAAAACGGATGCTTCTTCTGCTTTGCTGATTTGATTAATATAATAAATGTCATTTACATTCTGTGCAACATATTGAATATTTCCTTTATCATCAAAAATCGGCACCGAAATAGTCAAAATATCCTGTCCCAAATTTGTTATCTGCCTTTTTGTTACCATTTGCTTTGTTTTATAAACCAAAGGAAGGGTAGAATTCCCCCAGTAAACTTGATCCAATTCATCAAACTTTTTTCCAATTAGTTTTTCGGGTGGAATGCCATAGTGTCGCAAACTTGCCTTATTTAAGTAAACCAAACGGTATTCATTGTCATAAATCATTATTTCATCATGCAGCTGGTTAATAACGCTCCGAAGCACATCCGAAGAGATGATCGTTTCCTTTTCTTCCATCAAAACACCCCTTGCTTTTTCTGTGAACGATTCAAAGATATATTGTTTTTATTATACCAAAAAATACCAAGCAAAACCATTCATTTCACCAAAATGAAAGCCTTTTGAAACAAGTTCAAAAGACCTTCAAGTTGGGAAATCTATTAATAAAGAGGTTGTCTGAGTTTAACATATTGTAGCATTATTCATTTATGATTCTTGATTCTTTAATAATATCATCTTTTGTTTTATCTCCATAATCCCTATACATTTCCCGTAAAAATCCATGGTAAATGATTGCAAGGATTACTAATAACGGCAAACCAGTCGCTAATACAATTGCTTTAATTGTATTGATGTCTGTGCCAATATACGCAATGGCAAGAGGAATTGCAACTAAAATCAAGCACCACATAAATTTCAAGATTTTTTTAGGTTCTTCATTCTCTTTTAAACCCTTGCTCACAGTGGAAGATAGGGTGAAGGATGTTGCATCTAATGTAGTTGCAAGGAACAATACAATAACAACCAAATATAATACCATAGCAAGTTTATTAAATGGCAGTGAGTTTATGGTTGCTTCTGCAATTATTTCAGATTGACCATTTGCAAGCATTGCAGGAATATCCAAAATCCCATCCATTCTTAAGTGCTGCTGATATGCTGTTACAATACCAAAGAAGAAAAATAGTCCGGCAGTTCCCGTAATAAGCATATTAATAATGATTTCTCTAATGGTTCTTCCCTTTGAAATCTTTGCCACAAAAAGACCTGTAAAGGGCCCAAATACTAACCAATAAACTAAATAAAATACAGTCCAATCCTGGGGATAACCCGTCTGTGCCACAGGATCGGTCCAAAGTGTCATACGAACAAATTCTTTAGATAACAAACCCAAAGAGTTTACCAGCGAATCCAAAATATACTGTGTAGGGCCTGCAATCAAAATAAATAAAAGCAAAGCAATACAGAAATACACATTCCAGTCACTGATTTTTCTCATGCCTTTTTCAATACCCAACAAAGATGTTATAGAATACAGGACTGCTGTTCCAACCAAAACGCCAACCATTAATACAAAAGAGGTACTAATGCCAAATAAGCTTGCAAACGCTGCAGCAATCGTAGAAGCAGAGGCCCCCGCAGAAATGCAGATAGAACCAACGGCTGCAAAGATAAACAGGAAGTTTACAATTTTTCCAAACCAACCATTGACCCGTTTTTCGCCAACCGAATATTTGCACAAAGCGCTAAAACGCAACTCATTATCTTTTTTAATATAATAATGATATGCAAACGGAAGCACAAAAACACATAAAAGTGCCCACGCAGCCGGGCCCCAGTCGTAAATTGCATATGCAAGAGAAAGTTCATATGCGTATGCTTCACTGATGGGAACCCCAGCTAATTGCGGTGCTGCATTGAAGTGGTAGCCCCACTCTAAAAAAGCCCAATAAACCGTTCCTGCACCCAGTCCAGTAAAAAACATCATTGCTACCCAGCTTACTGTTTTATACTGTGGCTTTTCGTTTCCAAAACGAATGTTACCATATTTTGAAAAACCAAGACCAATTAAGAAAAGCCCAATCCAAACTATCTCCATCTTTAACTATTATATCTACCCTTTTTCTGCTCTCCAACAAATATAAAAACGATAATTTCCTTAAAACACACCAGACA
>RZZU01000038.1 GCA_009929735.1 Clostridia bacterium | reverse complement strand
ACCTGACACCACTCGAAAAGCGGCGTCAGGCTGCGCAATCTTACAATATTCTACGATAGGGCTTTTTATTCTCTGTCCGTTAACTCTGGTTCAGTTCAGTTTCTATTTACATGGGAGGCTTTTTTCATGATCCTTTTTTTGAACTTCTATTTCTTTCCATTCATTATTTTCTCTTATTTCATTCTGCGTGCATTATATTTCTCTACTTACCCCATCCTTTTGCCAAACATTTCGCTTCATAGCAAAAGGAGCGCAAATCACAAATGTCAGTCTGTATTTTTCAAACTATTTTCGTTCTGCATTTGGTGTAATTTGCTGAATGGAATACTTTAGAACAATGTATATATTAGGGTATTCCTTTCGAAAAATCTTTAATAACCTTTGTGCTATCATATTTGCCGTATCACTGCTGGTATTAGAAAGCATGACCAAAAATTGATTCACGCTATATCTCGCAAATACGTCGCCGCTTCGTATATTATATTGGATCGTTGTCTTTAACGCATCCATGGCTCGGTTCAAAACTCTGCGGGGGGGAATGCTGATGGTATTTCTGTCAACAACGGATATTAAACACAAATTGGAGCAGTCACCAGTTCTTACAATGCTTCTTGATTCTAAAAGATACGCAAGCTTAAAAAACTCATATTCACAAAAAACACTTCCAATCTCTTCCTTGCTTATATCAAGCTTATCTTTAATGATATTAAGATTCATTTCAGGCGTCTTTATTGTTTTTATAACATCTTTGTATAAGGACAAAAGCTCCTCAGATGGTGTAATCCCCATTTCCTTCATAAATAATTCAGTCACATGATGGTATAAATCTAATGCTTTCTCTAAATGCCCTGTGCAAATCAATACTTGAATTAAATAAATATAAAATTGTTCTTCATAAGGCTCCAAAGTAATGGCTTTTTGACAGACAGAGGAAAGCTGTTCGAACTTTTTATGCTCAAAAAGTATTTTTGCCAAATCCGCTACTACCCGATTATATAAGGAACGATAATAGGTTGCTATTGGTATAACCCAGGATTCGGAAGCCTTTTTTTGCAAGAAATGTCCCTGATAAAGACTTTCCGCTTGTAACAGCAAAGAGATTTTTCTGGCTGCATCCTCTGTTTCCAATTCACTTTCATAAATCAGTCTTTGAAATTCATCCAGATCCGTAATGCACTTAAAATCTTGATTCCATCCATAGGCGCCATTGCGATACAATATCATTCGACGGCTATTTTCAAAGTCCAGCTCATCCAAAGTGGCTCTTACACGGTGCATGAGAACCTTTAAAGTATTGATTGGATCCCGAGAGTCACTATCTGACCAAAGCAGCTCAATCAATTCATCCTGAGAAATAAAACGTTTTCTGTGGACAATAATATATTCTAACAGTGTCCAAACCTTCTTTGAGCGGTTCGTTTGATCGGAAATGATACTCTCTTCAAATTCGATTGTAAATTCACCTAATAATGTTACCCTAAATTCTTCGTTCACAGGTCTCCCCCCTTTTTCTTCCCCAATCATATGAAAACCCGATTTTCACACAACATTTCGATATCGCAAATGTAATTTTTTAGATAGGGATGGTTAGATAATTTACGTTATCCTTACCAAAAAGCAAGGGATAGCCAGTCGGTTTTCCCTCAAAACGAATTTATCCAAAAAAATCAGTACTTTTCCCTTGAAAATTAAAAATATTATGTATTTTCTCTTCCGTTTTCAATTGCCTGTTTTACCATCCTATCTCTGAATAGCTTCCAGCTTAATCCATAAAAAAGCACCCTTATGATAAGAAAGAACGAATTGTCCCCACGAAACAAGATAAATTTTTACACAACCGCCCAAACAACAGAAACATATGCTGCCGTTTGATTGAGATAACCCCACTTCCTCAAATTCATATGAAGTCGCTTTTACACGGACTCCGAATAAAGGGTATATTCCAGTGCCGTTTCAACGGTTCTGTTCTCGTTTGAAACCAATTTGCATAAGCGATTGTCCATAAAACCGTGTCCTCTGCTCCTGACATATGCCCATACGCAAAACGACTGACAACGACCTCCTTTGCTGATAGGAATTTGCCTTTAGTCTTGCGAAATCAGAAACAGAAATGTGAAAATCAACGTCTCCATCTGATTCCAAATGGCTTAACTCATGATGTGGAAGCTGATATGTTTCTTCCAACAAATACTTTGTGTAATCGGTCATAATCTTTTCTTCGTTTACTGATAAATTATTTTTCCTTTTTAATTAGACAGTGGCTTACCTGCAACAAAAAACTATCCGATGCGCCAAGCTCCATTGTTTGCTATAAACCCTCAAAAATGAAAGCATATCTGCCTCCCCTTATTCAATCATACTTTCCATGTTCCCTATCTTTATGTTCTCGTTTGAAACCTTTTTCTTGGTGGCTTATATACTGCATCACTGAATTTTAAAGGTGTCTCCCACACAAATGGTTACAAAAAGAGCCTGACTTTCGTCAATAGGATACTTATATGAAAAGTATATCTCTTTTTTTTCCAATTGGCAACCAACATTATTTTTCTCCGCAAAAGCTCTCCACCGATAATACCCTTTTTTTCTTCACAGCCCTCGCCTAAACCCTTGGCAATTTCACCGGAATATGTTTCGGCTTGATCATGATTTTTAATAGTGCGGCTGATTTTTTCCACAAATGCCTTTCCTTTCATGCAGTGGTCAACGTCATGACCGTATTTCAGGTTCGCCCTTTTTTCCCTCATAAATTTTCTTTGATCTGCACTTTTCACTGATTGCCCACTGTCACTGTTCTTTATGTATAATGCACCTTTCAAAAAGCCCGCCTGCTACACCAAAAAAGCGTATTCTTCTATGAGAATACGCCTTTTTTATCAACCCTTCAGTCTTAGTATTTCATCAATAATCTTATGGGCAACCATTTCTTTCGTAAGAAGCTCAAGCTGAATCTCTTGCTCCTTAGAAATCATGGTTACTACATTTGTGTCTGTTCCAAAACCGCTGCCCGCAACCTTTAAGTTGTTCGCAACAATCATGTCAATATTCTTTTTTTCAAGCTTAATTCTGGAATTCTCCAACATATTTTGTGTTTCCATGGAAAATCCGCAAAGAAACTGTCCCTTTCTGCGATGTTCACCCATATACTTCAAAATATCCTGTGTGCGAGCCAGTTCGATACTCAAATCCCCATCTTTTTTCTTCATTTTATCATCAGCAACCGTGTTGGGTTTATAATCTGCAACAGCCGCTGCCTTAATAATAATATCATTTTCGAGGAAATGCGCCTTCATTGCTTCAAACATATCGGCGGCGCTCTTTATTTGTATATAGTTCACAAAAAGAGGCTTTTCCAAAGCTGTCACACCGCTTACCAGTGTAACCTCCGCCCCCCGAAGCATGGCTGCCTTCGCAAGCTCATAGCCCATTTTTCCTGTGGAGTGATTTGTAATGTACCTTACTGGATCAATACTTTCTTGGGTAGGTCCGGCAGTAATAATCACCTTTTGCCCTGCCAAATCTTTTTCAAAGGCAATTTCACGAATAATATGCGCAACCAGAACTTCTTCCTTTGGCAGTTTTCCCTCTCCTGTGTCTTTGCAAGCCAAAACGCCGCTATCCGGTTGAATCACTTTATAGCCATAAGATTCAAGCTTTTTTAAATTATCCTGTAAAATAGGATTATGGTACATATTAGTATTCATGCTTGGTGCAATGATCTTTTTTGCATTACAAGCCATAGCCGTTGTTGTCAGCATATCATCAGCAATGCCACAGGCTAATTTTCCAATCACGTTAGCAGAAGCAGGCGCAATTAAAAACACGTCCGCTTTTTTTGCTAAAGAAACATGGGCAACATGAAATTGAAAATTTCGATCAAAAGTATCTATCAAACACTTATTACCAGTTAAAGTTTCAAAGGTAATTGGGGTAATAAAATGTGCTGCATTTTCTGTCATAATCACATGAACATCGCATTCCAATTTTACCAGCATACTGGCTACATTCGCCATTTTGTACGCCGCTATACTTCCCGTCACGCCTAAAACAACTGTTTTTCCTTTCAGTAACATAGCATACTCCTTTAGTTGTGTATTTTCAAATATCTTTGTCCATATTATAACAAACATTCCTATTTACTACTAGCTATTTCAAAAAAAATATATTTAAAAATTTATCCCGTTGCTTTCGTCCTTGTCAATCAGCATTTGCATTCCGGTTTTATCATTTATATCACCAATAATATAGACAGTATAGGCATTTCCTCCTTCTAATTTCAAGTTGCTGTCTTCAATTATTATACAGTTTGAAATATAATCTTTTATTTTCAAATCATGATTTCCTGATAATACAGATAAATATCGGCTGCTTTCTCTGTAATCAATTTCAGTCAAAATCAAACGGTCTTCCAAATAAGCATCCATTACAGGCGCACTGGATGATAATTGGACAAAGCGTAAAAAGGAATTTTCTTCTGGCACGGGCAAAATGCTATCATTAACCAATACCAGCGCTGCATCAATTTCGATACCAGTAATTGCAGCAGTATAAACCCGATAGCCAATGAGATGAACAAATGTATCCAAAAGGGCAGGTGCTTTTTTCCCTGCCTCGCATACTTGTATTCGATAACATCCTGGGAAAATATACTGGTACTGGGTAAATGTTCCGTATGACAAACCAGAAACTACTTTTTTTCGATTTACATATATATCTATCGCAAGTACAGAGGGGAAAACATTCAAAAATCCAAGATAGCTGTATAAGGTGATTCCATGAATAATAGGGATCCGAATATTTTTTACATCTGGAACAATATTTATTTCGGGTAAAAATTTACGAATCGCTTCACTATATTCTTCTGCCGTCAACGATTTTTCCTCAAGGCGCAAAAATTCATCTTTCGGTAATGGTAATGGAAATATAATTTCATCGCAAATTTGCATACCCTTCATAGGATTCTCTGCCTGTGCCATATCCAGAACATCACCTTTCTTTTTTCTCTTACAATATGGCAGGACAAAATATTTTGTGAATACAAGTAGGGTTTTTATACCAAAAAAGCGTATACATAATGCATATACGCTTTTTCATAAACCTTTTCAAACTTAAAATTTCAATTTAAAGCACCAGTGATGGTGCTGCATATACTCTTGCCTTTAATTCGTTATCCAACATATAAAGCCCTTTTGCATCGCTTCCAAACAATTCCATCTTGGAAATCAAATTGTTTGCATTTGTTTCCTCTTCACCCTGCTCCTTCACAAACCAATCTAAAAACTGGATTGTACGATAATCATGTACTTCCTGTGCAGCAGTATAAATTTTATGAATGGAATCGGTAACATATTCCTCATGCGCCAAAGCTGCTTTTAAGGGAGCCATCAAAGTTTCCATTTCAACATCGGGCTTTGCAATTGCCTGAAAATCCACACGCTGGTTATTGTTTTGCAGGTACTGATAAAAGAGCATTGCATGATCTCTTTCTTCCTGCGCCTGAACTTTATACCAGTTTGCAAAACCTTCTAAGGTTTTGGATTCAAAAAAATTTGCAAAATCCAAGTACAAATAAGCGGAATAAAATTCCTTAGTTATTTGTTCGTTTAAGAGTGTTATTACTTTTTTATCCAGCATTCTAATCCCTCCTGTTAATGAATGATTGTATAAATTTTAAGAAAAGGACTTTGTTTATAAATCCTTTTCAGTATTCGCTTTTTCATCAGTTTCTAAACGCATGACCAAAACCTTGTCAATCCGCTTTTCTTCAATACTTTCAATCTGAAACAGCCAATTTCCGACGGTGATTTCCGGCTTTTCCTGCTCCTCGGGGATTCTGCCCAAGCGCCCAATCAAATAGCCGCCCAGCGTATCATAAATTTCCTCGTCCTCAAAGGTGATTTCCATCAACTCAGCCACATCGGTCAAGTCCGTCGTTCCATTGATAAGATAGGTTTTTTCATCTATAATACGAATATCTTCTTCCTCTTCAAGATCATATTCATCGAAAATATTCCCCACAATTTCCTCTACTAAATCCTCCATTGTAACCAACCCGGCCGTCCCACCGTATTCGTCAATGACAATTGCCATGTGCACCTTATCTCTTTGCATTTCACGAAAAAGCTCATCCGTTTTTTTTGAGTACGGTACAAAATATGGCTTTTTTAGAATTTCATTCAGGTTAAAATTGCTCAAATCAAGGTTATCCGTAATAAAAAACTTAACAAAATCTTTCACATGAAGCAGACCGATAATATTATCAATATTGTCATCGTAAACAATGATACGAGAATATTTTTCCTCCGAAATCACATTCATAATTTCCTTAAAGGTAGCATCAAAAGGAATTGCTGCAATATCTGTTCTATGTGTTGCAATTTCCCCGACGGAAGTATTCCCCAAATCGAAAATATTGTTAATCATCTTTTTTTCCGTTTCATCAATACTGCCATTATCCCCTCCGGCATCCACCATCATACGAATGCCTTCCTCCGTAATGATTGTGCGCTTTTTTACTTCCTTCATGTGCCATAAAAAAAGAAGCAACCCGGTATTCACAAGTAAGGATATGGCTAAACCTATTACGGTTCCCAAAATTCAATCATCCTCCAAAAAATGCTAAAATATTCCTTTCTTATTAGTTTAGTATTAATACCTTATTATGTCAAGAACCGGTTTCTACTACGCATTGCATTTTTTTGTGTTATATTTCAACTTGTACAAGCATGGCTTGACAAATGACATATAAAATTGTATAATTATTACAACTTTATATGTTAGTTTTTCTAATTTTATAGTGAAAGGAGCTAAAGCATGGCTGAAAAAAACATCCCCCGTATTGACAGCAGATTAAGAAAGCATATCGTAACAATGCCTGAAGAAATATGGAGTGCCAGTGGCATTGTTATTTGGGGAAAACGCATTAAATCATTAATATTTTCAACCGACATTGCGATTATCCGTAACTGTAACGCCGACGCAGTTTTGGCAGTATATCCTTTTACCCCTCAGCAAATCATTGCTGACGCCATTGTTTCCGCCTCAAGCCTCCCCGTTTTTTGTGGTGTCGGAGGTGGTACAACAACAGGTCCCCGTGTTGTAATGCTCGCAAAAGATGCTGAAGCATTAGGGGCCATGGGTGTGGTAGTGAATGCCCCTACCAGCAATTCTGTAATACAGCATATTCATGAAATCGTTGACATACCTATTATTGTTACTGTTTTAGACGAAAACGATGATATAGAAGGAAGACTTGCAGCTGGCACGAGTATTCTAAACGTATCCGCCGCAAGCCGTACCACTGACGTCGTTCGTGCCATTCGCCAAAAATATCCTTCCGTTCCCATTATAGCAACAGGAGGCCCAACACGGGAAAGTATTAAACGTACCATTGAAGCTGGCGCAAATGCAATCAGCTTTACACCCCCAACAGCAATGGAACTGTTTCACGGGCTAATGAGCCGTTATCGTACAGAGCATCAACAAAAAGCAAATTCTGCCGAAAAATAAAAGAACGCCCTTTTGAGTTGAAGCTCAAATAGGGCTATTTTTAT
The DNA here is from genome assembly GCA_009929735.1 of Clostridia bacterium. Classification (GTDB taxonomy): domain Bacteria; phylum Bacillota; class Clostridia; order Lachnospirales; family Anaerotignaceae; genus Chakrabartyella. Next base: position 11,191 of record RZZU01000038.1, on the reverse strand, counting down.
GCAGCTCATACAGCAAAAAGGAAATGAACTTCTATCAAATCGTAGTCATGCCTGTTTTTATAGAGGTAAAGTATGACAACCTGATGAATTTCCATTTGAAATTTTTTTTGATATACATTTTTGCCAAGAGTCCTGTCTTTGCCAACAACCTCAAAAAAACGATCACTTTTTTCTTATTTCTTTTCCGGCTTGTGACAAGCGGCACTTTGCGCACAGCCACTACAGCTTCCGCTGCATCCGTTTTTCATATTCTTCAAGTTTCTTTGCATTTTGCGCAAATTGTAAGCCACAATGCAAATAACAAGAATGATTGGTATTACCGTGGTAAAAATAGTTTGCGAATCCATTTCTTCATCTCCTTAGATATAACGGTCAGTGTAACGATGAAGCAAAGCTTCCCATTCCTTTTTGTCAACAATATTTTTTGCCATTTCTTCTATGCGTGGACGTGTAAAGGGTTGCAAACGATTCATATAGCTCCAATCCAAAGGAAAACCCATGCGTCTGGCTAATTGATATTTCTTTTGTTCCTCCTCTGGTAATGTCAAAAAAGAATCAATATAATCCAGCATCCAAGGCAAATCTTTGTCCATATACCCCGTTACTTCCTGTAATAGGTTAATAATATGATCACTGGTAATTTTGCCATCTGCCTTCTCATCGTCAATCAGGGTAAGCATTTTTCTGATTTCCCTTAATTTATCGATATCTCTTTGCTCTTGATATTCCCCACTATTGCGAAGCTCCTCCATCAATGAGCCTGTTCTTAATATGAAGGTACGCAAACGAACAAAATCAGGGTTTACTTCATTAATTACCTTTGCAGTTTCTGCTGCATTTTCATCGGATAAGGCTTTACCCCCTACCCCTGGCATAAAATAAATGGAAAGCTCTATTCCTGCGTCTTTCACCTTTTTTCCGCCGATAATTTCATCCTCCTGTGTTGCACCCTTTGAAATCATCTGCAAAACCTTATCAGAACCTGACTCATATCCCGAATGAATACGATCCAGCCCTGCTGCACGCAGGCGTTTAAAATCCTCCGGCGAAATACGAGCCAGCGTGTTTGCCCTTCCATAAGAGGTAATTCTTTGGATTTCGGGAAACCGTTGTCTTACATAGGCAACAATTTCTATCAGCCAATCCGGGCGCAAAACCAACGTATTTGCATCCTGAAGGAAAATTGCTTGCTTATTCCCTTCTGTCAGCCATGTAAAAACCATTTGATAGCACATCTTTGCCTCGTCGTTGGGCATAGACTGGTATGCCTGTTGGATTGCCTCCATATCGTACTCACCATTATGCTCAAGCTCAAGAATACGATCTCGGTATTCCGCCATACAATCAATATCTTTTTTCACATCCGCCACTGGTCTGGTATGGAAATCATTTTTCTTGTAAAGCATACAAAATTTACATTGATTCCAAGGACAGTTTTCGGTAACACGAAGCAACAAACTGTTTGCCTCACTGGGCGGACGAATAGGTCCAATTTTAAATATTCCCTGTTCCATTGTTTCACTCCTTTCAAAAAATAAAGCTCTATCTTGCATTTTATATAATCCTATACAAAAAAGCAAGTTGAAGTTAAAGGCAAAGCTAGAAATCGGGGTTTAATTTTTTTCTGATCAAATAAGCAAAGGTTTTTTATTTCGTAAATATGTATCTATGAACCATATCTGCCAAATATTGAAAAAGAGGGATGTGCCTCTCATCCCTCTAAAAAATTTTTTTTGAAGTTTTATGGATAACCACCGTTGGTTTACAGTGCATTTTGGTGCAACTAGCTTTTCTTTAAACGCTTTAGTCTAACTTTGCAAGCTCCACAGCAATTTTGGATGCAACCCTTGCATTGTTATATGCAAGCTGCAAATTGGATGCAAAAGAAACGCCTTCCGTCATATCTTTAATGTGTTTCAATAAGAAAGGTGTGGTATCCTTGCCCCGAATTCCCTGCTCCTTTGCCAATTCCAAGGCACGATTGATTACGCCCTCCATTTTATCAAAGTCCAATTCGTATTCAACAGGAATGGGGTTTGCAATCAATGCACCGCCCTCTATATTCAAATCCCATTTTGCTTTTAAAATTTTCGCAATCATTTTTTCATTTTTTGCATTAAAGTCTACCTTATATCCACTCTTTCTGCAATAAAAAGCAGGGAAATCATCTGTATCCACGCCGATTACAGGCACACCCATGGTTTCCAGATATTCCAGCGTAAGTCCAATATCAAGCAAGGATTTTGCTCCGGCACCGATAACCGCAACAGCTGTATGTGCCAACTCCTGCAAATCTGCACTAATGTCCATGGTTTCCGTTGCCCCTCTATGCACACCACCGATGCCTCCCGTTGCAAAAATACGGATGCCTGCCATCGCCGCAATCATCATTGTTGTAGCGACAGTCGTGGCTCCTGCTTTTCCCGTTGCCAAGTACACCGCAACATCACGACGGCTTACTTTTCCCACATTTTCGGCTTTACACATAAGCTCCAGCTCTTCGGCAGTTAGCCCAACCTTAAGCTTTCCGTCAATAATAGCAGTTGTGGCAGGAATAGCCCCTTCCGCCCTTACAATTTCTTCCACTTTGTGGGCAAACGCAACATTTTCCGGATAAGGCATGCCATGGCTTAAAATTGTACTTTCCAAAGCAACAACAGGCTTATTGCAGTCAATTGCCTGTTGAATTTCAGGGGCAATGGTTAAATATTTTTCTAAATTCATAGTTTTCTTTCCTCCAATATTTTTTCAATTAAATCTACACTCATATTCGGATTGATGGTAGCTTTATAAGAAATCGCTGCCAATCCTGCCGCCAAAGCAAAATCTAATGTTTCATTTATACCAAAATCGAATAATCGACAATACAGCACTGCCGCCATAAAAGCATCGCCTCCGCCTGTTGCATTTTCCATTCGCTCCAGAGGCTTTAACGCGCGCTTTATTTTTACTCCATCCTGATTCATATAGAAGCAGCCTTCCGAACCAAGGCTGATATAAATATGCTTCAAACCTTTTTCCAAAAGTACATCTGCCGCTCTCTCCAAATCGGTTTCATTATAAATTTCTATTCCGCTTATGACCTCCGTTTCCATACGGTTTGGCTTTAACGTATCTATTTTACCAATAAGAGGCTTTATTTTTTCTGCATAGGTGCAGGAAACAGGGTCAACAAAAACAGGTGTCTGAGCGGCATATACATTCAAAATCCCTTCCAATACCTCTTCTGGAAGCCCTGCATCGCAGGTGATGAATTTTGCACCACTGATAATCCCTGATTTCGTTTTCAAAAAATCCATACTCATGCGTTGCAAAACCGACATATCTGACATTGCAACGTACATATCTCCCTTTTCGTCCAAAATTGAAATATAGGTGGACGAAGGATGATTTTCCACCACCATACTATGTGAAAAATCAATGCCCGCCGCTGTACATTCACTACGAATCTGCGCAGCATAAATATCATCCCCAAGGGCTGTAATCAGCTTAACCGGTGCTCCCAGTCTCGCCATATTTTCCGAAACATTTCTTGTTACCCCACCTGCGGAAGAGTTCATATTGCCTGGGTTACTATCCCTCAAAATAATACTTTTTTTACTTCTTCCGTGAATATCCACATTTGCAGCGCCAATCCCAACGACATAATCCTGCTCCTTGAGCAAATATCCACGCCCCAAAATATAACCCTTTTTCTGCAAATTTGCGATATGCACCGCCACAGAGCTGCGGGCAATATTCAGCTTTTGGGCGAGTTCACTTTGCTCAATCATTGGCATTTCACGAATAATTTCGTATATTTCTCTTTCTCTTTGTGTCAACTTTTCACCCTCTTTACAAATGCTTAGCACCTAAACATATATTTATAGTAATCTTCTTTTTTTCTATTGTCAAGTCGTTTTTTACATATTCTTTCTCATAAATTGATATATTTGTAAAAAAGCTCGGAGGTAGCATGATGAAATTATTCAAAGCAATACATATCAGAAAAAAACATATTTTAGTCGCTCTAGCTGCGATTGCCTGCGTAGGCCTTTGCACCCAATTGGTTCCACCCGCAGCTGCGAAGGTTTCCGCCATTGTTTCAGCAAAAACCGAAAGAAAACTCCCAATTTACTGTGTTCAGACCGATAAACCACAAGTTTCTATTAGTTTTGACGCCGCATGGGGGGCAGAAGACACAGACAACTTACTGCAAATTCTTGCCAACAATAACGTAAAAGCAACCTTCTTCCTTTGCGGCTATTGGGTTGAGGATTATCCCGAAGAGGTGAAAAAAATTGCAGAAGCAGGGCATGATTTGGGTAACCACTCTTCCACACACCCTCATATGAATCAACTGTCCTCTGAACAAATTGCCAAAGAATTGGCAGATTGCCATGCAGCAGTAAAAAATTTGACAGGACTTGAAATGGATTTGTTTCGTCCGCCCTTTGGAGAATACAATAATACGGTAATTGATACAGCTTTTGCTAGTTCGTATTATCCGATACAGTGGGATATCGAAACACTAGATACAAAAATATTCGTTGAAAACATCACGTATTTAGGAGTATTTTATTGGCATAAGCCATGATTTCAAATCTAGTGTAACCCTTTTTTCGAAGTTCATATCCTTCAATCCCAACAAAAGGCTTAACAATATCAAAGGAATAAGGGGGCGTTCTTTACTTCCATTGCCATTGATCATAACAACCATCCTGTATGTCAAGCTAAAATTAAAAAATTCATTTATAGAGACATGTCTCTATAAATGAATTTTTTAATTTTAGCTTTTTACATCTACTATATTGTCGCAAATTGTGCTTTTATAATGGTGTAAAAAATCATTACTACACTCTGAAAGCTTAACAAACTCAGCATAATACTGTTTGGAATTTTCATAAATTTTTTCATAGGACTCAGAATGCGCATAAAACATATATAAAAATGCACTATGTAGTTTATAATTTTCTTTGTTTAAATGTATGCAATATCGATTCAACTGCTCATAGCCATCTTTAAACCTTGATTTTGAATATGCTTTTTTATCCGGGCTCTTAAAAAAGCCTTGTTTTACAAAAAACTTCACTTCAATGATTGCAACCTCATTATTTGAATCTATAACACCTATATCCACAGATTCTTCATCTTCATGCTTTGACGTACATAGCTCTGGGACAATATGCAATTTCGTCACTTTCTCCAAAAAACTAATAAGGCCATTTCTTAATTGTTGCTCAGATACAGAGTCTTTAACTTTATCATCTTCAACATAATCACAACCCTTATGCTTTCGCTCAGAATGGAAATTTTCAAAAACTAACTCTAATTCATTAATATCCCTTTTCATATTGTTCATATCAATAAGAGCTTTTTTATCCGCAAAAATATTTTTAAACTCAAGGTCGAATTGCCCTTTATATATTAAGACAAGAGCTCGAGCAGCTCTTACTAAAATGTAACTGTTATTTTTCTTGCTTATATCAATTGCAAGATTAAAAAGTTCCTCATCTTTTAATGAACTTCCTGATTCGCTTTTTAATACTTCATAACGAACACTACCATTTGATTCTAATTCAAATTTTCTTAAATCAAATGATTTATAATTTTCATTAATGCTTTTTACTATATTGCTGTATTGAAATTTAACGTTATTCAATTCTGATAATTCAAATAAGAAAATCATATTTTGACATTCTAAATACAAATCCGTTAGAATGGTATATTCAGCTTGATTTTCACTAATGAAACTTACAGAATCAAGAAAATTAACATTCTTCCGCATCGTTATTTGTCTCCTCGTAAGTATAATAATTCTTTAATATAAAATCCATCCAATAAGTCAATATATCATATTCGTCAATCTTAGTGTTTTTAAGTTTTTTCTTAAATTGATCTAATAATATTGTTAATTTACTGCTATTTGAATCTAAGACTGATAGCCCTCTTTGCGTTGCTTCCTTAAATGTCGGCTCAGAAAAGAATATTGTAAATACAAATTGGTCATTATATGATTTCAACAAATTAACAAAAGGGCTGATTTGTTTATGCATTGCAAAAAATGCTCCTTCAGTATTAGATAACAGAGCTTTAACAAAGTCAGTCAATGTATCGCAAATTACGATATTATTTTCATTTAATGTAATAAATTCTTTTACAGAAAGATCATCAAGTATTGAGTCAAAATTTATTATCTTGATGCCACCTTTATCAAGGCTAATTGATATATTGTCTGCTACTCCATTTAGAAATGATTCAGTCAAATAATACAAATATACATATCTTTTGAAAGTATTCGTATTAACTACTCTAGAAGAGGATGATAGCGAGTATAAAAAAACAAGAATCTTTTCTGCAAGTTTATCTTTATCATGGCTCATTTTTTAACCCTCCAATATACGAACTAAAGCTAAATTGTTTGTTTAAAGCCAATTTTGATAGTTGTGTTAAATCAACTACATTTATTTCTTTGGAGTCATACAAACCATATAGCTTTGAAATTAAAGAACTTTTACGCGCGTTGGCAGTTAAGATTAATGAATTACCTTTACTAATGTAAACCTCAAAAGTCTTAACAGCTTTTTCTTCATGAAACATGTCGAGTGTACTATCTGGTGTTTCGCAAATAAAGAAAGACTTATCATGAAAAGTTGTTAGCACTGAAAATCTAAATGCCAAATCTGTAAAAATTCGTTGAGACTCAGAGAGCATGTAGCTCTCATCCCTATCTTTTCCATCTAATCTAAATTTTATCATTAAAGTATCAAAAGAATTTTCATCACTAAATGGTAATGATAAGTCTTCTTTATGATTTTCACCAAAAAAGGAGACTGCATAGTTTAAAAATGAAGATTTAAACATACTAAAATTATCTACAAGACTATCTTCAATGACTTTACGCATTTCTTCTTCTTTGCTTTTTGAATCATTATAAATCGCTAGAGCTTCATCACGTTCTAATTTAGCTTTGTCTAATCTTCTACTATCACTATCTTCCGATGGTCTCTTGTCTGGATTTAAGTGTATTTCAATTTGGTTTTTTCTTAAAATCTTTTCATTAAGTTGTTTTCGATATAATTCAATGCGTTTTTTTATTGATTCCATTTCACTTTTAAGCTGTTTAATTGTCATTTTAATTTGTGAAAGCTGATTTTGATTATTCTTTCTATCAATATCTATTTTTACTAAATCAGTAGTTTCTCTAAGCTGTAATCTTTCATTACACATAATACATTCCTCAGTTTTTATATCAAATTCATGAACATTCCCACAAATCGGACACACACCATCTAACATACAATTTGAAAATCGTTTATAATATGTGTCATACTGGCTTGGGAATAAATTACTATACCACTTGTCTTCTAAAACAGAAATTTTTTCCTTAAGGACTTCTTCTTTTTGAGAAAGGGTCATTAATTCATTGTTTTTTCTTTCATATAGTATCTGATCCTTATTTCTTGAATTTTCCAATTTATTAATTTCATTATCTACATCGTTTAATTCTATACGCAATTCAACTTCTTGATTATCATCCTTAGACATTTTTTTTTCTTTTTTTTCTTTTTCAAAAAACTTGCTCATATAATTTAGAGTTTCACTTTTCTTTTTATAAGCACTTTCGAGGGCTTTAGAATTCAGCTTTTGCTCACAATAATTTTCATAAAAATCCGCATCCACAATATACTTACCAATAATTGTTTCTTGTAAATTGGAATCCCAGAATGTAAGATTTCTCCCTTCATCAAAAAACATAACATCTAACAACATGCTAATTAATGTATTAACACCACCTGGTAAACCAGTAGATTCTTTTAATTTGTTCTGATAATTGTATATTAAGTATTCTTTGATTTCGTCATTTTCATTATTCAAGTTATACGTCTGCGGTCTAAAATATTTATTCTCATATGTCCTATAGGTTACAATTTTACCCGTTAAAGGCATCTTGTTTATAGTTGCATCTAATAATTTTCCGTCAACTAATGAATGTGTCACTTTATATTCATCATTATTTATAGAAAATTCAGATACAATTCTTGCATCATCAGAATAGCTAATCGTCCTATCTTTAAAAAAGCTTTCTTCATATATAGGACGGTTGTCTCTTCTTTGTTCTTTTCTTACTTTTGTTTTTATGCCACCTCTATAAGGTCCAACTATAGAAAACAAAAGCATCATAAGCAAAGTACTTTTTCCAGTTCCATTCGTTCCGTAAATTATATTCAACTTTGAGCTAAAATCTATTACCAAAGGACATTCATATAATGAATAATTGTATATACTTAACTTTTTTAGATATGGTAAATAAAACTTATTCATTTTAATCTCTCCTTTCTAAAATCAAGACACCCTCAAGCAACTTGCCAACTGCTTTTTGCTGTTGAGGACTAGTATTTAAGTATCTTGCTTTTCTAATTTCTATTACATTAAATCCAATTTGCTCGGCTATGGAAGCACATAACTCCAACGTGTCAATCAACACATTGAAATATGCAGAGTTAGATACATTAAAATAGATTTTACCACCATTTCTCATTTTTAAATACAGCTCTGAAAATAATTGATACATATCTACAAAATAAAGTCTAACCATATCTATTATTGATTTATTCCAAACGTTTTCATTCAAAGAAGCTTTATTAAGCTTATCTAAAGTTCTTTGAAGTTTTTTATTATCAACAGTTGCAGTATCATCCCATTTTATTTGTACGTGAGACCTTAAAGTTTTTTTTCTCAACTCTCTTATTTCTTCTGCACTTTTTGTAAATCCCAAAGTTTTCAATTCTAACATATAAGTATCTGTATAGTCACGTGAGTTTAAATATGGTGGCGAGGTAATTACCAGATCTATAGAATTGTCATCAACCTTAGTATTTATAGCATTTCTACAATCTTCATTATATAAAAAATGTATATTGTTTATTTTACTTACGGTATTTAATTCACTGTTAATTTGAAAACTTTCTATATCCTTAATTATTTCGTGTTTAATTTTGTCATCAAATTTATTGAAAACAAGTTTCTCATCTATAGGTCTATTTTCCCAATCCTTTTTATAAGAAAGGCACTTGCCATTACGATATAAATTACTCGCATCTAATAAGATCGAAGCCAAAGCAACAGTAAATAAATGCTTATATTTTTCACTAGAAATAGTATTAATAGTGATTTGAAGTTTTTTCACTGCTAAACCAGAGACTTTATCAAAATTCCATTTTTTCTTCTTCTCGCCTTCGTATAATGTACTAAATTCCGATTGAAGTTCAGTAATCTTACATTTTTCTCTATTTTCCATTATAAATTCAAACCACTTTTTTGTATCATCAATAGTATATGTATTTTCTAATTTTACTTTTCCTATTAAATACATCAAAGGATTGACTTCAAACGATATACATTTTACACCAATGTTTTGCAATTCAAGAGCCGTTGTTCCACTTCCGGAGAAGGGCTCCAAGCATGTCAAATCAACAGATCCAATTTCTTCTATGATAGATTGGATGAATTCTTTTGAGTATCCTTCAACAAAAGGATACCATCTGTGAAATGGTTCTTGCTTGTTTTTATTAAATTGCATTATTCGTCCATATGTATTTAAATAATCCACATATTTATACATAATATCTCTCATTTCATTTTAAATATATTGCGAAACTATAAATAACTTATATGTTTCAATCTCCAAAGCATCAGCAATTTTTTGCACATTTTCCAAAGAAATGCTACGTCTTTCACACTCAATAGCGCTGATATATGTTCTATGTAATCCCGCTTTTTCAGCAAAAGCTTCTTGCGATAATCCTATTTCATTTCTATATTTTTTTACATTGTTTGCAAAAACTTTAATAATATCCATTGCATACCACCTCTATGGTAATTTTATGCAAATGAATACTATTTGTCAACATACAATAAGTCAATATATTTTTTTTAGTACTTATAAAATCAATTTCAACTTTTTCTTTGGAAAACAAAATAATTTTATCAATATAAACTTCAAAAGTTCACTCATTCCATCATGTTTTTTTGATTTTTAATAAAAGTGCTCTCTCCCACTTTATTTAGAACCACAAACCAAAAAGTCTTATATATCCTGCACACTGAATGTACTAGCATTTTTTCATTAAATATTTTCTGCTTTTTCTAGCCATTTTTAAATCCTTCATATATTTATTATTATAGTATTATATATTAATATCCCTTTTGTTAGATCTTTTATCTAACAAAAGGGTTCATTTTACACTTAGAGTTTATTTTATAATTTTACAATTGTATAATTAATAGTTCCTGATAATTAACTCCTTGTATCTACTTCCCTTTTCTCCCATAGCCATCTTTAAGTTATCAGACCGCTCCACTTCTTCAATCACAAAATCCTTATAAAGCTCTCTGATAAATTCATCATCATTATATGATAAAATAAATTTTCCTTTGATGCCCTTCAGCGTATCTCTCAAGAATATGTGCATTTCTTCACCGAAGCCATCCTCCCCGGTATCATAATATTTTTCTGTATTATGATAGGGTGGATCGCAATAAAAGAGGGTACCCGCTCCATCCTGAGCAGGAATCAACTTGGCAAAACTTTTATTCTCAATCAGCACTCCATCCAGGCGACTTTTCACCCGCTGCAAAGACTCCATATCCACGGCATTTCTTGCCCTGCATCCAAAGGAACGTACCGTTGCACCATAAGAAAGCTTTATTAAATACAAATATCTGGCCGCGCGCTGGATCTCCGTCATTTGCCTAACATCCGCCGCCTTGTATTTTTCAAAAATCTCCCTGGCACTCAATGTAAGTTCCAATTCTTTGGCCACCGCTTCCGGATGAAATTTTACATTCTTAAATAAATTCACCAATTCAGAATTAATGTCATTATAAACCTCTTTTTCTGCGTGCTTTTCCTTATAGAATAATACCCATCCGGCACCGCCGAACACTTCCACATATTTTTTGAACCCATCTTCAGGAAATCTATTCACGATTTCTTTTCTTAATAATTTTTTTCCGCCTACCCATGCAATAAAACTATCCATGTTGCCTCCTTGATTATCTTTTGAATGAATTTACATTACCTCTAAATTATTTTAAAAGCCCCTCAAATAATGAACTGAACCAGAGTTAACGGACAGAGAATAAAAAGCCCTATCGTAGAATATTGTAAGATTGCGCAGCCTGACGCCGCTTTTCGAGTGGTGTCAGG
>RZZU01000014.1 GCA_009929735.1 Clostridia bacterium | reverse complement strand
ATTACGAGCAGAGCAATACTTTCGTTTCAATTTGAAGGTTTTGAAACATACAATGTCTTAACAATGGATAGTGATATTGCCATAGGTAAAGCTTGCAATGTGAGTACTCTCAAGTATGGTCTAATTGTTCCCAAGGGAACTTATGCTGATATAGTTGCGGCAAGAACGGCGTTAGCAGGCACAGTGATTTATTACGAATTAGCAACACCTGTTACGATTGACGAGGAAGACTTTGCTGATTATGGAATTAGCATTGAGGGTGTGTTGACGTCAAACAATGAGTACACTGAATTTTATACCGGCAATTACAACATATTCAGCCCTATCAGCATTGAATATGCGGCGAATTTGGCGAAAGCGGTTGAAAACCTAAAGGGCGGCATGATTAGTTTGAAAGAATTTCAAATGATGCAAAATCTAATCAATTTAGAGTTTGATGCTAGAATAGCAGTTTTGGAGCCATAAAAAGGAGGGGTTTATTTATGATAGGATTTGACAGATTTGAAGCATTAAAAAAAGGGATTGTTGATGGAAAAGCAGAGTTTATCATGATGCTAGCAGACTTTCACTTGCAAAAAGGCGGCATAACACAAGAGCAGTATGATGAATTAAATAAATTATCATACCCGACAAGTGTTGAGGAAATGGCTGAATATTAATGAGCCTGAGGGCAAATCAACAGAAATGAGAGGGGAGGCTGCCATGAAGGAAAAACGCAGACGTCTGCGGATTAATGATGATACCATGACCACCATCGTAGTGTTGTCATTGCTTTTCTGTGTTGCGGTGGTGGTTGCCGGCATGGTTTTAGCCTATTTTAGCGTAGATGTATCCACTATCGTTGGAAATGCCTTAACGGTATTTGGTACGGAGCTAGGCATTTGCGGGGTTATGACGATGTTTGACCGCTGGACGGACAGGCAGGATAGGCTGACAGAAAGGCGAGAGGCAAAGCGGAAACAAAGAGAAGAAACAAAAGTAAATGAAGAAGCAGAAAAGGAAGCATTTGTCGACAAATTAAAGGGGGAGAATAATAATGACATGGCTAGTTGAAAATTGGGTATTATTTGTTGTATTGTTGGCGATTGCAGGGACTGCCGCCGTGGCGGTTTATAAGTTCGCAGGGTTGCCGTCTGCAAAGCAAGTGGAAACAATCAAAGAGTGGTTGTTATACGCCTGTATTGAAGCAGAGAAGGAACTGGGCGGTGGAACAGGGCAGTTAAAGCTGCGGTATGTTTATGATTTATTTATTACAAGGTTCCCTGCCGTTGCAAAGGTGGTTTCGTTTGAGGTTTTTTCCGACTGGGTTGATACAGCGTTGGACAAGATGCAGGCATTACTGGAACAGAACCAGGCAATTAGAGAGGTTGTAAAGGGGGAAGATGTATGACAGGAGAGGAATTAGTTGCTTTTGCCCGTTCCAAGCTGGGAGTACCCTATGTATATGGAATGAAGGGCGCCCTTATGACGCAAGCAAATTTTAATTTTTTGCAGAAGAAATACGGTAAAAAAATTGTTTGGGACAGTGATGAAAAAAAGGTGGGTAAGGTTTGCGTGGATTGTTCAGGGTTGATTTCTTGGGCAACAGGTGTTGTGTTGGGATCTGCCCAATTATTTGACAAGGCGGTCAAGAAAGAGCTTATTAGCACAATTAAGAATGCTCCCGTGGGTGCCTTGGTTTGGATGAAAGGGCACGTAGGAATTTATACGGGTATGAAGGGGAATGTCCCGTTTTATATTGCGGCGGATGGCTCAGCCTTTGGTGTGCGGGAGGTGCCGTTGAGCAAGAACAAGTTTACCCACTGGTTGTTGATGGATTTTATTTCGTATGAAACGGAGGAGGACGAAATGGTTGAAAAAGGAAAAGTTGTCATAGATGACAAAGAAGTTTCTGTAGATTTGATTTATAAAAACGGTACAAATTACGTTAAGCTGCGTGATTTGGGGGAGGCTCTTGGGTATAAGGTAAGCAGTAAAGGTAAAATACCAATATTGGAAAAAGAGTAAAGATGCTTATGTACCAGGTCAGGCAAAAGGAAAGAGACTTGTTATTTAAAAAATTTTTCATTTGCAAAAATAATATTTAATTAATTAGGTATCAAGTCAAAACTTTATTATTTTTGTCTTAAAGCACTTCACAAGGGCTTCGGATCAAAGCCGTCCTATGCACAGGCGGCACTTCTTTGCCATTGTATCCATACCCATCGAAAACCGCATAAATATAGGGTTTTCATAAAAGTTTATCTACTTGCTTTTTAAATAAGGAAATAGGTTTTAGTCATTCACTTTTGTATTGGGCATGGAAAGGGCAACGACCAAGGTTTTTGGCAGTCTAAACAGGGTGGTTTTGCCACCTTGCTTAGACTGTAGATAAACCATTTTTACCATTTTGGGATTATTTCAATCCAATAATTATCAGGGTCATTAATAAAATAAATTCCCATTTCTGGGTTTTCAAAACAGATACAACCCATTTCTTTATGTTTTTCATGAGCGGCGTCAAAATCCTCTGCCTCAAAGGCAAGATGAAACTCGTTTTCTCCCAAGCCATATGGCTCATTACGTCCTTTCAGCCAGGTCAATTCCAAATTAAAATCGGTAACGCCATCACCTAGATAAATTAATTTCCAGCTGCCGTCGTGCGATTCTAATCTGCGAACTTCCTTTAGACCAAGGGCATCTTCATAGAATTTCATGCTTTTTTCCAGATTTAAAACGTTAAAATTAAAGTGGTTAAATGTAAACATAAGCCGCCTCCTTTATCTTTTGCGATTGATCAGTGGTGAGTATGTTCGTGACCACAGTCGCAATCATGATGATGCTCGTGTTCGTGACCACAGTCGCAATCATGATGATGCTCGTGTTCGTGACCACAGTCACAATCATGATGATGCTCATGTTCAGTGTTTGCGATGGATTCATAGCGATTATCGGCAAAAACCATACCTGCCTTATCTACAATCAATAGCCTTTGTTCATCGGAAGATGTTTGATCAATAGCCTCCATCACACGGTTCATAATATCCTGAACTGTGCAGACGGGAGGCAATGCACCCATTAAGGTTTGCATGGCAATTTTGCGTGTTTGCACAGGGAGGGCATCAAAGCTGTTGCGAGTTTTCACTATAAAATCATCAAACAGCATATTCTTTTCTTCCTGCGTAGCAGGGGGTAGATCTTGGGGTAGGTCAAAACGGAACAATTCATCGTTCAGTGAGCCGAAGAAACAAGCACGAATAAACTCTTCTGTCATAAGTACTTTTTTTGTATCCTCGCCAAAGCCATCAAAAGAGCCGATTTTTTGCAACAGCGCATATTCCTGACGACCAATTTCGTTAGCCTTATCAATGACAGGTTCTACCGCTTTTTCAAGTTGCTCGGTTAAGGGATCTAAATAAGCGGCTTTTTCGGTTAAATTCCATTCTCCGCCAACAAATTCACATACAGCGTGGTATAAATCTGCATAAGATACATCCTTTTGGGTTAATTCGCTAAAGGTATAGGTAAGGTATAATATCAAAATTAAAGAATTAATATCATGAAGAATGCAGGAAAAATATTCTTCGATTTCCTCTAAATTTTCAAATAGATCACTCATTTCGCCATACACTTCGGCAAGTGCCTGATCCGTCAGCTTATTGGGCAAAAGCATACGCTTTTTATCCAATGCCTCAGCAATTTCTCCGAAATATTTCCCATAGAGAGGATTAGCTTCAGGGCAGCAAAAGCCTTCAAAAGTATTCAAACTCATTGCGATAAATTCCTTGCTTTCTTCTGCAAAGGCAGCGTGTAAGCATTCCTTTACTTCTGCAAAAAACTTGTCCCTGGTAACGAAAAGGGGGAGGCACTTAAGAAGCTGGCTCATAAAGCTTTTCTGCTCCAACTCTGTTTCTGCGTTTTCCATAAAAGCATGGCAATCCGCAAAGAATAAAGACCATTCCACCTGCTTTTTGGTAACACTATCTTCCACATATTTTCTTAATGCAATTTGGTCGTTTATCATTGTGGAAATGATATTCCACTGGGAAAAATAGCTATATACCGTTTCATATATAGATAAAAGTTGTTTTTTCAGTGCTAAACAGTTTTGTAAAGCAGGAATACGGCTTTGCGCATCCCCCTCCAGTATTTCTTCAAGGTTTAAAAGATGGGTGCGTATTTCTTTTCTGATTTCGGCAATATCTTGGGGGATTTGAAAGGGAAGTGCTGTAATGCCTTTTTCCTCTTCCTCCAACTGGCTCATTAAAAGCAACAGCAGGCTGCCAACAGCTTGCTGATAGATATAGTCTGCCGAAAGGGTTTTTATTTGTTCCTCTGCTGCATGATTAGCCAAAAGAAGATCTCCTTTCTGAATGCAAAATCTCTGTCCAAGTTTCCTATCCATTATATATGAATTTATTAAAATGTACAACGAATGTTTTTGCTAAGAAATATAAAAAATAGTGTAATATAGTTCAAGAAATTACAACCATAAACTGCGCTGATGTAAAAAGAGGGAGTTTGATTTTTGGATTGCAAAGGCGGTTGGTACTATAGGTTGTATTTCTTAAATTTTACTGCATTTTATGACTTTTTATCACTGGAATGGTATAATTAAGAAAAAGGGGTGGGACAAATGAGCATGATGTTATTGGTTATGATTGTTATGGTGATAGCTGTTTTTGGCAGCATAATTTTGGCGGGCGTGGCTATATGGGCACTGGCAACCAAAAAAGAAACACTGCCCCAATGGGGGAAAATCGTTCTTTGGCTATTTGTTGTTTTGGGAGCCGTTTTGCTCATTACAGGAATTATTAGCGTTTTTGCATTTTTGAGCAAATTTATTATGTGGTAAAAAGCTGGTTTATCATAGTTTGCAAATTAGTCATTAAAGAAATATTTCTGAAAAAAACAAATCCATTTTAAGGTATTTTTTTCTTATTTTGAGGCAAACTGAGAAAGAAATATATCTTAGGAGGGATTTTTACATGGAGTTAAAGGGCAGCAAGACAGAGCAAAACCTTATTTCTGCTTTTGCAGGTGAATCAATGGCGGCAACCCGTTATAAGCTTTATTCGGAAAAGGCGCATGAAGAAGGCTACGAACAAATCAAAGGTGTTTTTGAGGAAACCTCAGACAATGAAATTCAGCACGCAAAGCGAATTTTAAACTTCCTAAAGGGAATAAGCACTACCGAGGAAAATCTGAAAGCCGGTGCATACGGTGAACATGAGGAATGGACTGATATTTATAAAAAGATGGAAGCGGTTGCCAGAGAAGAGGAATTTGTAGAAATTGCCGCTTTCTTTAAGCACGTTGCTTCTGTGGAGAAAGAGCATGAAGAACGCTATCAGGCTCTGCTTAAATTACTGCAGGAGAAGAAGGTTTTTCAGGGCAACGAAAACACTGTCTGGGTTTGTAAAAACTGCGGTTATGTTTATGTTGGAAAAGAGCCTCCTCAAAAATGCCCTGTGTGCGCATATCCACAGGCATATTATGAAAGAAAGCCCGAAAATTATTAAACAGAAAAACAGAGAGAGAATCCGCATTGGGATAAGCCGATAAAGCCATCACTTCTTTAAAAGAGCTCTATTTTTCAAGGTGCAGAGAAAAAAGCCCGAATTGCTTCGCACAGAATTTGCTAACGAATTCTTGCAATTCGGGCTTTTTAGTTTGCTTGTTTAGACGGAGCGGAAAAACCGGTTTATATGAAAATGCGTTTCGGTGCATGGAATGATAGTGATTTTTTTAGTGATTTATAAAAAGTTTTCTCCTACTTAGAAAGGTTAGGATGGGGTATATCCTTTAGCCTTAGGACATAGACTATTAAGGAATATAGTTTCGGGGAGGAACGTGCATGAAAAAAAGGATATTGGCGGCAGTGACAGCTTTTTTCTGTTTTCTGGCGCCCTTTTCTGTTTGTGCGGAAGAAGGCGACAGCAGCGGTTTTCAACTGCAGTCAAAAAGCGCTGTTTTAATGGATCAGGCAACGGGTACGGTCATTTATGAAAAAAATAGCCATGAGGCAATGCCCCTTGCCAGTGTAACGAAGATCATGACATTACTGCTGATTTACGAGGCACAAGCCGACGGGAAGTTTGAATGGACAGATTCGGTACAGGTCAGTGAACATGCAGCGGGAATGGGCGGTTCTCAAGTGTTTTTGGAACCGGGAGAAACACAAACAGCGGCGGATATGACAAAATGTATTGCCATTGCATCTGCCAACGATGCGGCTGTGTCTATGGCGGAATTTGTCGCCGGAACGGAGGAAGCATTTGTTGTAAAAATGAACGAAAGGGCAAAGGAATTGGGCATGGCAGATACCGTTTTTGTGAACGCCTGCGGCTTGGATGTGGATGGTCATGTTTCCAGTGCTTATGATATCGCCTTGATGAGCCGAGAGCTTATGAACCATTTTCCAGAAATTCAGCAGTATACAACAACTTGGATGGACACGATTACCCATAAAACAAAAAAAGGAGAGTCCGAATTTGGTTTGACCAATACCAATAAGCTGATTAAATGGTATGAGGGTACAACGGGCTTAAAAACAGGTTCAACCAGCAAGGCTTTATATTGCTTTTCAGGAACTGCGGAGCGAAACGGTATGGGTTTAATAGGAACTGTCATGGCGGCACCTGATTTTAAAACACGGTTTCAGGAGGTTATGAAGCTATTAGACTATGGCTTTGCAAATTACACCATAGAAAAAGGCTATCCAGTCGGTCAGGATATGGGAAAGATTCCTGTGGAAAAGGGGATGCAAGAGGGTGTAAATGCCGTTGTAAAGGACGAAATCTCAGTATTAATGGGTAAGGGCAGCAACGGAGAATGGGAAACAAAAACAGAGTTGATGCCTACGATTAAGGCACCCATTGCCCAAGGCTCCAAGGTTGGCGAAATGATTTATACTTTGGATGGAAAGGAGGTAGGCAGAACAGATTTGATTGCCGCTGAAGCTGTGGAAAAGGCAAGCGTACATATGATGCTTCAGCGAATGATGAAGCTTTGGTGTTAAAACAGAGGCTGAAGATGATTCTGCATGATTGATATGGATATGATGAAGTCACGATAAAAAAGATACCCCGATGCTTGCAGGGGAAGATCGGGGAAAAGCAACGTATGTTTTAGCAAAGTCAGTCAGTGAGAGAAAAAGTCCGAATTGCAAGGCAAAGCTTGTGCCGAGCAATCGGGCTTTTTCTGTGCTGATTACAAAAACTGAAAAATGGAATTTTTAACGAGAGCATGGGTTGCCTGTGTGATTGCTAGAACAGCTTTTTTTTTCTTGTTTATCACAGTACATTTTTTTGTCGGCTGCCTGAATCAGTGTTTCGATTGTGGTTGCATTCTCTTCACCATAGATGGAATACCCTGCACTGAGAGAAAGTGTATATGGCGAATTTGCGGAAAGCGCAGCCAAAGATGCATCGATTTTTTTTAGGCTAGAGCGTACTTCATTTTCATCGTTCCTTAAAATAACTGCAAATTCATCACCGCCATACCGTGCAAGAAAAGCTTTTGTATTGGAAAAAACAGATTTTAAAACTTGGGCAACCGCAATTAAGGCTTTATCTCCTTCTGTATGACCAAAAGTATCATTAATGCTTTTAAAACTATTTATATCAAAAAAAATTAAAGAAACTTTTTTATCTAGGGAATGTTTTGTAATTTCAATCAAATACCGCTCGAATTGCCTGCGGTTATTTAGCTGTGTCAAGGAGTCTAGGGAAATTTCCTTTTTCATTCTGTCAACATAAAGCATAATGACCGAAATGATGATAGAAGGGGTGGCAGCATGAACCCATGGAATAAGAAAATCCATTCCCTTTCCCAACAGAGGAAGCAGAGAGTACAAAAATAAATGAAAGCAAATTATTTGTTTTTCCAACAGAATTTCATTTTTATACTTAATAAAGGAAACGATTGCGCCTGTAAAAATATACCCATAAATCAAAAGATATTGTAAGAAGTATAAATTCCCGTGGATGTATTGTTTTTTTTCATTTACAAAGAAAATCCAATGGGTAAAAGGGGAGCATAGAACCATGACAGCCCCCAAAAAAAGCGGCAGGGTATACAAAAATTTTGAAGAAGCCTTCCATTGCATCGGTTGTCGGACTTCATGGAGAATAAAAATTAACCAATAATAAGCACTGATTGTAGCAGAGAAAAAGTATGTTATGATTATGATATACTTGAAAATTTTTGCTCCCTGAAAAGCTGTGTTTTGCATAAAATAAAACAGGATGTCTGCCCCCAAGGTTAAAATAATGAAAAAGATTAGTCTATACAAAAGCTTATGATTACTTTGCGCTTGTATCGATGTTTTGGCATCGAAAAGCAAAACAATAAACAGAATAAATGCCAATATATTCATTTCTGCAATACCTGTATTCATAGGTGTTCCTCCCCATAAGCGTTTTTAAAGCATACGCATACTATGTAACAGTAATTGGAAAATATTTGAATGAGGGGTGTTCCTTGGTTTACAAGAAGAATAAAAAAGATCATATTGACATTATGTATTGAAACGAGTACAATGAAAAAAATTTAATAATACTAAATAAAATACAGATACATCAGCAATGCTTTCAACTGACCAACGCAATGTGCAATCATTTTATGTCTGCATTTCGCGTCATACAAAAGAAGAATTTTTGGAGGGAATGCCTGTGTTTCAATGGATTAATTTTTTAACGTATGCAATCATCACCACAGCGACGCCGGGCCCGAATAACATTATGTCAATGACAAATGCAGGACGGGTTGGTCTGAAAAAATCTTATCCCTTTAATCTGGGGATTTGGGTAGGCTTTATGGCAGTAATGATACTATGTACGGTGTTAAGCAGTGCATTGAATGCTGTAATGCCCATGATAAAAACACCTATGCTGATCATTGGAGCGGTATATATGCTTTATTTGGCATACAAGACCTTGAAAAGATCGGCGGAAATTGAAGAGAAACAAGTGAAAAACGGCTTTCTTTCCGGCTTGCTGCTGCAATTTATTAACCCTAAAATTTACATCTATGGTATGGTTTCCATGGAAACTTACATATTGCCTTATTTTCATAACAGCCCTTTGAAGCTTCTTGGTTTTGCAATTTTATTGGCGACAATTGGATGCTTTTTCAATCTTTGCTGGGCGGCATTTGGTTCTGTGTTCAGAATTTTATTTTCACGCTATGCGAAGCTGACCAATACGGTAATGTCGCTACTTTTGGTGTACTGCGCCATTTCTTTGTTTTTGTAAGGTGTTCCATATAGGCATGGTATGATGTTTATAAAAAGGCAGCCATCTTCATTTGCTTTTGGCTGATGGAAATGGCTGTTTTGCTTTGAAAAAGGTTTTTTTGATATGGAGCTTTGAAGGATGTTTTTCAAACATTTGGGGACAAACTTATTACAATACATCAAGCTAATTCATTATATGCACGGGGCAAAGAATTGTTAAAATGGTTGCTACAGACAAATTCCAATGAGGGGAAGTTTATGTGGGAATGTTTTTTTCATTTTTTATTTTTTGCTGTTTTTACCGAACTTGGGTTAGAATCTTTTTTTCGGCGGAGAGTAGTTAGAAAGGGGTTTTTCGTGCAAAGGGATTTAAACATTATAGGCTGGAAAAACGATGTTTTACATCTTGTTTCAGAATAAATTTCATGGGGTGCCAATCTATGAAAAAGAGCCTGAAGTATTAATACTTCAGGCTCTTTTTTGCCTCAAACAAAGTTTACAGAGGCAATATTGAAGCTGCTGTCAGCTGATTGTATTATAAATCAGCTAGACCAAGTTTATGCTTAGCCCTGAGTCTTGCCGGCCATCGCTCTTTCCTGAGCTTCGATCATTTTCTTAACCATATAGCCGCCAACATAACCGTTCTGTGCGGAAGTTAAGTCGCCATTGTAGCCCTTTTTCAAAGGTACGCCGATTTCATTCGCTACTTCATATTTGAACTGTTCCATAGCTGCTCTTGCCTCGGGTACGTTCATCTTAGTGCTTGTGCTGTTAGATGTTCCACTCATTTTAATTACCTCCTTGAAATCTCTGTGTTTTTGTGTTGCAGTAATAGTATTACACCAACGGTTTTTAATATGTAGGAACATTCTGGAACGAATTGCGCTGGATTTTAGAATGTAACGAAAAGGGTTTATTTATCGTTCAATCGTAAAAGAATCCTTTAAATAAAATAAATTTTTTTGATATGTTAAAAAAGCTTCTTTTTGCAGTTTGGAAAGCTCAAGCGACATAGCACTGCGGTCAACCGCCAAATAATCTGCCAGCTGCTGACGGTTAAATGGAATTTGAAACGATGGCGAGCCAGCCTTTAATGATTCGGCAGAAAGATAAGAAAGTAGCTTTTCTCTGGTTGTTCTTTTAGAAATATGGTCTATTTTTCGTGTGAGCATGATATTTTTTTCGGCCAAAACAGAAAGCAAATTTCGTATCAATCGGGTGTGAAAGATGCAAGCAGAGGAGCAGGTATTTAAAATTTGCTTAATATCCAAAAATAAAACAGTTGTTGGCTCCACCGAAAGAACGCTGACCGTTAAGTCTTGATTATGTGCACAGGCGAAAGCTTCCCCAAACATTTGAGAAGGGGTTACTTCGCTCAATATGGTGCGATTGCCCCAAAAGTCTTCTTTCATAATATGAACACAGCCGGATAAAACGAGCCCCATAGTATCCACGGTTTCGCCATGACGAAAAATCAATTCATTTTTTTCATATTTTTTTTCAACGACAGAAAGGCAGGTGAGCATGGATTGTATTTCATCGGTCTGAATACCTGAGAAAAGCGGGGATTTTTTCAAAATTTGCATATAAAGCATAAAAACCTCATTTTTGTTGTAAAAACAACGGACTATTTGCGCTTATTATAATATACTTTGCCCATAAAGACAAGAAAAACAATAAAACAAAAAAAGTTTAAAATATGTTGGAGGAGAAAAGTATGATAAGAAAAATTATTGAAATAGATCAAGAAAAATGTAACGGCTGCGGATTATGTGCAACGGCGTGCCACGAGGGGGCGATTGCAATGGTTGATGGAAAGGCGAAACTCATCAGAGATGACTATTGCGACGGCCTTGGAGATTGTTTGCCTACTTGCCCCACGGGAGCAATACAGTTTGTAGAGCGGGAAGCACTGCCCTATGATGAGGCAGAAGTTAAGAAAAACATGGCGGAAAAAGCGCATTCTTGCAGCTGCCCCGGTAACCAGCCGCAGGTATTGCATCCTCAAGCGGATCACGCTGATTTCGCCGAAGAACCTTTGGCACGGACGGTAAAATCTCAGCTTCGTCAGTGGCCGGTTCAAATTCAGCTGGCACCCATTCAGGCTCCTTATTTTGATGGTGCAAACCTCTTAATTGCGGCAGATTGCACGGCCTATGCCTATGGAGATTTTCATAACAAATTCATCAAAAATAAAGTAACATTAATTGGTTGCCCGAAGCTGGATATGGTTGAGTATGCCCAGAAATTGCAGCAGATTATTATGCAAAACGATATAAAAAGCGTAACGGTTGTAAGAATGCAGGTGCCTTGCTGCGGTGGTATTGAAATGGCTGTCAAAACCGCTTTGCAAAACAGCGGAAAATTTCTCCCTTGGCAGGTAATAACAATTTCCACTCAGGGTGAAATAGTGGAATAGTTTCAAAGATTTTTGTCCAAAAAAGCGAGGCTTTTATGCTGCAGAAGCAAGTTGTTTTCATTCATTGCAATAGCCATGGTTTCAGATGAGCGGTTGCAGAGATGGTTGCGCAAAAGGGCAACTTATGAAATATGGTGAATGTGGAAATTTTCCAAGCTCTTGTATTAACCGTCGTTGCAACAGTATGCATTACCCCGATTCCTTTCAATTTTTTGATGAAAAACAACCCCTAAGGTTTATTAGAAAGAATGTAAGAGTGTGTGTGTGCATGGTATCTGTAAAATAATTACAGATACCATTTTTTTTGAAATTATGCAGCTCATTTTAACGTAATTTGAGATGCTAAAAGAAGGTTTTTTTTTACGAACTAGGTATAGTGGTTTTCATTGGAGGAATTATAATCTATATTATATAGGTAGAAAGGGGAAAATAAAAAATGAAACGGAATTTTTTCTCCCAAAATGCAGGGCTGTCAGTACTAAAATATAGAATTTACTTTCTCTAAATACAAGATTTTTAGAACTAATGTTTGCATATTTTTCTATACTTTTTAAAACATATGTGTTATAATTTGTAAAGTACTAAAGCTGTTGCGGTATTGCTTTGATAAGCAAAGCTTCAAATAATATAGGTCATTTATGAGTTTTTTCGGAGGTGAATAACAAATGAAATTTCAGGTTCATTCTCAATATAAGCCCACTGGCGACCAGCCCGAGGCAATCGAAAAGCTTGCAAAAGGATTTGAGGAAGGGAAAAAATTTCAGACGCTGTTGGGTGTTACCGGCAGCGGCAAGACTTTTACAATGGCAAATATCGTGGAGAAGCTTCAAAAGCCAACCCTTGTCATTGCCCATAATAAAACCCTTGCGGCACAGCTTTACAATGAGTTAAAAGAGTTTTTCCCCGAAAATGCGGTGGAATATTTCGTTTCTTATTATGATTATTTTCAGCCCGAGGCATATGTGCCGAGTACGGATACCTATATTGAGAAGGATTCTTCCGTAAATGATGAAATTGATAAGCTGCGCCATTCGGCAACTGCGGCGTTGGTGGAACGAGAGGATGTTATCGTTGTAGCCAGCGTTTCTTGCATTTACGGTTTGGGCGATCCTGAGGAGTATTATGGGATGATGCTTTCTTTGCGCCCTGGTATGGAAAAAGATCGGGACGAAGTGATGCACAGCTTAATTGAAATGCAGTATGACCGTAACGACATGAATTTTGAAAGAGGTTCTTTCCGTGTGCGTGGGGATGTGGTTGAAATTTTCCCGGTTGCATCTTCGGAGCATGCTGTTCGGCTTGAATTTTTTGGGGATGAGATAGAAAGAATAACGGAGATAGATGTTTTGACAGGTGAAATTTTGGGATCAAGAGCACACATTTCCATTTTTCCTGCTTCTCATTATGTAACGGCTCCTGAAAAGCTAAAGAAATCCATTGAGCGTATCGAGGCGGAGCTGAAGGAACGTTTGGATGAGCTGCGCAGACAGGACAAGTTGCTGGAGGCACAGCGGTTGGAGCAAAGAACGAATTATGATCTTGAAATGATGCGTGAAATGGGCTTCTGCACAGGCATTGAAAATTATTCCCGTCATTTGTCCCTCAGGGATGCAGGGAGCACACCCTTTACCCTGATTGACTTCTTCCCCAATGATTTTTTGATGATTGCCGATGAGTCCCACGTTTCCATACCTCAGATTCGGGGGATGTATGAGGGCGACCGATCCAGAAAAAACACTTTGGTTGACTTTGGGTTTCGTCTGCCTTCCGCTTTGGACAACCGTCCTTTAAAGTTTGCGGAATTTGAACGTAAAATCAATCAGCTTTTATTTGTTTCTGCAACACCCTCTGTGTACGAAAAGGAGCATTCGGAGCAAATTGCAGAGCAAATCATTCGTCCGACTGGACTTTTGGATCCTGAAATTTCCGTTCGCCCCATTGAAGGGCAGATTGACGATTTGCTGTCGGAGGTAAACAAAACAACGTCGGCAGGGCAGAAGGTGCTTGTAACCACACTGACAAAAAAGATGGCGGAACGCTTGACTGATTATTTGCGTGAGGCAGGTGTACGGGTGCGGTATTTGCATTCGGATATTGTTACACTGGAAAGATTAGAGATTATTCGGGATTTGCGCTTGGACGTTTTTGATGTTTTGGTGGGGATAAACCTACTGCGTGAAGGGCTTGATATTCCTGAGGTGAGCCTAGTTGCCATTTTGGATGCGGACAAAGAGGGGTTTTTGCGTTCGGAAACCTCCTTGATACAGACCGTCGGGCGGGCGGCAAGAAACTCCGAGGGCAGAGTTATCATGTATGCCAACGTTATGACGGCGAGCATGAAAAAGGCAATCGAGGAAACCGATCGCCGCCGCAGCATTCAGGAAGCATACAACGATGCCCATGGAATTGTACCCCAGACCATTCAAAAAAAGGTTCACGACATTATTCAGATTAGTAAAACCGTAACGGAAAAGCAGAAATTCGGCTTGGATAAGGATCCTGAATCCATGAGCCAAGAGGAACTGAAAAAGCTGATTAAAAAAATGGATAAAGAGATGAAGCAAGCGGCTGTGGAGTTGCAGTTTGAGCGTGCTGCACAGCTGAGAGATAAAATTTTGGAGCTGAAAAAACTGTTAGATGTTAGATGAACGGTATTTTCGCCTTTAGGAGGAAGCATGAAGGATAAAATTGTAATTCGGGGAGCAAGGCAGCACAATTTAAAAAATGTGGATCTCACTATCCCAAGAGATAAATTGGTTGTATTTACAGGGGTTAGCGGCTCGGGAAAAAGCTCCCTGGCCTTTGATACCATTTATGCGGAAGGACAGCGGCGTTATGTTGAGTCTTTATCTTCATATGCGCGCCAATTTTTAGGACAGATGGACAAGCCTGACGTTGACTTAATCGAAGGGCTTTCTCCCGCCGTTTCCATAGACCAAAAAACCACAAGTCATAACCCTCGTTCCACAGTAGGGACGGTAACAGAAATTTATGATTATTTGCGTTTGCTTTACGCCCGCATTGGTATTCCTCATTGTCCGAAATGCGGAAAGGAAATTAAAAAGCAAACCATAGATCAGATTGTAGACCGTATTTTGGAGCTACCGGAGCGCACAAAGCTTCAACTTCTTGCCCCAGTTGTGCGGGGACGAAAAGGGGAGCACATGAAGCTTTTGGAGGATGCCAAAAAAAGTGGATATGTCCGTGTGCGTGCGGACGGTCAATTATACGACCTTTCGGAAAAAATCGAGCTGGAAAAAAATAAAAAACATACCATAGAGATTGTGGTAGACCGTTTGGTGGTGAAAGACGGAATCCAAAAGCGTTTGACAGAGTCAATAGAAACCGTAACTGCTTTGACGGGCGGTCTTTTGGTGGTGGATGTCAATCAGGGCGAGGAGGAGCTGTTATTCAGCCAGAATTTTTCCTGCCCCGACTGCGGCATTGATTTAATGGAAATTGAGCCACGCTTGTTTTCCTTTAATAATCCCAGTGGTGCCTGCCCCACCTGCACAGGTTTGGGAATGCAGATGAAATTTGATGAAAGCCTGATTGTTCCTAATGACAGCCTTAGCATTTTGGGTGGAGCGATTGTTGCCCCGGGGTATAATTCCATTTCCTCAAAAGATAGCATGAGCCGTGTTCTGTTTGAGGCATTGGCAGAAAAATATGGCTTTGCGTTAGACATACCCTTTCGGGAATTGTCCGAAACGATAAAGAAAATTATTTTTTACGGCACGGGCGGAGAAAAAATTCGCATTACCTATTCCAACTATCGTGGAACAGGCACCTATGATTATGATTACGACGGCTTAATCCCCAACTTACAGCGGCGATATAACGAAACCTCAGAGGGAATGCGTGGGGAATATGAGGAATATATGACCAATATTCAATGCCCCTCCTGTCATGGTCGCCGTTTGCGTCCAGAGGTGCTTGCCATTACCATAGGGGAAAAAAATATTTCGGAATTGACGGAGCTTTCCGTTGCTGTAATTCAAAAATTTTTTCATGGCCTTGTGCTAAGTGGACGGGAAGAAATGATTGCCCATCGAATTTTAAAGGAAATCAACGCAAGAATCGGCTTTTTAATGGATGTCGGACTGGAATATCTGACGTTGTCCCGTACGGCAGGCACGCTTTCTGGCGGTGAAGCACAAAGAATTCGATTGGCTACCCAAATCGGCTCAGGCTTGGTTGGCGTTGTTTATATTTTAGATGAACCAAGTATTGGTCTGCATCAAAGGGATAATGACAAGCTGCTCAAAACCTTGCGCAATCTTCGTGATATTGGGAATTCCTTGATTGTAGTTGAGCATGATGAAGATACCATGTATGCGGCGGATTGTATTGTGGATATCGGCCCGGGCGCAGGAAAGGATGGCGGTGAGGTGCTTTGCGTTGGCAGCGTGGATGAAATTATGGCTTGCGAACGTTCGATTACGGGGGACTACCTCAGCGGAAGAAAGAAAATTGAGGTGCCGAAGGAACGAAGAACCTTTGAAGCCGACAATGTTATTAAAATCAAAGGCGCAACGGAAAACAACCTGAAAAATATTGATGTTGAAATTCCTTTGGGGGTATTTACCTGCGTAACCGGAGTCAGCGGTTCTGGAAAAAGCTCTTTGGTCAACGAGATATTATATAAGCGCTTGGCAAGAGATTTAAATCGGGCGAAACTGCGCCCCGGTACCCATGCAGCGATGCTTGGATATGAAAAGCTGGATAAAGTAATTGACATTGACCAATCGCCCATTGGGCGTACGCCAAGAAGCAATCCGGCCACTTATACGGGCGTTTTTGATATGATACGAGATGTTTTTACCCAAACGACAGAGGCGAAGATGCGAGGTTATCAAAAAGGCAGATTCAGCTTTAATGTAAAGGGCGGACGCTGTGAAGCATGCGCTGGAGATGGAATCATTAAAATTGAAATGCACTTTTTGCCCGATATTTATGTGCCATGTGAGGTTTGTCAGGGGAAACGGTACAATCGTGAAACCTTGGAGGTAAAATACAAAGGGAAATCCATTGCTGATGTGTTGGAAATGACGGTGGAAGAAGCCTTGGAGTTTTTCGACAATATTCCTCGTATTAAAACAAAGCTACAGACGCTTTACGATGTTGGTTTATCTTATGTTCAGCTGGGACAATCCTCTACCACACTTTCTGGCGGCGAGGCGCAAAGGGTGAAACTGGCAACAGAGTTAAGTAAAAAAAGCACGGGCAGGACAATGTATATTTTGGATGAGCCTACAACGGGGCTCCACACCGCTGATGTGCATAAATTGGTACACATTATTCAGCGGCTGACGGAGGGCGGAAATACCGTTGTGGTGATTGAACACAACCTTGATGTGATTAAAACCGCAGATTATATCATCGACTTAGGCCCTGAGGGTGGGGATAAAGGCGGGATGGTGATCGCAAAGGGCACACCTGAGGAAATTTGCACAATCAGTCAATCCTATACAGGAAAATATTTAAAGGGCGTTATGGAAAAAGGTTAAGCTGAAAAAAGGTGGGAAAGTCGATTTTTGACATTTTCCGCCTTTTTTGTTATGATTTACATAAAAGGTTTATGCACAAAAGAAATGTTTATATTGACAAGTCGTTTAGAAATCATTACCATAAGTATATAAGATTTTTGTTGAGCGGAGGAATATATGGCAAAGGGAAAAGAACCAGTGCAGGATTTTATACAGGCGAGTAAAAGAGTAGCCGATTTATTTGGCTGTGAGGGAGATTTCTTTTTAAAGCCTCTTTTGGATCTGGAATGGACAGTGCGCCAGGAAAATGATTTTTACTTCCTCTGTTATTGGGTAAAGAACGATAAAAAAGTAGAAGCGGTCATTGTGAAGAAAAGTGGGGAACCATTGATATATAAAACAAAAGATTATTCTATGGTTGTAGCTATTGATTGTGTAAAAACAGGATTTATTTTTCGCAATGGCAAAAATATTTCGGAAATTTAACATTTATAGCTAGGGCGGGGGAAAACGTACCTGTAGAAGGTCGTGAAGAGTTTTTTTCATTCAGACTTCTAAAGGTTTGTTTTTTTGCGTAAACTGAAATACAGAAGGAAGCATTGCCGATGAAATAATCGACAAAGAAAAGGGGAGAAAGCGATGCATATGGATGGATTGCCGGAAAACAACACTGTTGCCATTGCCGGGAAAATCGTGGAGGAATGTGTATTCAGTCACGAGGTTTATGGAGAAGGCTTCTATACGTTTAAGATAGCATCTGAGCGTCTTAGCGATCAGGCTGACATCCTTCCGATCACCGTTTCGGAAAGATTAATTGATAAAAATCAGCTGAAAAAGGATATTTGCGTGGATGTACTGGGGCAGCTTCGCAGCTATAATAATTACAACAGCAAAAAGAATAGGCTTGTGCTTACTATTTTTGCCAGAGAAATTCATATTCTTGCAGAGGATGAAAAGAAGAGCGAAAATCAAATTTTTTTGAATGGATTTATCTGTAAAGAGCCAATTTATAGAAAGACCCCTTTTGGCAGAGAAATTTCGGATATTTTAGTTGCGGTAAACCGAGCATATAATAAGTCGGATTATATTCCTTGCATTGTATGGGGACGCAATGCAAGATATATTGCTAACCTTTTGATAGGGTCAAACATTAAGGTTTGGGGCAGAGTGCAAAGCAGAACTTATCAGAAAAAAATGGGCGATGAAATTGAAGAACGTATTGCTTATGAGGTTTCGGTATCAAAAATTGAAATTCCTCATGCAGATGAAAAAACATTAATTGTTGAAAAATTTACCGAAGAATAGCAGGAGTTGAATAAAAAGTGAGACAAGGACAGATTTCCGTTTATTACGGCGCAGGCAAAGGAAAAACCTGTGTGGCTGTTGGCAGAGGCTTGAGAGCGATTGGGGATGATTTGCGTGTTGTGATGATACAGTTTATGGATTATCACAATAATAAAGAAATCGAGCTGTTAAAAAAGCTGGAGCCTGATTTTCGTATATTCCGCTTTGAAAAAAACCGCATCGAACAAACGATTGATGAATCCGTTCGCAAGGAAATCAGTGGAGAAATAAAGAATGCATTTAATTTTGCCAGAAAAATTGTGGACACAGGGGAATGTGAAATGCTTCTTTTGGATGGCGTTTTAGAGTGTATCAAAGAAGGCTTTTTATCTGCAGAACATTTAGGGGAATTGCTGAAAAGGCGTCCGGATTTTATGGATATTATTCTCACTGGGGATTCTCTGCCGCCAACCATAGCGGAGCAAGTGGATTGTATCTATCAGATTAAAGCAGAAAAGCAATGAGTCTTTGCATGAGTTTGCAAAAAAAGTTGTTGAAGCCTTAAGGCATATTTCGTTTTCACAGTGAGTAATCTACGGTAGAGCTTGTTCATAAATGAGGGGAAAACTTTCAATGTGGTTTTATCTCGTAGTAGTACAAAGTTTCTGCATTTCTAGGCGAAAGTGATTGTATGGATAATCTTGAACAATATTTTGTTCTTGTCTATAAAAAGGCACGGGTATGATACCGTGCTTTTTTTATAGAAAGAAATTAGAAATGCATATTCTATTTTCAATGATCATATAAGGCTATATGGAGAGACCAAAGCAGCTGTTCTGCACGGGGCGGCTAAAACCTGATAAAAAAATCTCCTGTATTTGATATACGCATGGTATCATACAGGAGATATTTTTTTCTGCTTTGTTGACAGGACACGATTATTGCAATGCATGATAGAGCGAATTTCATTTTTCACTGATTAACCATCTCATAGCATGGTTGACCTGACCTGTTTTTCATCTGTAGCGCAAGGATACGTTATTATTTACCTCAGGGCGCATAGAAATAACATATTTCATGGCTGAAGTTCCCATTGATTTCCTAATGGTAGGTGTTTTGCTGAAAATAGATTTCAAATTGTGTCCTGTGTCCATTCGGCTAGGAAACCATATCCGTGTACCTTGCCGATCATTTTCTGCTCCAAAGGGCGATACTGCGAATATCCTCCGGAGTTGTTCGGCAGCAGCCACCAATCAGACGCGCGCCCTTTTCAAACCAACGCTTTGCAGCATCACCATAACACACCCCCGAAGAACAGCCATGCCAAGTTTTTGTTTCGGCATCATATTGTTCTCCTGAGTTGGGGTAAAGGATGATGGGTTTATCGGTACCCTTGCGAATTTCTAAAATCAGGGACTCCATAAACTCTGGTGCGGTACAGTTTACACCAATGGCGGTCACCTGCGGGTGGCTGTCAAGCCAGCGGGCACAGTCTTCTATACGTTCACCGCTGTTGATGCATTCGCCATCTTTAGCACTAAAGCTGATCCATGCGAATACATCGGTGTATTCCTCCAAAACATTTACAATTGCCTGTGCCTCAACCAAACAAGGAATTGTTTCACAGGCGAGTATATCGGGGCAGGCTTTAATCAAGGTATCCATGCGCTCTCGGTGGAATTCCTCCAGTTGGGCTTTTGTTAAACCATAATTCCCCCGATATTCAGAGCCGTCGGCAACAAAAGCTCCGTAAGGGCCGACTGAAGCCGCCACAATAGGCTTGGGACGGTTTATTCGGTTTTCGGGATTTCCCCAAAAATCATCCCTTACTTTTGACGCAATGCGTACGGAAAGCTCAATCAGCTCCTTCGCCTCTTGCTTTGTCAGTCCTCTTTTCATAAAACCTTCAAAGGTTGCTTGGTAGCTGGCAGTGATTGCACAATCTGCACCCGCTTTGAAATAATCCTCATGGACGGCTCCAATCATATCTGGGTTTTCCATAAGAATCTTCGCCGACCAAAGAGGATCGTTCAAATCGCAGCCTCGGCGCTCAAGTTCTGTGGAAAAGGCACCATCTAATATCATCATGGGATGTTCTGACAAAATTTTTTCTACAGGATTCATAAAAGGCCTCCTTTTATTTTAAAAAGTATAGTGAAAAACAGAGTTTGAAGTTGATGATGTTGCTAAGGTTAAATGTTGAAGCAGCACTATCAGCGTGAACACGCTTAGCCCCGACAAACCAAATCAATCAGGACAGCGGCAATTATCATTTCAAATAAGAATGGGAAGGCTGTTAAATATCCCTATTTCTATCATAGAGCCAATCCCAAGAAGAATCAATAAAAATAATCACGGTCGTTATTCGTTCATGTTTATGTTGTGTACCCCTTTGAGAAACAAAAAACCCCTTCAAGCAAATAAAAGAGGCAGAATACAACAATGTAATCAAATCCCTTCTCATCTTCCAGTGTAGCCCACGGCTGAATTTGGCACCGAACAAGTCATTGTCGGTTGCTGGGCTTCATGGGGTAGTTCCTCCCCCCTCTTGATAAGAGTTTTTTGAATAATTAATTTTAAAAAGTTTACCATATAAACCGATACTGCGTCAATGAAAAGTATGTAGGTAAAGTGGAGGTTCAAGCGGCAAGGAAAAGCTGTTTGCTGCATCAGCCATTTCATTTTAAAGAAGAAAGCACTGCATAAGAAACAGCACAATCTGTGCCTATCTTATTGTGTCATTCGATTCATAATTTTCCCAATTCTCTTAGTGTACAGACACGAAGTTTCATAATATAATCGTAAATTCACAAAATACGATGAAGGCCTATTCGTTTGTCCAAGTTTCTTTCGCATACAACGAACCCCTTTTGCTAGACACTCAGTTTGTCCAACAAAAGGGGTTCGTTGTATGCGTTGGTGCTGAAAATTTATGCCAAAACATCCTTCATGGAATAAAGTCCGGGGCATTGGGATGCCAGATATTTTGAGGCTTTCACCGCTCCTACGGCAAAAACCTCACGAGAGGTAGCACGGTGAGTCAGTTCGATTACTTCATCTCTGCCGGCAAAAATAACATCGTGATCGCCCACAATGTTGCCTCCTCTTACTGCATGAATGCCAATTTCATTTCGTTCTCTTTTTTCTCTGATTTGAGAACGGTCATATACATAATGAAATTGCTGCTCCATTGCCTCGTTGATTGCATTTGCCAATGCAATAGCGGTACCGCTGGGGGCATCAATTTTTTGATTATGGTGCTTTTCTACAATTTCAATATCAAAGTTTGCATCATACAGAGCTTGAGCCGCTTTTTGAACCAGCTCCAACAGTAAGTTTACGCCGATAGACATATTTGCAGATTTTAATACGGCAACGCTTTCGGAGGTTTCTTTCAGCAATTCTGTGGTTTCGTCGCTGAGGGCGGTGGTGCAAACAACAACGGGAATTTTTTTTGCCTTTGAAAATTTCAATAAAGCAGGTACAGCCGCTGCTGTGGAAAAATCTATAATTACGTCCGCATCAATGGTACAGTCAGCCGGCGTGGGGAATACGGGGAAATTTGCTTCAGGTACTCTTGGATCAATACCTGCTACGATTTGGCAAACCGGATCGTTCGCAACAATTTCAGCCACAACCTGTCCCATTTTACCGCCGCAGCCGTGCATGATAATGTTAATCATATAGTACACTCCTTTAAAATCAAACCTTTTATCATAGCTTTTTGAATGAAGGAATAGATTCCTTCATTCAAAAAGCCTGTTTTTTTTACTGAACAATGTCAGCGCTCTATTGTAGGCAAAATGCTATTCGCTGCTTGCATAACGTTATCTATATTTCATGTGGCAAAGTGATATTCTTTACCATAAGCCGCATGATTATGAAATCAAGCCGTAGTTTTTCATTGCATTCTTCAATGTTTCCAAGTTTTTATCCTCCATTGCGCAAAGAGGCATACGGCAAGGGCCAACTGCATAGCCCATTAAATCCAAAGCTGTTTTTACGGGAATGGGGTTTACTTCACAAAACAGAGCAGAAATCAATTCGATTGCACCTAACTGTAAGTTGATAGAGCCTTTTAAATCCCCTTCAAAGAATTTTACAACCATATCATGGGTTTGTTTCGGGGCAATGTTAGAAAGTACGGAAATAACCCCTTTGCCGCCCAAAGAAAGGATAGGCAGAATTTGGTCGTCGTTACCGCTGTAAAGATCAAAGTCGGGCGGAATCAATGCAGCAATTTCAGCCACTTGAGATAGGTTTCCGCTTGCTTCTTTTAAAGCAACGATGTTCTTAACCTTAGACAGCTCCAAAACTGTTTTTGGCGCAATATTGCATCCAGTACGACCTGGAACATTATATAGAATAATTGGAATGGAAAGGCTTTCAGCTACAGCTGTATAGTGTAAAATCAAGCCCTTCTGCGTTGCTTTGTTATAGTAGGGCGTTACCAGTAAAACAGCGTCGGCTCCGACATTTTCACAGCCCTTTGCCAAGTCAATGCAATGAGCGGTATCGTTGCTGCCAGCACCTGCAATCACAGGTACACGACCATTTACAACTTCAACAGCAAAGCGTACACATTCAATTTGCACTTCGTCGGACAAAGTGGATGCCTCGCCTGTTGTACCGCAAATAATTAAAGCGTCGGTGTCATTAGCAAGCTGGAACTCAATCAGTTCTTTCATTTTTTCAAAGTTAACAGTACCGTCGGGAAATGTAGGTGTAACCAAAGCAACACCTGCGCCTGTAAAAATTGACATAATGCAAGCACCTCCAAATAAGTTTAGTTGTTGTATAGTTATGCGTTCATATTTTTAATAATTTCTTCTGCAATTTGCACTGCATTGGTTGCAGCACCCTTACGTATATTGTCGGCTACCACCCAAATGTTTACGCCGTTTTCTACACTTTCATCACGGCGGATACGACCGATGTAAACCTCATCATGGCCTGTTGCACTTACTGCCAAAGGATATTCGTTGTTTTTTGAATCATTCATCAAGACAATGCCGGGCGCATTTTTCAATGTTTCGATTAATTGGTTCAAATCAAAAGGTTTTTCAAATTCCACGTTAATGGATTCGCTGTGGGAGTTGAAAACAGGCACACGCACTGTGGTGGCTGTTACTCTCAGATTTTCATTATGAAGCATTTTTCTGGTTTCGTTTACCATTTTCATTTCTTCTTTTGTATAGCCGTTGTCCAAAAATACATCAATATGGGGCAGGCAGTTATTTGCAATGGGATGAGGAAATTTTTGGGGTTCTTTACCCTTCAAGCCGTTTTCAAGATCCATCCAGCCTGCAAGACCTGCGCCGCTGACCGCCTGATAGGTAGAATATACAACACGCTTGATTGTATATTTTTCATCCAAAGGCTTTAATGCAACCACTGCTTGAATGGTGGAGCAGTTAGGGTTTGCAATGATGTTTTTGTGCCAAGAAATATCATCCGCATTTACCTCGGGCACAACCAGAGGAACTTCGGGATCCATACGCCATTGCGAGCTGTTGTCAATTACAATACATCCATGGGCTGCTGCAATAGGTGCAAACTTTTCACTTGTACTGCCGCCTGCGGAAAATAGAGCGATGTCAATGTGTTTATCAAAGGAGTTTTCCGTCAATTCTTCTACAATATAATCTTTTCCATTAAAAGTAATTGTTTTTCCTGCGGAGCGGCTGGAGGCCATAACATAGAAGTTTTCAATGGGAAGCTGTCTTTCTTCTAAAACCTTCAAGAATGTTCTGCCTACCATGCCTGTTGCACCTACAACTGCCAGATTAATCTTTTTCATTTTTAAACTTCCTTCTTTCTTTTATATAATAAGTTAAAATATGTGAGTATGTGCGAAGAATCTAAAATTTCCAAAAAGCCGCATTTCCCTAAGATAAGCCTTTTTAACGGATTCCCATCATTTCCGGCCTTTGTATGGGGCGTGTATTTTGAAAGAATAACTTCAAGCTACAAGTCCGCTGGAACACAGGGGGATTGAGAAAGCCGTTTGTCATTAATTTTTCTGAAAAGTCGATGGGTCTTGACTTAGGAAATATGGGCTTGAATGCTTGATACCAAGGTTCTTCACTTTTGTGGTATATGTTCCAAAGCCATGGTTTTGCCAAAAAACAAAAAAAAGCCGGCAAGCGCCGACTTCCAAATTTTGCAAATAACAAAAAAAGTATTGCAAAAACTTAGTTTCGTAGCGCTCCATTGGGAATACCAATGACAGTTGGACGGCTATTAACCGGACAACCAGAGAAAGAATGATAAGGAATTTTTTCTCTTCGGCGTTTGCCCCTTTCGGCGGACGGCCTCTATCCCTTATGATATTCGCCCGTGTACTCATGAAAAACGCACCTCTACTTTTAGAACTATTTACTTAATCCATAGTCTACCATCAGAAAGGTTATCTGTCAAATGATTTTCGTTCATTGACAATATTTTTTTTTATATACACAAAAGCATGAAAAAAATATGAAAATCCGGCAATAATGAATGAAAAGAAAAGTCAGA
Source organism: Clostridia bacterium (assembly GCA_009929735.1). GTDB lineage: Bacteria > Bacillota > Clostridia > Lachnospirales > Anaerotignaceae > Chakrabartyella. The sequence goes on along the minus strand of RZZU01000014.1, from coordinate 44,137 downwards.
AAGGGGATTTATTATGGGTCAAAAAAAAGAATTAACTGAGGCACAAAAGCGTGACATTACAATGAAATATGAAATTGCCGAGGAGCTGGGACTGCTTGAAAAGGTTGCTCAGGTGGGATGGAAAGGGCTTACGGCAAAAGAAAGCGGACGCATTGGCGGAATTATGGGAAAGAAGAAAAGAGATGCGCAGTCCAAGGGGAAAAATCCTTGCAATACCTCAGAGGAAAAGCTATAATATACTAATGTTAAATTTGGAAGCATTTATGGTATAGGGGTAACGAAAATGGGAGCATATGAAGGGTTTGCGTCCGTATATGATATGTTTATGGATGAAATAGATTATCCTGTTTGGGTGAAATATATTCAGGATTCGTGGGAGAAGCTGGGCAAGATTCCAGAAAGCGTGATTGACTTGGGATGCGGAACGGGTAACATTACCATTCCTTTGGCAAAGGCGGGCTTCTCTGTTGTTGGTGTGGATATTTCGGAAGAAATGCTGGCAGAGGCGCAGAGAAAAGCTTTTGCTGAGGGGCTTTCCATACCTTTTTTTTGTCAGGACATGATGGAAATGGAGCTGTCATATCAGGTGGATTGCGTTTTAAGCTTATGTGACAGCTTGAATTATTTGACGGAGGAAGGGGAACTTTTCGCCGCTTTTTCTGCGGTAAAAAAGCATTTGAAGCCCAATGGGATATTTCTTTTTGATATGAATACTGAATACAAGTTTAAAGAGCTTTTGGGGGACAAAACCTATGCCGCAATGACAGAGGATGCTGCATATTTTTGGGAGAATTCCTTTGATGAGGAGGAACGGATTAACGAATACTATGTAAGCTTTTTTATCCGCCAAAAAGACAAGGAAACCTACGAGCGTGTGGAGGAATATCACTATGAAAGGGCGTATTCCTTAGAGGAAGTAAAAAGCTGCCTTGAAGAAAACGGCTTTCTATTATTGAATGTATATGACGGGTATTGTTTTGAGCGAGCAAAAGAGGATAGCCAACGCTATTTTTTTGCGGCGCAGTTAAAGGAGGAACTATAAAAATGAGTGACTATATTGTAAGAGCGATAGCGGGCGGCGGAAGTATCCGTGCCTTTGCGGCAACAACGGGCGAAATGGTTCAGCACGCCAGAGAGGTACATCATACCTCGCCTGTGGCGTCGGCAGCATTAGGAAGAATGCTGACTGCGGCGGCAATGATGGGGAGTATGCTCAAGGGTGAAAAAGATTTGCTTACCCTTCAAATCAGAGGCTTAGGCCCCTTAAAGGGCGTTGTGGTATCTTCTGACAGTCATTGCAGGGTAAAGGGTTATGTTTTTAACCCAAATGTTGAGATTCCTTCTAAACACCCGGGGAAATTGGATGTCGGCGGCGCCATTGGCCAAGGATATATGAGCGTGATAAAGGATATTGGCTTAAAAGAGCCTTATGCGGGACGTATTCAGCTAGTTTCCGGCGAAATTGCCGAGGATTTGACTTATTACTATGCGCAGTCTGAGCAAACGCCTTCGGCGGTAGGATTGGGCGTTTTGGTGGATACGGATACCTCGATTCGCTGTGCAGGCGGGTTTATCATTCAACTTTTACCCGATGCACCGGAAGAAATCATTTCAACGTTGGAAAAACGTTTAAATACGATTCCCTATGTAACGGATTTGTTGGATATGGGACAGACCCCAGAGGGAATTTTGGAAATGCTTCTCGAGGGGCTGGATATGAAAATATTGGATAAAGTACCTACCGAATTCTATTGTAATTGCACCAAGGAGCGGGTGGAAAAGACATTAATCAGTATTGGCAAGGAAGAATTGGAGAAAATTATAAAAGATGACAAAAAAGCGAATTTGCACTGTCACTTTTGTGGAAAAGAATATGACTTTACAGAGGATGAGCTGCTAAAGCTGTTAGAAGAGGCAAAATAATTTTTTGACAGTGTGAAATTAAATATAAACCGAGAATTGCAAAATAGAAAGGCAAGAACTTGGAGGTTACCCACACCCACGCTTTCGAAAAAGGGGTCAAACCTTTTTACAGGCTTTCAGTGTGCGGGGCAGAGTCCTGAGAAATTGTATTTTGCACATGGCAAATGATAACATAGAGAGGAGGTGAGCCCATGAAACGAGATTTTGCTGTTGCCGTAAAGGCCGTCATCGTAAAAGAGGAAAAGGTTTTGATTTTATCCAGATCACAAGACGAAATGGAATGCAGCTACATGAATAGCCATCAAAAATGGGATTTACCCGGCGGTGGCCTGCATTTTTATGAGCATTGTCAAGATGGTCTGCTGCGGGAAATACAAGAAGAAACCAGTTTGGAGGTATTTGTGGGTGAGCCTGTTTCTCTTTTTGATGTGATTAAGAATCACATACATTTATGTATTTTCACATATGTATGTCGTTGGAAGGCAGGAGCGGTGGTTTTAAGTAAGGAGCATGAAGCGTTTTTTTGGATGACAAAGGACGAAGTCTGTGCGAGTCAGCTGCCAAACTGGATGAAAAGGGACGTTCTGCGTGCTTTGGACAGAGAACTGAATATGCTCGTTGAAAGGGAGGAATAAGCTTGAATTGGGAATTTGAGCTTATTTTTTTTATAAAAAATGTATAAAACTGGGTGATTTTAGTTTATGCAGAAAAGAATAAAATATATTTCATTGTCGAACTGTCAAAAGAGCGAAAAGAATAAAAAAAATACAGAAAATTGCACAAAAAACACGTGGCGTATATGTGCAAAAATCACAATGTCCTGAAAATGGCCGTGTATAATCTGCCATTAAAAAGCTTTGGGTACTAATAAATTGCATGCAAACTACCGTTCGCAAAGCCTGTAAAACTCAATAGAAGGGTCAAATTAGCAAAATGATACTGATTTTAATTTAACAATAATTAAATGCGACGATAAAATATTACTGTATTGTTGAGAAACAAAGGGTTCTTGACAATACAAGGTAAATAATTTATTATTTAGGCTGAGGTATGTTTTAGATTTAATACATACTTGGTGAAGTCATAAAAAACTATATTTTTTGGTTATGGTTTCGCAAAAAGGATGGTCTTTTTTTCATAGCTCTATGAGGAAACAGGCGAAAATCTTGGTTAGAACATCTTATTTTTTTATAACAAGCAGTGTTATTAGTTTAACAAAAGAAGTTCTTAACCTAACAGAAGTGCATACTATACAATTTGCATGGCAAATTGTAAACAAGAGAGGTGATGGGAATGGCTTATGAGATCCTGAGAAGCATCGTAGAGGCTGAAGAGCGAGCTGGTCAGATCGTAAAGCAGGCCACTGAAGACGCGGAATCTTTGAAAAAGGATGCGCAGAAACAAAGGGAAGTGCTATTGCAGCAGGTTCAACAGCAAGGAAAAGAATTGATGCAACTTGTTGCCAAACAAGCAGACGAGGAAAGCCGCGTCGAAATCCAGAGCATTCAAAAGAGCACGGAAAGTATTTGTTCAAAAATTAAAGAGCAAGCAACACAAAAGAAAGAAGAGGCTGTTCAGGCTGTAATCGGAAGGGTTGTGGGAGCATATGGCAGTCGTTGAGATGCGAAAGCTTACTGTCATTGGTCTAAATAGTGGACGCACTCCTTTTATTCATGAATTAATGCATTTGGGTGTTGTAGAAATCAATTCTCAGGAAGGCATTGTGAATGATGAAGAATGGATGCCTGATATTTTTAGAACCAGTAACAGTGCGGATGTTTCACGTTTGGAAGCAGACATTGCCCGTGTCAGTACCGCAATAGAGGCGATTAATCGCTATGACACACACAAAAAACCATTGTTTCAAGTTCGTCAGGAGATTGTTCGTGAGGATTTTGCAAATCATATGAATCGAACGAAAACCGATACGGAAATGAATGTGGATACAGCAGTTATGTGTGATAAGCAAATTGCGGAAGGACAAAACGAAAGCAATCGTTTAAAAAGCGTTATAGCAGGGCTAAAGCCTTGGGAAACCATGGATTTGCCTTTGCAAATGAAGGAAACAAAATATTCTGCAGTAATCCTTGGAACGGTTGGAAATAAAACGAAGTTTGAAGCCTTATTGCAGGCAGTATTGGAAAAAGCCCCCTCATCAGTTGTGCAGCAGGTAAGTGCGGACGCACAGCAGATTTACCTTTCTGTTATCTGTTTGAAGGAGGAACGGGAGCAGCTCCTTGAGGCCCTTAGAGAATTTGCGTTTAACCCTGTTTCTTTTGCAGAACATAAGGGAACGGCAAGGGATGCAATCAAGCAATATGAAGTTGAAGTTGGAGAGATTCAGCAGAGAATTCTTGCGAAAGAGGCAATTTTATCTGAATTGTCACAGGTCAGAAAGAATATTGAGTTCCTTTATGACAGCTTAAATATGCGCCGTGACAGGGCAAAAATCGTCGGTGATATGCTTAGCACAGAAATGGTATTCTTCTTTGATGGCTGGATGCCGATAAAGGCACAGCCTGAGGTGGAGGAGCTTTTAAAGAGATTCGAATTCTATTATGATATAAAGGAGCCTGAGGCTGAGGAAGAAATTCCTGTTTGTCTAAATAATGATGGGTTTTCTACCCCATTTGAGGCAATAACAAATATGTACAGCTTGCCTTCAAGACACGATATAGATCCAACAAAGCTTTTGGCACCATTTTATTTTATATTTTTTGGTATGATGCTCAGTGATGCGGCTTATGGTATTATTATAGCGGTTGGCTGTTGGCTTATATTAAAGAAGTTTAAGCTGGAAGGCATGACATATCGCATGATAAAAATGTTCTTCTACTGCGGTATTTCCACTTTTATGTGGGGTGCTCTTTTTGGTGGATGGTTCGGCGATTTCTTCACGGTAGCGGCAAAGACGCTATTTGATGTAGATTTTGTAATCAAGCCAATTTGGTTTGATCCTTTGACAGAACCTATGAAATTATTGATTTTCTCCCTGATACTTGGCGCAGTTCATTTGTTTGTGGGTATGGGGATACAGGCGTATATGCTCATTCGGGATGGGCATCCTCTGGATGCACTGTTTGACATTGGGCTTTGGTACATATTATTAATTGGTTTGGTTCTGTATGGTTTAGGCGGCAGTATGGCCCCTGTGATGGTTACAGTAGGTACGGTAATGTCTATTGTAGGCGCAGTAGGCATTGTGTTGACCGGCGGAAGAAATAAAAAAGGCATTTTTGGTAAAATCACTGGCGGCCTTGGCAGCCTTTATGGGATTACCAGCTATTTATCGGACGTTCTTTCCTACTCCAGACTTCTTGCGTTAGGCTTGGCAACGGGTGTTGTTGCAAAGGTAATCAATACCTTGGGTTCTTTGGCAGGCGGCGGAGTAAAGGGCACGATTGTTCTGCTTTTGGCATTCGTATTCGGTACAGTATTTAACATTGCAATCAATGCGTTGGGTGCATTTGTTCATTCTTGCAGATTGCAGTATGTTGAATTTTTTGGAAAGTTCTATACCGGCGGGGGCAGAGCGTTTACACCCTTTGAAAGAAAAACGAAATATATCAAGATACTCAAGGAGGAGAAAAACAATGGTTGAGAGTTTATTCAGCGGTGAATTTTTAGCATTAACAGGTGCAGCGGTTGCTGCGCTTGCAGGTATAGGCAGCGCAATTGGCGTTGGCGTTGCCGGCGAAGCAGCGGCGGGCGTTGTTTCTGAAGATCCTAACAAATTTGGTCAGGTTCTGCTTTTGCAGGCTTTGCCAGGTACACAGGGTATTTATGGGTTGTTGATCGCTTTCTTGGTAATGGTTAAAGTAGGCCTTTTGGGCGGCGACGGCATGATTGAATTAACAATGATTCAAGGGGCAGGCATTTTTGCAGCATCTTTGCCAATCGGCTTAGTAGGCATCTTTTCCGGTATTGCTCAGGGTAAAGCAGCAGCTGCCGGCATTATGCTGGTAGGTAAGAAGCCCAGTGAGTTGGCAAAAGGTATGCTTTTCGCAGCGATGGTAGAAACATATGCGGTTTTGGCTCTGCTCGTTTCCTTCCTGATGCTCAACAGCATTCAGGTATGATTAATTTTGAAGGAAAAGGAGGCGCACTCCTATGAATGACGGTAAAATTATCATCGATAAAATCATAGAGAAGGCAGAAGCGGAAGCGAAAGAAATCAAAGATAAAGCCAATTTGGAAGTGCAAGCAGTTTTAAAGTCGGCTGAGGAAAAGGCGAAGCGTGAAAGTGATGCTTTGAAAAAAAATGCTGAGGCTGAGGCGGAAAAGGTGAAGGCAAAAGCCATTTCCGGTGCCGAGCTACAAGGAAAAATTGGAATTTTGCAGGAAAAGCAAGCCATACTGGAAGATGTTATTGCTGAGGCGAAGAAGCGTTTGGAAACCTTGCCTGATGCCCAGTATGTAGAAACGATAGGAAGTATGCTTTCCAAACTAGAAAAAGAAAACGGTACGGAAATTATTGTTTCTGAAAAGGATAGAGAACGCTTGGCTGCAGTTATTAAGGAAAAAGGCTTTATCCTTTCCGCAAAAAGTAGAGAACTTGACGGTGGGTTTATTGTGAAAAATGGAGATATTGAATATAATTATTCCTTTGACTCAATTATCACGGTGGAGCAAGAAGAGATTAGACAAATAGCGGCAAAAATTTTGTTCTAAGGAGGGGGATTCTTTATGGCTAAAAATAAGATTTACCCTTTCGCTGTGGCCAGTATTCGTTCTATGGAAAACTCCTTGATGACAAAGCAAAAGCTCATGCTGATGGCAGATGCGAAAACAGCCGAAGAGGCATTACGTATATTGTCAGACAGTGCTTACGGAAAAACGCAAATCAAAGGTGTTTATGAATTTGAAAAGATGATTGGAAATCATCTGGAGGAAACTTACCAAGCCGTGGCTGGGTTGATTCCTCAGGAAGCGTTTGTTGATATTTTCCTCTATAAAAATGACTATCATAATATTAAGGTTCTTTTAAAGGAGGAAGTTTCAAAAGTAAGCGGCAAAAAGTTTTTGATACAAGGCGGAACAATTCCCATAGAAACACTGCGTAAGAATTTACGGGAAAGAAACTATGCGGAGCTGCCCAATATCAATGGGGACGCTGTGGAAGAGGCCGTTAGTATGTATGCAAAAACACATAACGGAAGATATATTGATACAATTCTGGATAAAGCTTGCTTTTCTACGATGGAAAAGGCGGCAAAGAAGCAGGGAAATGCCTACGTGTCAAAGTACGTGCAAATGTTGGCAGATATTACAAATCTGAAAACACTTTTGCGTGTGAAAAAGATGGATAGAGATTTTCAGGTTTTTGAGGAAAGCTTTGTACCCGGGGGGAGTATAAGCCTAGAGTTGTTTTCCAGAGCATTCCGCAGCGATTCTGCAGTGGCAGTTTTAAAGGAGACACAATATGGTTCCCTTTGCGAAGGGTATATGGATCAGGGATTTACGATCTTTGAGAAAGCTTGTGATGATTACCTTATGGAGTACATCAAAGATGCAAAATATAAAACTTTGACTCCCGAACCGGTTATGGCGTATATATTGGCGAAAGAAACCGAAGCGAAATGTATCCGTATCATCATGACTTGTAAGATGCATAACATAGATGCAGCCATTATAAAAGAAAGGGTGAGAGAAGCGTATGTCTAAAGTTGGAATTATTGGCGATAAGGACAGTGTTTTGGGTTTCCTCGCTCTTGGGATTGACATTTTCCCCGCATACAATGCAGACGAGGTTAAAAAGACAATTCATAAACTGGCGGAAAAAGACTATGCGATAATTTATATCACAGAGCAGGCCAGCTTGATGGCAAAAGACAGCATTGCAAAATACAAGGATTTTGAATTGCCCGCAATTATTGTGATTCCCGGTGTTGGGGGAAGCATGGGCTTGGGTATGAATGAAGTAAGAGAATCAGCAAAGCGTGCGATTGGTGCGGATATATTGTTTAGTGAATAATATGATTGTAGGTGAATGAGCATATGAAAACAGGCACGATAGTAAAGGTGTCGGGTCCGTTGGTAGTAGCGGAAGGCATGAGAGACGCCAATATGTTTGACGTGGTGCGTGTATCAGATAAACATCTTATAGGTGAAATTATTGAAATGCACGGAGATAAGGCATCCATTCAGGTTTATGAAGAAACATCAGGCCTTGGACCTGGCGAGGAAGTTGTTTCTACAGGAATGCCAATGAGCGTTGAATTGGGTCCCGGATTGATTTCTACGATTTATGACGGTATTCAGCGTCCCCTGGAAAAGCTGTATGAAGCCAGTGGTACGAATATTCAAAAAGGGATTGAAGTAAAATCCTTGGATCGTGAGAAAAAATGGAAATTTGAGCCCGTGAAGCAAAACGGCGATGCCGTTGAAGCCGGAGATGTTATCGGTATCGTACAGGAAACAGCAGTTGTTGTATGTAAGATTATGGTTCCTTACGGCTTAAAGGGTAAAATAAAAGAAATTTATGTTGGCGAGTTTACGGTTGAAGAAATTGTTTGTATTGTAACGGATGAAAAGGGTAAAGACGTAACCATAACGATGATGCAAAAATGGCCTGTGCGCCGTGAAAGACCTTACAAAATCAAAAAAACACCCGATTCCTTGTTGGTAACGGGACAGCGTGTTATTGATACCTTTTTTCCCATTACAAAGGGCGGTGTTGCCGCAATTCCAGGGCCTTTCGGCAGTGGGAAAACAGTAACACAGCATCAGTTGGCAAAATGGGCGGATGCAGACATTGTTGTTTATATCGGCTGCGGCGAACGTGGTAACGAAATGACTGACGTTTTGAATGAGTTCCCAGAATTGAAAGACCCCCGTACAGGCGAGTCTTTGATGCAAAGAACCGTTTTGATTGCAAACACCTCAGATATGCCCGTTGCGGCTCGTGAGGCGTCTATTTATACAGGCATTACCATTGCGGAATACTTCCGTGATATGGGTTACAGTGTTGCACTTATGGCTGACTCCACTTCCCGTTGGGCGGAAGCACTTCGTGAAATGAGTGGTCGTTTGGAAGAAATGCCTGGTGAAGAAGGTTACCCTGCTTATTTGGGTTCTCGTTTGGCACAGTTTTATGAAAGAGCAGGCCGTGTTGTTTGCCTTGGCAATGAAGAGAGATTTGGTACGCTGACAGCCATCGGTGCGGTATCCCCACCTGGTGGTGATACTTCCGAGCCTGTATCTCAGGCTACATTGCGTATTGTAAAGGTATTCTGGGGTCTTGATGCGGCTTTGGCATATAAGCGTCATTTCCCTGCGATCAACTGGCTGACAAGCTACTCGTTATATCAGGACAGGGTAGATGAATGGGCTGATACAAATGTACATCCCGATTTTTCCGAACATCGTACCGAGGCAATGAGATTGCTCCAGACAGAATCGGAATTACAGGAAATTGTTCAGTTGGTTGGTGTGGATTCCTTATCTCATGGGGATAGATTGATTCTGGAAACGACCCGTTCGATCCGTGAGGACTTCCTCCATCAGAACTCCTTCCACGAAGTGGATACCTATACCTCTTTGCATAAGCAGTATAGAATGTTAAAGCTGATTTTGACCTTCTATCATGAAGCGCAGGCAGCAATTAAGGCAGGCGTTCATATTCAGAAAATCACAAAGCTGAATGTTATTGAGCGTATCGGTCGTGCAAAATATGTGGAAGAGCTTAATGTTGACAAGAGCTATGATGAAATTGAGAATGATACGAAAGCAGAAATAAACGAGTTAATCAGAAAGGGGGCAGATGAATTATGATAAAGGAATACAGATCAATTCAGGAAGTTGCCGGCCCTCTGATGCTTGTAACAGGCGTTGACGGTGTAAAATATGACGAGCTGGGAGAAATCGAGCTGTCAAGCGGCGAAGTAAGAAGATGTAAGGTGCTGGAAGTAAACGGCGATACCGCTTTGGTACAGCTGTTTGAAAGCGCAACGGGTATTAACCTTGCGGAAAGCAAAGTGCGTTTCTTGGGCAAAAGCTTGGACTTTGGCGTATCCCCTGATATTTTAGGACGTGTATTCAGCGGTATGGGTAAGCCTATTGACGGCGGCCCTCAAATTATCCCCGAAAAACGAAAGGATATTAACGGTGCGCCTATTAACCCTGCGGCAAGAGAGTATCCAGCGGAATTTATTCAAACGGGTATTTCCGCCATTGATGGTTTAAATACATTGGTACGTGGTCAGAAACTGCCTATTTTCTCAGGTGCTGGCTTGCCACATGCAAATCTTGCGGTTCAGATTGCTCGTCAGGCAAAGGTGCGTGGTACGGATTCCAAGTTTGCCGTAGTTTTTGCGGCAATCGGTATTACTTTTGAAGATGCAGAATTCTTTATCAATGATTTTAAAGCTACAGGTGCAATTGACCGTTCTGTTGTCTTTGTAAACCTTGCAAACGATCCTGCGGTAGAGCGTGTTTGTACCCCTCGTATGGCATTAACCGCTGCAGAATATTTGGCATTCGAACAAGGTATGCACGTTTTGGTTATCTTGACGGATATTACAAACTATGCCGAGGCACTGCGTGAAGTTTCAGCGGCGAAGAAAGAGGTTCCCGGTCGTCGTGGCTATCCCGGTTACCTGTATACTGACCTTGCAACCATGTATGAACGTGCCGGTCGTATGAAGGGCAGAGAAGGCTCCATCACAATGATTCCAATTTTAACCATGCCTGAAGATGACAAGACGCATCCTATCCCTGACTTAACAGGGTATATTACGGAAGGTCAGATTATCTTGAGCCGTGATTTGTATAAAAAAGGTATTCAGCCTCCCATCAATGTTTTGCCGTCCCTTTCTCGTTTGAAAGATAAAGGTATTGGGAAAGGAAAGACAAGAGAGGATCATGCTGATACGATGAACCAGTTGTTTGCAGCCTACTCTCGTGGCAAGGATGCAAAGGAATTGATGGCAATTTTGGGTGAATCGGCATTGTCTGATACTGATTTGATTTATGCAAAGTTTGCAGATGAATTTGAAAAGGAATATATTTCTCAAGGTTTTAGAACGGATAGAACCATTGAACAGACTTTGGAAACTGGATGGAAATTGCTTCGTATGCTGCCAAAGAGCGAATTAAAGCGTATTCGTGATGAATATCTCGAAAAATATTTAGCAGACGGGGAGTGATGAGTCATGGCTAGATTGAATGTCAATCCAACCCGTATGGAAATGTCCAGATTAAAACAACAGCTTAAGACGGCAACGAGAGGTCATAAGCTGTTAAAGGATAAGCTGGATGAGCTGATGAAGCAGTTTTTGAGTATCGTACGGGAAAACAAGCGCTTGCGTGAAGCGGCAGAGGCGGCTTTGGAAGATGCATACAAAGACTTTATTATTGCCAGAGCTGTTATCAGCGAAAGTGTTTTGGGTGAATCTTTAATGATACCCCAGCAATCTGTTGCTGTTAAGGTTGGGAAAAAGAATATTATGAGCGTAAATGTACCTGTTTTTGATTTTCAGACAGAAGAAGGCAGCGGGGATATTTATCCCTATGGTCTTGCTTTTTCTTCGGGTGAATTAGACAGTGCAATGCTCTCATTTTCTGATGCGATGGAACCCTTGCTGCGTTTGGCTGAAAGTGAAAAAACCGCCCAGCTTTTGGCGCAAGAAATTGAGCGTACCCGTCGTAGGGTTAATGCTTTGGAAAACGTTATGATTCCAAACTATCGGGAAACCATCAAGTATATTACCATGAAGCTTGAGGAAAACGAGCGTGCTGGTACAACACGTTTGATGAAAGTCAAAGACCTTTGTTTGAAAAAAGCAATGGAAGAAAAGAAAAAACGTGAAGCAGAAAGCGTTTCATAAGAAAAACCCCTATGTAGACATTGCATGGGGGTTTTGTCTGTAGATCAAGTTGTTTGAGCAGCAAAAGAATTTCGAAAAAAAAGCATTTTTCAAATGCAATTTTGGGAGCTTTTCTAAGATGTAGAAAAACCGATGACAAGCAGTTACAAAGCAAATCAAATGCTTTTTTGTGAAAAATTAATTGAATAGTTTTCTTCAAAATTTGTTAAAAAAGACGATAGACCCTTCAATTTATGACCAAAAGCCAGACATAATGAAAAATAATAATAAAAAAATGAAAAAACCAATATTATAACGTAAATATTGGTTTCTAATAATAAATAAAACAACCTAAAATCAACCAAAAATTTTAAATATTGTAGAAAAATTCACTACAACTATTGTTTTTACTGGAAAAAGTGGTATACTTAAAGTGCAATTAGGTAGAAAATTAGCTCTTGTTGTGGGATTATTGAACAATAAATGAATAATATTTCATTATTCGTTTTTCAATAAAATAATTTCTAATGTATTGCTGCCTAATTAATTACACATATTATAATGATGAAAAAAATGAAGGAGAAGTGAAGAACAATGAAATTATCTGACAGAGTACAAGCGATGCAGAACTCCCCTATCAGAAAATTCAACCCTATGGCAGCAGAAGCAAAGGCAAAGGGTGCTAAAATTTATCATCTGAATATCGGCCAGCCTGATATCGTGACACCTTCTGTATTTATGGAAACCATTAAAGGATTTGACCAGAAGGTTCTTGCATATGCAGAATCCCCCGGACTTCCTGAGTTGCAGGATTCTATCATTGATTACTTTAAAACCTTTGATATGAATTTGGAAAGAAAAGATATTTTAATTACCACTGGTGGTTCCGAAGCATTGACTTTGGTATTCTTGTCCTTAATTAACCCTGGTGACGAAGTAATTGTTCCTGAACCTTATTACACAAACTATTTGACTTTCATTCAGGCTGCTGACGGCGTTATTAAACCTGTTACAACATACGCTGAAGAAGGCTACAAATATGCGTATATGGATAGATTAGAAGCAGCTGTAACAGAAAAAACAAAAATGATTTCTATCGTTAACCCCGGCAACCCTACAGGCTGCATCCTTTCCAGAGAAGACATGAGAGTTATTTGTGATTTCGCAAAGAAGCATGACCTTTGGATTTTGGCTGACGAAGTTTACAGAGAATTTGCTTATGATGGCAGAGAAATGACATCTTTTGGTCAGTACGATGACGTAGCTGACAGAGTTATCATCATTGACTCTATTTCCAAGAGATTCTCCGCTTGCGGTGCACGTATTGGCTGTTTAATTTCCAGAAATGCAGATCTTATGGCAAACGTTATGAAGATTGCTATGGGTAGACTTTGCTGCCCTACATTGGAAATGGTTGGTGCAACAGCTCTTTACAAATTGGATCCTGCTTTCTTTGGTGAAGTTAGAGCTGAATATGAAAAAAGAAGAAATGTTTCTTACGAAGCACTCAAGAAAATCCCCGGTGTTGTTTGCGAAAAACCCGGCGGTGCTTTCTACATTACTTGCAAGCTGCCCGTTGAAAATGCGGAAAATTTGTTAGTATTCTTGTTGCAGGAATTCAGAGAAAACAACGAAACAGTTATGTATGCTCCTGCTGAAGGGTTCTACGCTACACCCGGCTTGGGCAAAAACGAACTGCGTATTGCTTATATCCTGAATGCAGACGATATGGCAAGAGGTATCGAACTGTTGGGCAAAGGCATTGAAGCATACAAAGCTGCAGGCCACAAATAAGATTTACCTTTATGAAGCCGAAAAAACACCCCAAATTGGGGTGTTTTTCTATGTTTTAAGAACCTTGAATTTTGTCCCTGCATATACTAAAAGGGCAGGGGGTGATGGAGTTGAGTTCCATCGGTGTATATTTAACGATAGAAAAGGAAGAAGCACTTTCCCAGTGTTTAGCGTGTATCAGACCTTTGGCGGATGCAATCATTCTTTTGGATCAAAGGGAGGAAGATACAGAGCAGCGGGCATTGCGCACCCGACAGCTTATCGGACGACTGCGAGGAGAAGAAATTGACGATGAAGGATTTCAATTATTATTAGCCTGCGTCGAGGAGGAGCAACCCTCACTGTTGGTTTGTACTGGCTTGGGGGACTATTTCTACAAAAAACATAGGTGGAAGCAAGCTATTTTCTGGTTTGAAAATGCACTACGACTCGATGGCGGTGAAAGCGGTTTTGTATGTTTGCGGCTAGGTACCAGTTATGGTGAGCTTGGGCAATGGGAAACAGCCGCCACATATATGAAGCTGGCAGAAATATTGGAAATTGGAAAGATAGAAAAAAGAAGTAACAAAGTGGTTGCAGTAAACGAGGAAATTCAGCAGTCCGAATGACAGCGTTCCATAAGCTTGGCGAGGGTGTTTGCTCTCGCTTTTTTTACTTACGTTGAAACAAATTCCATTTAGGCGTTTTTACGGATTTTCAGAAGGCGGCACATCTTTCGCTTGTGTGCTTATGAAAGGTACTCAATCAAAACTTGGTTATATAAAATTTTTATGAACATAGCTCACTTTTAAATTCTTGGATGTCATTTTGGATATAGCTTTTGCAAGATGATTTCCCCCCAAAAAATGTGAGTGGAGCAAAAAAAGCGGCAACCAGTTTTTTGGTTACCGCTGAAACATTCATTTTACAGTGCATTTACAAATTAAAGAAGTGTTACTCCTGCTTTTTCACAAACATCAAAGGTTTCCTGATCCCAAATTGAGGATTGCACCTCGCCGATGTGTGCCTTGCCTAAAAGCAGCATACATAAGCGTGATTGTCCGATGCCGCCGCCAATGGTAGAAGGCAGCTTATCTTCCAGCAGCATTTTGTGATAGGTAAGCGCACGACGCTCGTCGCAGCCAGCTTTACGCAACTGCTGATCTAATGAAATTGCATTTACACGGATGCCCATAGAGGAAACTTCCAATGCGTTGTCCAAAATAGGATTGTAGAATAATAGGTCACCGTTTAATTTCCAGTCATCATAATCAGGCGCACGACCATCATGGGGCTTGCCTGATTTTAAAAGGTCGCCGATTTGCATAATAAACACGGTTTTGTGTTCTTTTACAAAGGCATTTTCTCTTTCCTTTGGTGTAAAATTGGGATACTTATCTTCCAATTCCTGAGAAGTGATAAAGGTTACCTCTCTGCAAAGCTCAGTACTGATGCGAGGATACTTGTTTTTTAACACCTCCAAGGTATCACAAATACTGATTACAATACCTTGAACCGTAAATTTCAATTCCTGTAAATTCCTTTTTTCGGGCGTAATTACCTTTTCCCAATCCCACTGATCCACATAAATAGAGTGCAGATTATCTAAAATTTCATCCCTGCGAATGGCATTCATATTGGTATAAATGCCTTTGCCTGGACGGAAATCATAACGATATAATGCCATACGTTTCCATTTTGCCAAGGAATGTACAACTTCAGCAACAATTCCTGTTGCGGGTACTTCAAAGCTAACAGGACGTTCCACGCCATTTAAGTTATCATTCAAACCTGTGGAGGGGTCAACAAAAAGAGGCGCAGAAACTCTTTTTAAGTTTAGGGTTTGAGAAAGATTTTCTTCAAAGGTATTGTGAATCAAACCGATTGCGTTTTGAGTTTCATATAAAGTAAGAGCGGACTGATAGTCCTCAGGGATAAGTGTTTTGCTCATAAAAAATCCTCATTTCCTAATATTTTTACTTGTTTTAGAATAACATAGAAAGATTGAATATTCAAGTAAAATGATACTTGACATTCAACTCCTACAACTGTATTATATCAATATAACATACATTTGTAGGAGTTGATAATATGAAAAAAGCTGAGGAAATATCTCGATTACCCGATACAGAACTGGAAATCATGAAGGTCATCTGGAACGGGGAAAGAACCCTCTCCACTTCGGAGATTAAGGAACGCTTGGAGAGAAAACGTCCGTGGAACATTTCTGCTTTGCAAACACTGCTGAACCGCCTCATAGACCGTGGCTTTTTGCAATCATACAAAGAGGGAAAGAACCGTTTTTATATCGCATCTGTTGATGAGGAGGCGTATTTGGCACTGGAAAATAGGCTGTTTTTAAATAAGGTAAATAACAATTCCCTAACCAAGCTGGTTGCCTCTCTTTATAACAGCCGTGCAATTTCCCAGAGCGATTTGGATGAATTGGGAGCATATATTCGCAATCAAACAGGGGGGGATAGCTGATGGATACGCTGTTTCAAAGCGTTTTGAAGATTTCTCTTTTTGCCTCTGCCGCAATATTGTTTTTAGGCGTGCTTTCGTATTTTTTGGGCAGGAGATATGGGGTAAAATGGAGGTATTTTGTTTGGCTGATGATTGGGATACGATTAATTTTGCCGATAAACCTTACTTTACCAAGGCCTGTTGTTGAGATACCCACACCGCAGGTAAAAATACAGGCTGCCACTGAATCAGATGCTGTTTCAGCCGAAACAGTTTCTTTCAGCAGCTCCTCTTTTCCTATGGCTGAAAGCAGCAGCGAGCAAAAAAAGGTCATACAGTCTGCTGAAACGGAAATGCTATCCTCCATTCTTTATAAGGCATGGGACAGACTTTGGATTTTCTGGTTATTTGGGATGATCATTTATTTCGCATTTCAGGGAAAAAAATACCACAGTTTTTTATTGAATTTGAATCGAAACAGTCGTTGTATTAGGGATGCAGAAGTTTTGGAGGTTTATTATGATGCTTGCAGAGAAATGGAGATGAAACAACGTCCTGAAATATTTTTTTGCGGAATACTACCTAGCCCCCTTTGCATAGGATTTTGGCATCAAAAAATCTACTTAAACCATGAAGAATATAAGAAAAATCAGCTGAAATATATTTTAAAGCATGAGCTGGTACATTGCAAAAGGCGTGACATATGGTATAAAGCCGTGCTAATGCTTGCGAGAGGGGTACATTTTTTTAACCCATTTGTTTATTGGATGGTCTGTTTGGCGGAGCGAGATATTGAATATTCGTGTGACAGCATAGTTTTGGAAAAATGTTCTTTGTCCCAACGGCAGGACTATGGGATGACTATTTTAGACAGCATTAGACAAGGACGGCAAACAAATTCTCTTTCTACTGCCTTTCATGGCGGAAAGGAGGAGTTGAAGGTGCGCATTGACCATATTTTTGATATGCGAAAGAAAAGGCGGGGCATCCCGTTGCTGTTGGCTTTACTTTTGATTGTATGGGTGGGGACGGCGTTTGTGGGTTGCACGGAAAAGGAGCAATTGCAACAAACTGCGGTGGAAACGCAGGATTGGGCGGCGAAACTGTATGAAAGCAAGCTGGACTATATTGGCAACCATGTCGGTGTTGGGGGTATTCTTCAGAATTTAACCTTGCCGGAAGGCATTGGTTCAAGCAGCGAGGGAATGGAACTATTTACCAAGGAAGAGCCTTATGGTGCAAGGCGGTATTTGTTGTTGGAGCAAGACGCAGACATCCCGCAAGATGGCTGGTTTGAGAAAGACGCAATGATTTTTTTGGCTTTGGTTGATAATGCTTCTTTTTTTGAGTATGCAATTACGGATGAAAATGGAGAGGAACAGCTTTTGCATTTTGATCGTGACGATGCGGCGCAATATTTTGGAAAAACCGATTTAAGAAGTATGTCTGTTGATGAAAGTACGTTTCGAAATTTTATATCCGAGTTGGACCAATTATTTTCAGAGGATGCCGATTACTCCTTAAAACAAATAGAATGTAATGTGCTGCTGAATGAAATTGTTGAGGAAATGGAAGAAACCTTTTCCTATGAGGCTTTACAGAAAAATGCGAAGTATGATGAGCTTTTAAAGCTTGGAGATGCTGCATTGACGGAGTTACTAGTTCAATTTGGGCAAGGTCAGGTTGATGATACAAGGGGATATATTATGATGGCGGCGTGTTTGGAACTTTTAAAGACGCCAGCTGCCACGAATCCTACCTTGCTGGAGGAGATGACACCGAGCCAATGGTATGAGGCATATCGTGCCTTGGATTCCATGGTGGTTGAACCTTTTACTTATGATGAAAAAAAGTATACGGCGGCTTTGGAAAAGGACGGCTTGCTATCCATGAAAAAAGCTACCAAGGAAGGTTTGATTACAAGGCACAGTGATGTGATGAAGGCGGTATATACTGCGATGGAGGAGCGATTTTCAACCGAGAGGAGCAAGCGTGAGGTGCAAATTTTTGCTCCCCTCATTAGCCATGTTTCCCAAAAGGAGGATAAGCTTTCCGTTTATGCGGTTATTGGCGTAACACAATATTCTTTTCTTCGGACACCAAATGTGGGGTATCAACTGATTGAAAACGGAGGAAGCAGTGTGCCCTGTCGTTTGGATTTTGAACGGAAGGATGACGGCTGGGCATTGGTGGAATGGGTGGAGGCCAAAGACGGTTCGGAATATCCCTCCTCTATCAAAGAGATGTGTAAAGGAACGATTGGCATCGCAAATGATATGATTTCTTATGATACAAGAGAAATGCAGCTGCTGCTGATGCAAAATTTAATATTTTATTTGAAGGGCAGAACAGACATTACAGTATACAATGTTTCTTATATGGAAGAAACGGATATACATGAAGTTGAAAAATATATACCGTTTGTGCAAAGTTAAGACGCCATTCGGCCTTTGGATGATTATATGAGTGAAGTGTAAAATAGAAAGCAAGGCCGTGAGGTATAGCCGCACCAACAGCTTTCAAAAAAGTTTTGGTCAAGCCGGATCAAAGGCTTGCAGGTGTGGGGAGAGCGTCAAGAGCCCAGAGGACTTGTATGCTCCAAGACGCAACTGCCCGACAGCTTTATAAAAAATATTTTTGGACTAGGCTCTGTATGATATATGGTCTAGTCCATTTTGTTTAAAAGGTACAATTTACAAAAGAATTTACAAAAAATATTTTTTAAGGTATTATTGTCATAAAAAATAAATGTGGCGAAAGGATGCAAAATTATTTTTTATTTGTTTGTGCAATCAAGGTGATGCGGTGATATGCTTCAAAATCCAGTCTGCAATATCCCTGTAAACCTCTTGCCGATTAAGTTCATTTATGATTTCGTGACGGCCTTGGGGGTATAGCTTTAGCGTGACATCCTCAAAACCCTCGGAAATATACATATCATAGAGTTTTTTGGGGTCTTTTCCCCAATTTCCTACGGGGTCCATATCTCCCGAGGCAAATAGGATTGGCAAAGAGCGTGGAATTTTATCAAACCGTATTTTTTTAGAGCTGTAAGAAATAATGGAAAATAAGTCCTTATAAGCGGAAACCGTAAACAGGAAAGAGCAATGTTTGTGGGCGGTATATGCCGACACAATGGTTTCATCTCTGCTAATCCAGTCTTTATTGGTCTTTGGATTTTCAATATGACGCAGATAATTGGCAAAGGCTGTTTTCGCCAAAAAATCGCTGCGATGGTGATTGCCATATTTTTTTTCCAGGATTGCCGCAAGAGCTTTTCCGATGTTTGTCAGCATGACGGGCAAATCGCCTGTACCCATTAGAATTGCGCCTTGGAGCGTGTTGCCATAAAGGGTTAAATATTTTCTTGTGCAGAAAGAACCCATGCTGTGCCCTAAAATAAAATGAGGAACATTGGGAAACCGTTTTTTCATCTCCTTTGTAATTTGGTACATATCCTGAATTAAAAGATTGCGCCCTTGGGTTTCATGGAAAAAGCCTAAGTCTTCATCGGATGGGGCACTTAAACCATGCCCAAGGTGATCATGACCAATTACGGCGATATTATTTTGGCAAAGGAAAGCAGCAAATTCGTGATATCGATCAATAAATTCAACCATGCCATGGACAATTTGCAATGCCCCAGCCACGGGGCCGTCACCCTGCCATGAAATAACGTGCAGCTTATGTTTTTTATCTGTGGAAGGCATAAAAAATTCCTCTTTTTGCATGGAAGCACCCCTTATTCTTTAAAATATTATTTTAAAAAAAGCATAGCACAGATTGAAAAATTTTGCATCCGTAGAATAAGGTTAATATTCTTAAGGAAAAACGGGGAGAATAAAGCTATCTTAATACAATCTTAATACAACAGAAAATATTTTAATTCCGTTTTAACTGCACTTAGCGTATGCTATGAAAGGAATATATTATATTTTTTTAAGGGAGGGGTTTCAAATAAAGGACAGGTTCATGAAAAATTTGTTGGATTTATCACCCATGAAAATTATCCTTTTTGGATATTGTTTTATTATTTTGCTGGGGACATTATTGCTGCTTTTGCCATATGCCAGTGAGGAGGGACAAGTGACCGACTTTCTGACAGCTTTTTTTACGGCGACCTCTGCAACGTGTGTAACGGGATTGGTTGTGGTTAATACATACACCCATTGGTCTTTTGCGGGGCAGATAATTATACTTTGCTTAATTCAAATCGGTGGAATTGGGTTTATGACATTTTGTATTGCTGCGATTTCCCTTACGAAGAAGAAAATCGGGTATATCTCTCGTTCCTTAATGCAAAACTCTATTTCGGCACCCCAGCTTGGGGGAATTGTGCGAATGACAAAGTTTGTGTTGTGGGGCACTCTTTTGGTAGAAGGAATCGGCGCCTTTTTGCTTTCTTTTTTTTATGTTCCGCTTTATGGAATGGGAAAGGGCCTGTGGTATTCTATTTTTCATAGTATATCCGCTTTTTGCAATGCAGGCTTTGACCTGATGGGAGAGCAAATAGAATTTATTTCTTATACCGCACAGGTGGGGAATGTATATGTCAATCTGGTAATTATGCTTTTAATTATTATCGGCGGACTGGGTTTTTTTGTTTGGCAAAATTTATTAGAAACCAAATTTCGCTTTTCACGTATGCACCTGCATACCAAGCTGGTTGTTTTTTTAAGCGGTATTTTGATTATTGGCGGTGCTTTGGTATTATTTATCAGTGAAAGGGGCGGCGCAGAATTTCAAAAGCTTACCTTGACGGAGCAGCTCACAGCATCGATTTTTCAGTCTGTCAGTGCAAGAACCGCTGGGTTCAATACCGTTGACATTGGTTCTTTGACACAGACAAGTCAGTTTTTGATCATTTGCCTTATGATGATTGGGGGTTCTCCTGGTTCAACAGCCGGTGGTATCAAAACAACAACGTTTGCGGTGCTTGCTTTAAGTGTTCTTATGACCTTTTGGCATCGGAAATCCATTGAGGTTTTTGGCAGAAGGATGGAAGAAGGAATTACTAGATTGGCATCTTGTGTATTTATGATATATCTTTTTTGGGTTTGCTTTGCTGCGATGGTTATATCCAGAATAGAGGGACTGCCGTTGCTGGCTACTTTATTTGAGAGTGTTTCGGCAATTGCTACCGTTGGCTTATCAACGGGGATTACAACAAGTTTGGGGAGTGTATCTTTGGTGATATTGACCATTTTGATGATTATTGGTAGAGCGGGTTCGTTGACAATGCTTTTAGCATTCTCATCCCGAAAAAATCCCGTGGTATCTACTCTGCCGTTGGAAAAAATTCAAATAGGTTGATTGTTAAGGAGGAAGGCAGTAAAATGAAATCAATATTGATTGTTGGGCTTGGAAGATTTGGCAGACATATGGCGCATAAGCTGGTAGAACAGGGGAATTCTGTTTTGGCGGTTGAAAGAAGCGAGGAAAGGGCGGATAATGCAATTAATATCGTGCCAAATATTCAAATTGGTGATGCGGCGAATGAGGTTTTTGCACATTCCTTAGGCGTAAGTAATTTTGACCTTTGTGTAATCGCCATTGGAGATGATTTTCAAACCTCGTTGGAAATTACGGTTTTATTCAAGGATTTGGGAGCAAAGTTTATCTTGGCTCGTGCCAGCCGTGATGTGCACCGTAAGCTTCTACTTCGTAATGGTGCAGATCATGTTGTTTATGCCGAACGTGAAATGGCAGAACGACTTGCCATAAAATATGGCTCTAAAAATCTGTTTGATTATATTGAATTAACACCCGAAGCGGCAATATATGAAATGAAAATCCCCGAAAGCTGGTATGGGAAAACAATTTTGGAAAAATCGGTTCGTACAAGGTACCACATTAGTATTTTGGCAACCAAAAAAAATGGAAAAATTACGCCTTTACCCCAGCCCGAGCATATTTTTACTTCAGATGAAACGCTAATTGTCTTTGGGGGCAAAGATGCGGCACGGGAATTATTAAAATAGGTTCGTTCCATAGGAACATATTTTTGATAGAGAAAACAATTGGAATGCCAAGAGTTTTTAAGTGAAACCGTTTTGCGCAAGCATGAAGGAATTTTTAATCATACCGAGTATTCACAAGTGCAAAGGGGAATTGCCGATGGGTAAAACAGGAAAAGTGAAGGGACAGGATATTTTAAGGACAATATTGGTCATTGTCCTTACCACTTTATTAGGTGGTTTTTTTCATTCGGTAGGTTTGGAGGCATCAAATATTATTATGGTTTATATCCTTGGCGTGCTGCTTACGGCGGTTTTAACGTCAAATCGTGTGTATACCGTTATTTCCACCATCATTAGTGTGTTGACCTTCAATTTTTTTTTCACTGAACCTGTTTTTACCTTCTCCTCCTATGATACAGGGGATACGATAACCTTCTTAATTATGTTTGTTGTTGCCATATTTTCGGGCAGCCTTGCTGTAAAAATAAAGATGCAGGCGGAGCAATCGGCGGCAATGGCTTTCAGAACAAAAATCCTTCTGGAAACGAATCAGCTTTTGCAGCAGGCGGAAAATGTGGATGGCATCTTAGATGAAACGGCAAAGCAATTGGTTAAATTGCTAGAGCGGACGGTGGTATGCTATCGCACAAAGGACAACAATCAGCTGTTGGAGGGGGATTTATTCTTAGAATGTAAGGATAAGGATGATTTTATATACCTCACACAAAAGGAAAAAGCGGCGGCACAATGGGTTTATGCTAATAATCAACAGGCAGGTGCAGGGACGGCACAATTTGGGGATACCCTGTGCAGATATTTAGCTGTAAGAAGTAAAGGAACGGTTTTTGCCGTATATGGCATTTCGATTCAAGGAAGACCTTTAGAAGCATTTGATACCAACTTGCTGCTGTCCATTCTGGGGGAGTGCGCTTTGGCGTTGGAAAAGGAACTTATGAGCCGAAAAAGGGAGGAGGCTGCAGCACAGGCAAAAAACGAGCAGCTGCGTGCGAACCTTCTTAGGGGGATTTCCCATGACCTAAGAACGCCGCTAACCTGTATTTCGGGAAATGCTGCGGTGCTTTTAAACAATGGAGAGGCGCTTGATGCACAGCGTAGGAAAAATCTGTATCTGGATATTTACGATGATTCCATGTGGCTGATTAATTTGGTTGAAAACCTATTATCGGTAACCCGAATTGAAAATGGGACAATGCGCCTGTATTTGCAGGCGGAGCTGATGGAGGAGGTAATTACCGAGGCGATGCGTCATATTGACCGCAAAAAAATAGAGCATATAATTTCTGTTGAAGAAAACGAAGAAATGCTTCTTGCCAAAATGGACGCTCGTTTGATTATACAGGTAATCATAAATTTGGTAAATAATGCGATAGAGTATACAAAGCCCGGTTCGGAAATTAAAATCAGCATGAAGCGGGCGGGGAAAAAAATAGAAGTTTCTGTGAGGGACAATGGAGAGGGTATTCCGGATCATTTAAAGGAAAGCCTTTTTGAAATGTTTTATACAGCAGGCCATCCCATTTCTGACACTCGTAGGGGTTTGGGTTTGGGTCTGCCTCTTTGTAAGAGCATTATCCTTGCCCATGAAGGGACGATTGCGGTGACCGATAACATTCCCCATGGAGCAATTTTTACCTTTACATTACAGGTCGAGGAGGTGCCTTTACATGAATAAGCCCTTTATTTTGATTGTTGAAGATGACAGCGCAGTGCGCAATCTGATTTCCACCACACTGGAAACACAGGACTACAAATATCATACAGCGGCGACGGGGGCTGAGGCATTATTGGAAGCTGTTTCTCAAAATCCCGATATTGTTCTGCTGGATTTGGGGTTGCCTGATATGGATGGGGTAGAGATTATTAAAAAAATACGTTCCTGGTCAAATTTACCCATTATTGTCATTAGTGCAAGGGCGGAGGATCGTGATAAAATCGAAGCATTGGATGCAGGGGCAGATGATTATTTGACGAAGCCCTTTTCTGTAGAAGAGCTGTTGGCTCGCTTAAGGGTTACGCTAAGAAGGCTAAGCTATACCCAAAGGGTCGGCAGGGAAGAAATGGAGTTTATGAATGGGGATTTGCGGGTGGATTATGTATCCGGCTGTGCATATTTTGCAGAAGAAGAGCTGCATCTAACGCCCATTGAATATAAGCTTTTATGCCTGCTTTCTAAAAACGTGGGTAAAGTGCTGACGCATACGTACATTACAAAGGAAATTTGGGGAAGTACATGGGATAATGATGTTGCCTCATTACGGGTGTTTATGGCGACTTTACGCAAAAAAATTGAAAAAAATCCGGCCCAGCCTAAATATATTCAGACCCATGTAGGGGTAGGATACAGAATGCTGCGCATTGAAGAGTAAGAAAACACTGAAAGTTGGAATATACTGGTATAAAATTTTTTATCAGTTAAGACTTTCGGTGTTTTTTAATAGGCAGAATTTTGTATTATTATATTTTTCAACAAATTTAAAAAGTGTAAGAAATTCGTCGGTCTTTCCTAATAGAATAAAAATAAATTTTCTGTATACTTATGATAAAGGTGATTTAAAATGTTTAGGGAGGATTTGGAATGAAGAAAAAAATATTGGCGTTTGCTTGTGCTGTGATGATGGGGGTTTCTACGATTCCGGCTTTTGCCGCAGAAAATATTAAGGTGTATGTAAATAATTGTGAGGTTGTATTTCAAGGACAACAGCCTGTGATTGTGGATGGACAAACTTTGGTTCCACTTAAGGGCACATTAGAGGCCATGGGCATTGAGGTTGTTTGGAATGAAGAGGAGCAATCCGCTTTTCTGAAGAAGGATGATCTGGAGGCTAAGTTTTGGATTGGGAAAAAAACTTATGCAGGAGGGCGGTCTTATATGGAAGTACCTATGCAAAGGATTGATGGTTCAGTGATGATTCCCTTAAGGGAAGTGGTGGGTTATTTTAACGGGAGGCTGTCTTGGGATGCTCAGAACAAAGCAATTTCCATTGCCATAGAAGAAAAGCATGATGGCTATTCTACGATTACATATAAAAAAGATTTAAAGTCAGCGGATGGTGAAGTGCTGATTCGTGGGACTGTAAAATATCCCCAGTTAAACCCATCCGTTTTAGGGGAAAAGGCGAATGCCATCAATGAGAAAATATCCACTTGGGCTAAAGGTAGCTTGGAGGCTTATTTATCAGAGAATAAGGAAACGGTAACAAAGGAAGCCGAGGAATTAGGAGAGGGTTTTATACGACATGACTTTGGAATTTCCTTTAAAACACCTTATTATGATGACAGTACCTTTTCGTTTTGCGGTACCCAATTTATCAGAACGGACATTGACCATGATTATTTGTATGCAAAGGGCTTTACCTATGATTTGAAAACCGGTGAAAAAAAGGCTTTAACTGACTTTGTGACATTGCCCAATAATATGACGGAGCGAGAGTATTTGAAAAATATTATGAAGGAAGAAATAAGAAAAAATCCTTCCAAATACTTTGAAAATGCGGAAAAAATACTGGACGAAAGCCCAATACTACCCTTGAGCTTTTTTATGGCAGGTAAGAATAAGCTGGGCGTGTTTGTTGGTGAGGCTGGAATGATTGGGCCTGATTATGCAGGAATTATAACAGTGGAAAAAAGCCTGAAATAATCAGGCAAAATTTCGCTGTTTGTGGTTATTTTTCAAAGCCAAAACTTAGTGAATTTTACGATGACACAGTGTTAAAGTATTTCTGCTGTACCAATCAATTTTTTGAAAGATGCAAATCAAGTCATTTTCTAAGTTAGTATTTCATAAAATCGAAAAATGGAGGAAAGGCTTTAAAATTGTAAAATTTGGGTAATATGTGAATGAAAAAAATGTCAAGAAGGTTCCTTTTTTTTCAAGGAAGTGTTATGATTATAAAGTAACATATTTCCAATTATAAAGGAGGAATATTATGAAACAAAGGAAAAAGGGCTTATCTATTTTCTTGTCGCTGGCAATGGTATTGGGTTTTTCAGTTCCTGTGTTCGCAGGGACAATGGATGGAAAATTGGTTGTAATCCATACAAACGACATACATGGCTATTACCAGACCGCAGAAAAATCCGTTGGTATTGCAGGCGTAAAAGGTTTACAGGACTATTATACGGCGCAAGGTGCAGACGTTATTCTGTTGGATGCAGGCGATTTTTCACAGGGAACTACCTTGGTGAATCATGCGAAGGGCTTAAATGCGGCTGAATACCTTGTTTCAGCGGGGTATGATGCGGTTTCTTTGGGAAATCATGAATTTGACTTTGGTTTCGAGCCTTTGCTGGATATGGTTGCGGTATTAAAAGCAGGAAATGTTCCCGTCATTGATGCGAATGTTTTGAAGAAAGGCACAAGCACGCCTTATTTTGGAGATAGTATTGTATTGGAAAAGGGCGGCATGAAAATTGGTGTATTTGGCTTGGATACATCTGAAACACAAACAAAATCCAGCCCCAGCAGTGTGAAGGCATTAGATTTCTTGGATGGCGAAAAAATGATTCAAACAGCACAGACTGAGGTGAATGCGCTGAAGGGAAAGGGCTGTGATTATATTATTGCGCTGGTACATTTGGGCGTTGATGATGAAAGCGTTGGCAGACGTTCGACTGATGTTGCTGAGGCTGTAAAGGGAATCGACCTCATCATTGATGGGCATAGCCATACTGTAATGGATGGCGGCAAAAAGGTGAATGATGCTTTAATCACAAGTACAGGTTCTTATTTGGAAAACGTGGGTACCGTTGTGATTGATGAGGCAACAAAGGAAACAACTGCAAAGCTGGTCAGCGCAGCAGATTATGTAACAAATATTGGTAAATATGATGAGGCTCTAACAAAAATGGTAGCTGCGGATAAAGAAGAGGTGGATACATATTATTCTGGTCTTTTCGCAAAAACCGAAGTTGATTTGAACGGCGAAAGAGATCCCGGTGTCCGTACAGAAGAAACCAATTTAGGTGATTTCTCTGCAGATGCTATGCTGTATGTGGGTAAAAAATATGCACAGGAACAGAATTTGGGCATCAGTGTTGATGTTGCACTTTCTAATGGCGGCGGCATTCGTGCCAGCATTCCAAAGGGAGATATTTCCATGAATACATTATATACGGTATTCCCTTATGGAAATACAGTTGCGTTGGTAACGGTTACAGGCGCACAGCTTCTTGAGATTTTGGAGGCCTCCACTTTCTGCACACCGACAGCTTTGGGCGGTTTCCCGCAGGTTGCAGGGGCAGAATATACCGTAAATACGGCTGTGGAATATAAAAACGGTGTACAGTATCCGGATTCTACGTATTTTGCACCAGCAAACCCCGGCAGCCGTGTAACCATTACAAGCGTAGGGGGCAAGGCATTTGACCTGAAAGCAAACTATACGGTTGTGGTAAACAGCTTCCAGGCAGAAGGCGGAGATACCTATTATGCTTTGACACAAGGCTCTTTTAAGCAGGATACAGGTATTGTTGATGCAGAAGCTTTGATTCAGTATGTGAATTCCACAGACGGTGTAATCGGTCAAGAATATGCGAAACCGCAGGGCCGAGTTCAGGTGATTTCTGAGCCTGTTGCCGTACCTGAAGCGCAACCTGAGAAGGAAGCGGTGAAGGAGCCTGTACTAGAGTCGGAAACGGCTGTTCCAGAAAAGGAAGCAGAACAGATTATAACCGAGGTGTATAAGGTTGCGAAGGGCGATAGCTTATGGAAAATCGCAAAGAACCTTTTGGGCGACGGGAATCAGTGGAGAACAATTTATGAAAACAATAAAGACCAAATCAAAGATCCCGCTATGATCTATATTGGTCAGGAATTGATTATTAAAAAATAATTATTAAACCATTATATAAAATAATAAGTTAAGAGATTTTAAGGCGGTAGTTGCAATGTTTTTTGCAGCGACCGCCTTTTTGCTTAAAATAGAAATGTATAAAAACAGCTTAACTATATCTGCTGATGTCGTCCATGGTGATTCCGGGGTGTAAAGCGATATTGATGCCGTTGGCAATAATGTTAGAAAGTCTATCTATGACCGCATCTACTTCTTTTGGTGTCACAAACATATTTTCCGTATAAGGATCCAAAATTTCGGTAATCATTGTATATTTTTCCTCTTGTTCCAAATCCTGAAGCATATGATAAAAGGTCGAGCCCTGCTCTGTTTGTTCTATCATGCTGCCTAGAATGCGATCCATGGTGTCGTTTACCAATGTGGCGGCGTCCACTACCGTAGGCACCCCGATGGCAATGACGGGAATTCCCAAGGTTTCCTGATTTAACATCATTCTTTTATTCCCCACGCCGGCACCGGGTGCAACGCCTGTATCGGACATCTGTATTGTTGCATTAATGCGGCTGGAACGTCTTGCTGCCAAGGCGTCAATGGCGATTAGCAAGGAAGGCTTTACTTTTTCTACTAAGCCTTTCACAATTTCACCTGTTTCAATACCTGTAAGACCCATAACGCCGGGACTGATTGCGGCAACGGGGCGAACCGTACCTTCAATTTCCTCAGGTAGTGCACCTTGCAAATGCCGAGTGACCAAAATGCGGGAAACAACCTTGGGTCCCAAGGCATCAGGGGTAATGTTCCAGTTTCCAAGGCCGATTACAAGGATACAATCCTCGTCCTTGGTTTGCGCAAGTTTGCGCAGTTGCTCTGCCAAAAGTTTGATGATTACTTCATGGCATTCTACAGCGTTTTCTTTTAATTCTTGCGATTCAATGGTAATATATTCGCCCTTTGGCTTTCCCATTGCCTCACTGCCCTCCTCATTGAAAATGCTTACCTTTGTTAAGGTGTAGCATTCCCCCTCTTCGGTTTCAACCTTAACACCGTTTTGCTCGTTTTCTACTTTTTCTTGATTTTCCTGCAATATTTCTCTGGCTTCAATGGCCAAGTCGGTTCTGATTTGAAATGTATTTTTTTTCTTCTCTTCCTTCATACTCCTCGCCGTCCTTCACGTTTTTGCCTTATTTTTTCCGGTCTTTTAAAATATATTCATTGACTTATTTTCATTCATCGGGTAAAATATATTGTGTTGAATTAACCAAGGGGTTTTGAAGAAAAAAATCGCCCCAAGCCGTGTCGTAGGAGATTAAGCTCCTAAAGGTGGTTAATATGGTAGTAAGAAAAAGCGATATTCCCCAATATCGGAAACCACAGAAAATGAATGATTTAATTAGGAGGAAAACACAGTGGCAAATATTAAATCCGCTAAGAAAAGAATTAAAGTAATCAGCAAAAAGACTCTGAGAAATAAGATGATTAAATCTCAGGTTAAAACAGCTATGAAAAAAGTTATCGTAGCAGTAAATGCAAATGATAAGGACGTAGCTTCCGCAGCTTTGACAAATGCTGTATCCGCGATCGATAAAGCATATATCAAAGGCATCTATCACAAGAATGCAGTTGCGAGAAAAAAATCTTCTTTAACAAAATTGGTTAACAGCCTGTAATTTTTTAAGTCCTCAAAGGATACCCTACTTACGACTGGGTATCCTTTCTTTATTTACAAAAACAGAATTTAAAAATCCTCTGCAAAGCAAAAATACCTGTCAGCCGTATTTAAAGTAACACCGCACAATTCCAGGCTGATACCTTGCGCAAACAAATGATGTTTCAACGTTTTTGATACAGCCTTGAATTTTTTCGCAGTTGGGAATCTATAAAAAAATCAACGAACAAAAGAGAAGGATTTTCGAAAATCCCCTGTGCTTATATTTTCTATCATATTCGGAGGTGTCTAATGGATAGCAGAATTGAAAAAGTAATGGAAAATCATCATAAAGGTTACAACTGTTCTCAAGCCGTAGCCTGTGCGTATTGTGATTTGTTTGGAGTTGATGAAAAAGAGGCTTTCCGTGCTGTCGAGTGTTTTGGCCGTGGCATGGGGATTATGGGCCCCTGCGGCGCAGTTTCGGCAATGGCATATTTGGTAGGCTTAAAGGTTTCGGATGTAAATTTGGCTGAACCACGCAGTAAAGTCAGCTGTTACAACACGTTAAAACCAATGACACAAGCCTTTGTTGAAAAAAATCAAAGCTTGGAATGCAGAACCTTAAAAGGTGTGGATACTGGTGTGGTTTTGCGCAGCTGCGCAGGCTGTATGCAGGATGCCGCTGAAATTATTGAGTCCAATTTATTGAAATAAAGAGCGAATGAATGAATAAAAACCGCCCTTGGTCTGTGTACAGCAAACCAAAGAGCGGTTTTTTCTTTCATAATGATTTTTCAAAAAAGTTATGATATAATCAATTTATGGAGAATTTTGGGTATTAAGTGTTCCCAAATAAAGAAATTTATGAGATGAATCATTTTTTGTTGGTAATGAAGGATAAATTATTTAAAAATAGTTGCGTCAGTTTAGAATAATAAGAACGTAATCATGAGGAGGGCTTATTATGAACATAGTGGACATCATTTTGAAAAAGAGAGAGGGCAATCAATTATCCAGCGAAGAAATTGCATATTTTGTTAAGGGTGTGACGGATGGCAGTCTGCCGGACTATCAAATATCGGCTTTTCTAATGGCGGCATTTTTAAAAAATCTGGATACCGAAGAAACAGCCTGCCTAACCATGGAAATGGCGCAGTCAGGCGGAATGTTTGATTTTTCCGAAATTGAAGGCTTTAAAGCCGATAAACACAGCACTGGCGGTGTTGCCGATACAACCACCTTGATTTTAGCACCTTTGGTTGCCTCAACAGGGGTTCCTGTCATCAAAATGAGTGGCCGTGGACTTGGGTTTTCGGGTGGCACCATAGACAAGCTGGAATCCATCCCTGGGTTCAACGTGAATGTCAGCGAAGAAGAGGCACTTGCTTTTGCCAAAGAAAGCAATATTGTTTTAATGAGCCAAACGGATAATTTGACGCCCGCAGATAAAAAATTATATGCCCTTCGGGATGTTACAGGTACTGTGGATAGCATTCCCCTGATTGCGGCAAGCATTATGTCAAAAAAAATAGCGGCAGGTGCAGATGGCATCGTTTTAGACGTTAAATGCGGCAGTGGTGCGTTTATGCAGGATTTGGCGTCCGCTGAAGCGCTTGCTTCAATTATGGTCGATATGGGACGTCATGTAGGCAGAAAGGTGACTGCGGTTATCAGCGGCATGGATCAACCCTTGGGCATGAATATTGGTAACAGTTTAGAGGTTATAGAAGCAATTGAGGTCTTAAAAGGAAACGTAGGCGGCGATCTTTTAGAAGTATCCCTTACCTTGGGTGCGCATATGCTGCTTATGGCACAACGGGTGAATACCATTGAGCAGGGGAAATATTTGCTGCAAATCCATATTAAAAATGGCATGGGTCTTGAAAAGCTTCGTGAGCTTTTGGTCCAGCAGGGAGGAAACCCTGCAATCATTGACGACTTTTCTCTTTTGCCTTTATCGTCATGCAAAAAAACAGTGTTTGCTCAAAAAGAAGGCTATGTAAATCAAATGAATACCGCTTTCATCGGACGGGCTTCCTTAGAAACAGGTGCCGGTCGGGTATATAAGGAACAGCCTTTAGATTTTGGGGCAGGCATCATCATGAAAAAACGCTTGGGCGATTTTGTAAAAGAAGGCGAACCGCTGGCGGAAATCTTTGCTTCTACGGATGAAAAATGCACAAATGCCGCAAGCTATTTGCAGCAGGCAATCACAATCGGCGAAGAAAAGCAAGCGGTACCTCCGCTGATTTTAAAGACTATTTGATTTTAAGACTAGAAAGGATGATGCTTATGAAAAGAGCAATTATTATTGTTTTGGATAGCGTGGGAATCGGCGAATTGCCCGATGCAAAAGATTTTGGGGATGTTGGCAGCAATACCTTGGTAAATATTAAAAAAGCACGCCCCCAAACAGAATTAAAAAATATGTGCGCATTGGGTCTGGGTAATATTCAAGGAGAGGATATTCACCTTTTGGGTAAAATCGATTCACCGCAGGGCGCATTTGGAAAAATGGCTGAAAAGTCTATTGGGAAGGATACAACCACAGGACACTGGGAAATTGGCGGAATCATTACAGCAAAGCCGTTTCCGACCTTTACAAAAGCAGGCTTCCCGAAAGAGATCATGGATACTTTTGAACAGGTAATCGGTACGAAAACACTGGGGAACTATGCCGCATCAGGCACCGAGATCATTCAGGAATTGGGTCCTGAGCACGTAAAAACAGGCTATCCCATTGTTTATACCTCTGCGGACAGCGTATTTCAAATTGCCGCTCATGAGGAAGTAATCCCTCTTGAAAAATTATATGAAATTTGCGAAAAAGCAAGAGAAATTTTAACAGGGGAGTATGCCGTTGCCCGTGTCATTGCACGCCCCTTTGTAGGGGAAGAAGGCAATTATACAAGAACCAAAAACAGAAAAGATTTTTCTTTGCCACCTACAGGTACAACAATTTTGGATTTGGCGAAAGAAAAAGGCCTGAACGTGACTGCCATCGGTAAAATCGAGGACATCTTCGAGCATAGAGGCATTACACGTACTGACCACACCACAAATAATAACGATGGCATTGAGAAAACGATTTTTTATACGAAGGAAGCATTTCAAGGCATTCTTTTTACCAATTTGGTAGACACTGATATGATTTACGGTCATCGCAATGACGTTGAGGGCTATGCCGGTGCGTTAGAATATTTTGATGGCAAGCTTCCCAAAATTTTGGATGAAATGAAAGAGGAGGATATTCTCTTTATTACTGCTGACCATGGCTGCGACCCCACAACCCCCAGCACAGACCACTCCAGAGAATATGTGCCGTTGTTGGTTTATGGTAAGCAAGTGAAAGCGGGCGTGGACTTAGGCGTTCGCAAGACCTTTGCTGATTTGGGACAGACCATTTCAGATTATTTAGGTTTGGATGCAAAGTTTGAGGCAGAAAGCTTTTTAGACGAAATTTTGAAATAAAATTATTGTGACTTAGTTTTTTTAAAAGAAAAAATAAAGTTATGAAAGCGGTAATCACCGAGTAACAAGATTATCGCTTTTTTTAGGACTTGGTTTGTTTTAACGTAATAATGACCCAAAATGGTTTGTTCGGAGGGGGCATTATGAAAAAAGTTAAGGATGAGCCTTGTTTACAATTGTTTGTCGGACTATCGCTTTTTTTGTAGTGTATGGTGGCAAGCGATTAGATGAGTATTTAATTAATTTTATGGTAACGGATAATATGAAAACCATTGTGGTGGATGTAGACGAGGCAAACCGCATTGGTTATATTCGTAGCCTTGAGGCAGATCAAGAGGGGTTTGTTTATATGTAACCTTCTATTCAACATATGTTAACAATGCGAATAATGCAAAAATTTCTTTTCCCATTAAAATTGAGAGCAACTGTGATAAGCTTTATTTCTATCGAAGTGGGGAAGAAAAATGGGGATTGTTTTTGCAAAAAGATAACACTGGTGCATGGGAAGGGGTTAAATGAAAATTCTTCAGAGCGTAGACAAACCTTGGGGGTCGCCGTTTCACTGCCAAAGATAGGGCGGACGACGGAGCGGCTTTTGCGTAGCAAAAGGAATGACCCAAACCCACTTACTTTTTGAAAAAAGCAAGACTAAGAACATTTACCAAACCCGTGTATTAGGTGGGTTTCAGTGTGTCAAGGATGCAATAGCAAAGAAGTGCCATCTGTCCCAAGGACAGCTTAAGGACAGCTTTGCGGAGCAAAGTGCTTACCTGAAGCCCTTGTGAGTATTTAAGGGCAATGTTATTAAGATTTTGGCTTTGTCTTTCGACTGAATTTTTCTGTTGACAAGGAAAAAGACTGGGAATAGCAACGCTATTGCGAGGCTTTTTGACGCTGGCAAGGGGGAAATTTACGCATTAGATGTGTGCGGAACGAATCAGCGGTTCCGTAGGTGATATACAATATTAGAAACGACGAAAGGATAAAAAAAATGAATGAAAAAATTTCTCTTCGCCTAGCCACTGTTTCGGATGCAAGACAGCTTTTGGCTATTTATGCCCCTTATGTTTTGGATACTACCGTTTCCTTTGAATATGAAGTTCCTTCTGAAGAAGAATTTTCTAAGCGGATTTCTAATATTCTGCAAAAATTTCCGTATTATGTTGCCTTGGCAGAAGGAGAAATTGTAGGATATGCTTATGCTTCACCCTATCGTATGCGTGCGGCATATAACTGGGTGGTTGAAACAACAATCTATATCAAGCAGGATTTTCGTGGCTACGGCATAGGCTCTAAGCTTTATTCTGCGCTGGAAGAAACGCTAAAAACCCAAGGGGTTTTGACTATGCTTGCCTGCATTGCATATCCAAATCCACCAAGCAGTGCCTTCCATGAAACCGTTGGCTTCCAAAGAGTGGGACATTTTTCCAAGAGCGGTTATAAGCTTGGACGCTGGATTGACATCGTTTGGATGGAAAAGCAGATTGGTCTGCATCATGAAAACCCATCTGCGGTGATTCCGTTTTTGGAATTGGATGAAGCATAATGTAAACGGTTTTTCAATAACGGCAATAGGGAAATGGGAACAAAAGCGATTTTCCTCGGATGGGCAAAGCCTATCCTGCGGATTCCGTTTGGGAGGCACTTTGTTTCTCAAGCCATTGTGTTACTTAAAAAAGACTGTGGCTACAGCAAAAAAAGTCCTGCCTAATTTTAGGCAGGACTTTTTGACTATTAAAATATCGATTTTTATACAGATTATAGCGAAGAATTTCCACTTAAATGACATTCAGAAATACCATTTGATTATGAATTTAAACTCATCTCATCAATCAAACGATTTTTCAATTGCGTCAATTTTTCCGATAAATCAACAGGTACAATGTGCGGATTATTTAATCGCAGATGCTCGTCCCAAAGGGAGTTTTTCTCTTTGTTACAGAAAGCCTGAATGTCCATGGTCTTTGGTGATTCATACACCAATTTACCATCGATGAAAATAGGAATCAAAAGCTCTTTTACATAGTATGTGCCTGCAGGTAACTGCATATTACGCCATTTTGCGTTGCTGTCACAAATGGTTATGCTCTGATTTTCATCAATGGTTTCATGCTCCAAGGCAATCAAGTCAGCTTTGATTTTATCCGTCTTTTTATCATAAAAGCGGAAAACCTTTTTAATCCCTGGATTGGTTACCTTGCCTGGGTTATTCGACAGCTTGATTTTTGGAATAAATGTTCCATCCTCATCTTCTTCAGCCGCAAGCTTGTACACACCGCCAAAGGCAGGACAGTCATCACTGGTGATCAGCTTTGTCCCGACACCCCAAAGGTTAATTTTTGCTCCCTGGGATTTTAAACTGGCAATTAGGTTTTCATCTAAATCACTGGAGGCACTTATCACTGCATTGCCAAAGCCGGCCTCCTCCAGCATGACCTTTGAACATTTTGAAAGATACGCCAAATCTCCGCTGTCCAAGCGGATCCCGTATTTTCCGGTTAAGTTCCCTGCTGCTTTCATTTCCTGAAAAACCTTAATTGCATTGGGAACGCCGCTTTTTAAGGTATTGTAAGTGTCTACCAATAACAAGCAGTTATCGGGGAATAATCTTGCATACTCACGAAAAGCCGTGATTTCATTAGGGAAGCTCATAACCCAGCTGTGTGCGTGTGTGCCTTTTACAGGAACGTCAAACAGCTTGCCTGTTAACACGTTGCTGGTACCACAGCAGCCGCCAATCACTGCGGCCCTTGCGCCTAGAGTACCTGCATCAGGCCCTTGTGCACGCCGCAAGCCAAATTCCATAACAGGATCTCCCTGTGCTGCCCAAACAACACGAGAAGCCTTTGTTGCAATCAAGCTTTGGTGGTTAATGATATTCAGCAGTGCGGTTTCAAGTAACTGCGCCTCAATAATAGGTGCCTTTACCCGCAATAATGGCTCATGCGGAAATACAACCGTTCCTTCCGGAATTGCATATATTTCCCCCGAAAATCGGAAATCTTTTAAAAAATCAATAAAGTCTTCAGTAAAAATGTTTAGACTCGTCAAATAACTAATGTCATCTTTTGTAAATTGCAACCCACTAATATACTCAATGGCCTGCTCCAACCCTGCGGTAACGGCATACCCATTTCCACTGGGGTTCTTTCTGTAATAAAGATCAAACACTACTTTTTTTTGATAGGCCCCTGTTTTAAAATAACCCTGCATCATTGTTAATTCGTACAGGTCAGTTAACAGTGCCAGTTCTCGTCCTTTCATAGCTGATTTTCTCCTTTATTTTCTCCTGACGGCAGGAACGATTAACGAAACAACTTAATTATACACAAATGAAAGTAATAAAGCAAATTTTTCCACATTCTTGTTTGTTTTGTGAAACATAATTTTCCTCTTAAATATTGAAACGGAGAACTTCTTCCCTATAAGAAATCAGAGAAAAATCTGCAAGCTGCATGACACTTATCATTACTTTATCAACCTATTTTCCTAATTTTAAACAGGAAATTTGTATACTGTGCTCATGTACACAACATACTTGCAAAAAACAAAAAAAAACTGCAAAAAACTCTTTACTTCTTTTTAGGCACAATGTATAATGCTAACGTATAAAGAAAAAACACAATGAAGGAGACAGTATATATTTTCGTTATGATTCCAGAGAATCGGGGCTTGGTGAAAACCCGTCATCATAGAAAATATAGAAAATCACTCCGGAGTGGCAGTCCAAACGGTGTTAAGCCAAGTAGGCGCTGTCGTTAGCCCGCGTTAAGGGTCGGCATCATAATAGTGATGCTTAGAGTGGATGGCAATTTGCCATCAAATCAGGTGGTACCGCGAACCCTTCGTCCTGTGTTGGATGAATGGGTCTTTTTTTGTTTAGCGGAAATGGAATACATAAAAAATTTAAAAATACTTTTCCTGATTTTTCATCATAAATGAATGGACCAATCGAAACCAGTCAAAAATTGAAGGGTATATGTATTTTGTTCTTTATGAAGAGGCCACCGCCTTAATTTTAGAAAACAATGCTTTTATAAGTGTAAACAAGGAGGAATTTGTATGTATGACAAAGTGCCAACCAATCTGAACTTCGTCGAAAGAGAAGTTCAGGTAGAAAAATTTTGGAAAGATAATGATATTTTTGGAAAGAGTATTGAAGCTAGAGAGGGTGCTCCCATCTTCACCTTTTATGATGGCCCTCCAACTGCAAACGGCAAGCCTCACATCGGACATATCATCACAAGAGCCGTAAAAGATTTGGTTCCTCGCTACAAAACCATGAAAGGCTACAAGGTTTTGAGAAAAGCAGGTTGGGATACCCACGGTCTGCCTGTCGAGTTGGAAGTAGAAAAGGCATTGGGACTGGATGGCAAGCCCCAAATCGAGCAATACGGTGTGGAACCTTTCATCGGCAAATGTAAGGAAAGTGTTTGGACATACGAAAAAGAATGGCGTTCCATGAGTGACCGTGTAGGCTTCTGGGCAGACATGGATCACCCTTATGTAACATACCATAACGATTATATCGAATCCGAATGGTGGGCGTTAAAGCAAATCTGGGACAAAGACCTCCTTTACAAAGGTCATAAGGTTGTTCCTTACTGCCCCCGTTGCGGAACGGCTCTTTCTTCCCACGAGGTTGCACAGGGCTATAAAGACGTAAAGGAAATGTCTGTCATTGCGAAATTCAAGGTGGAAGGCAAGGAAAACGAATACTTCTTGGCTTGGACAACAACCCCTTGGACATTGCCCTCTAACGTGGCATTGACCGTGAATGCGAAGGAAACTTATGCAAGAGTAAAATATCAGGATTACGTTGCCATTTTGGCAGAAGCTTTGTTAGACACCGTTTTAGGCGAAGGCAGCTATGAAGTTCTGGATACAATGAAGGGCAAGGATTTGGAATATATGCGTTATGAGCCTTTGTTCAGTTTCTTGGAAAATGATCCCAAGGCGTTTATTGTAACCTGCGATCCTTATGTTACTTTATCAGATGGTACCGGCGTTGTTCACTCCGCAGGTGCCTTCGGTGAGGATGATGCACGTGTTTGTCAGAAATATAATGTACCTTTCCGTCAGTATGTTGACAGTCAGGGACTTATGACAGCTGAAACAGGTCCTTTGGCAGGCTTGTTTGTTAAGGATGCGGATGCAAAGGTAATTGAACTAATGGGGACAGATGGTTCTCTGTTTGCGGCAATTCCGTTTGAACATAACTATCCTTTCTGCTGGAGATGTGATACACCGCTGATTTATTATGCAAGAAGCACATGGTTTATCAAAATGACAGCGTTAAAGGATCAATTGGTGGCAAATAACCGTACCATCAACTGGTATCCTGATAATATCAAGGAAGGCCGTTTTGGCAACTTCCTCGAAAACGTAATCGATTGGGGCCTGTCCCGTGAACGTTACTGGGGTACGCCGCTGCCAATCTGGGAATGCGAATGCGGTCATAGACATACCATTGGCAGTATTGCTGAATTGAAGGAAATGTCCCCCGATTGCCCCGAAAATATCGAGCTGCATAAGCCCTTTATTGATGCGGTACACATCACCTGCCCTGAATGCGGCAAACCGATGACCCGTGTTTCCGAAGTAATCGACTGTTGGTTCGATAGTGGTGCAATGCCCTTTGCTCAGTGGCACTATCCATTTGAAAATAAAGAAATCTTTGATGAAAATTTCCCTGCTGACTTCATCAGTGAGGCGGTTGACCAAACCCGTGGCTGGTTCTATACCTTGCTGGCAGTAAGCACACTGCTTTTTGACTGCGCACCATTTAAAAATTGCATCGTGCTTGGTCACGTTCAGGATAAGAACGGTCAGAAAATGAGCAAGCACAAGGGTAACGTTGTAAATCCTTGGGAAGCTTTAAATAAGCAGGGTGCCGATGCTGTTCGTTGGTATTTCTTTGCAAACAGTGCACCTTGGTTGCCTAGCCGCTATTATGATGAAGCGGTAAGCGAAATGCAGAGAAAATTCATGGGTACGCTTTGGAATACCTATGCTTTCTATATTCTCTATGCAAATATTGACTCGTTTAACCCTACCCAGTATCAGCTGGAGTATGACAAGCTTCCTCCTATGGATCAGTGGATTTTGTCTAAGCTGCAAACCTTGAATAAATATGTAGACGAATGCTTGGAAGGCTATAAGCTGACTGAGCCTGCAAGAGCCATGGCGGAATTTGTCGATGACCTTTCCAACTGGTATGTAAGAAGAAGCCGTGAACGTTTCTGGGCGGAAGGCATGGAGCAGGATAAAATCAATGCTTACATGACTTTGTACACTGTTTTGGAAACCATGTGCAGACTTGCTGCACCATTCACACCTTTTATTACCGAGGAAATTTATAGCAACCTTGTAAAGAAAGCGAACCCTGCCGCTCCTGAAAGTATTCACCTTTGCGATTGGCCCGAATACCACGCAGAATGGGTTGACGCTGAATTGGAAGCAAACATGGACTTCGTATTAAAGGTTGTTGTGGAAGGCCGTGCGGCAAGAAATGCGGCAAACATGAAAAACCGTCAGCCTTTGGCAATGATGTATGTGAAGGCCGAAAAGGAATTGCCTGAGCTTTACCGCAATATTATCACAGAAGAGCTGAATGTAAAAGCATTGACCTTTACGGATACCGTGGAAGAATTCACAGCCTACACCTTCAAGCCTCAGCTGAGAACCTTGGGTAAAAAATATGGTAAGCTGGTGCCTGCAATCGGATCCGCTTTGAAAGAAGTGGATGGCGCAGCCTTTATGGCAACATTGCGTGGGGAGGGGAAAGCGTCCCTTACCATTGAAGGTGAAGAAGTTGTGTTGGAAATGGATGATGTTTTGGTAGATACCTCCGAAAAAGACGGTTTTGTTGCTAGCGGTGATCATAACCTGACGGTTGTTTTGGATACAAACTTAACACCCGAATTGCTGGAGGAAGGCTTTGTTCGTGAAATCGTAAGCAAGATTCAGACAATGCGTAAAGAGGCAGACTTTAATGTTACCGACCGTATTCGTGTATTCCATACCGGCAATGCAAAAATTGCTGAAACCTTAAAGAACAACGATATTTCTGCTGACGTTTTGGCAGAAGAGGTTGTTTTGGGCGAAGGCGGCGAGCTTTCCAAGGAATGGAATATCAACGGCGAAACTGTAACTTTAGGCGTTGCCAGAGTATAAGGAACGTTTTGTAAGCACCGTGTGCTGCGAATAGCCGTGGCTGCTTTCGTTATTTAATATTTTAGAGGTATCCGTATTTTTTGCGGATGCCTCTCTTTTATTTTAAATCGAGGTAGCCCGTTGTTTTGTATATCCAATCTTTGTAGTATGAAATAGTGATTAAATCACTTTACAATCAATTCCTTTCAAAGTATATTAAAGACCAGTATATTCCTATGAAAGGAGCTGTCTTATGGGTTTTATGGCAGAAACAAGCATTCCTGTTCTTACTGTATTTCTCCAAGGGTTGATTAGTTTTTTCTCCCCCTGCATTTTGCCCCTGGTCCCGCTTTATATCAGCTATTTAGCCGGTGGTGCAAAATCGGTTGCAGCGGATGGAACGATAGAGTACCCCCGAAAGCAAGTTGTGGTAAATACGATTTTCTTTGCTTTGGGGGTTAGCTTTGCCTTTTTTGCACTAGGGCTTGGAGTTACTTCTCTGGGGCAGTTTTTCAGCAAAAACCGTATTCTATTTGCAAAAATAAGTGGTATCATCATGTTTTTCTTCGGGCTATATCAATTTGGTTTTTTTGGCCGCTCAGAAGCCTTTGAAAAAGAACATAGAATTCCTTTACGCCTGGATCGATGGTCAATGGGCCCCTTGCCTGCTTTGCTGCTAGGCTTTACCTTCAGCTTTGCATGGACTCCATGTGTAGGCCCTGTGTTAGGCAGTGTTTTGCTAATGGCAGCATCTGGCTCTTCAGGGGCGGGGTTTGCCCTCATTGGGGTGTTTACCGTCGGGTTTATTTTACCTTTTTTGGCGGCAGGGCTTTTTACCCGCAGCATATTAAGCTTTTTCAAACAGCATCAGTCTATGGTGCGCTATAGCGTGAAAATAGGTGCATTGCTGATGATTGTAATGGGTGTCATGACTTTTACCGGATACATGAATGGCTTTACAAGTTATTTATCTGGTAATGCAGATACAACTGTAGTTGAAGAAAATAGTTCTCCTGATACGACTACAGAGCCTGCTGCTGAAGAACCTGCAATTATTTTGGCTCCTGATTTTGAATTAAAGGATCAATTTGGCAACATTCATACGCTTTCAGAATATAAAGGGAAAACGGTTTTCCTCAATTTTTGGGCAACATGGTGCCCGCCTTGCCGTGGAGAAATGCCCCGTATTCAGGAAATTTATGAAGAGTATGGTGGCAATCAGGAGGATGTTATTATTCTTGGTGTGGCAGCCCCCAATCTTGGCAATGAAAAGAGTGAAGAAGAAATCACTGCATTTTTGGAAGAAAACAGTTACACGTTCCCCGTGGTCATGGATGAAAGCCAGGAAGTTTTCCAGCAATATGGTATCAGTGCATTCCCCACAACCTTTATGATTGATGAGAATGGGGCGGTTTATGGATATGTTGTAAGTGCACTGGATAAGGAAATGATGAATAGCATTATTGAAGAAACCAAAGAAAGCACGAAAAAGAATTCTCAGACCGGCGAGGCAGAATAATAAAAGTTAACATATACAAAAAGGGCACATGAATATTCATGTGTCTTTTTATATGTGTTTTGTCCGAAAGGAATATTTTTTATGGTTGTTTTACAAAATGAAAATGCCATCCTAAAGAGGATGGCATTCATGAGGGATTAGAGATTAAATGTACACATTTTAAGTGAAATGGGGAAGTTAGATTTTTCCGTCTTCCTTCATCTTTGTATATAGGATCTGTTCTACAGAAATACCTTCCCATCTGCCTTTAATATAGCGGTTCTTAATTGACATGTAGAAAACAATCCCAATAACTGACCAGATGCCTAAGATAATAAAAGAAGGTTTGGATAAGAAACCTGGCATACCTGGGATGAAAGTAATAATTAAGAAGATACAGGATACTGCAATACCTAAGATGCTAATCCACATTTGACCTTTATCGCCATCTCTTTTTGCAATCTTTGCTGCAGATGAACAGGTATATGTAAAGCCCATAGCTGCGCCAACACAAGTCATGTCAACAATCCAAGCTAATACCTGACGGCCAAACCAAGGTGCAATCAAGGCCAGAAGCATCATGAAGAGGATACTGTTCTTAGGTGTGCCTTGTGGTGTCAAATGTGCAAATTTTTGAGGTAATGCGTCAGCGTAAGCCATGGAGTACAGCAGACGGCTGGAGGCAATATAGAAACCGTTCATACCGGAAACAACTGCACAAAGCATTGCAATACCGATTAAGAAAACACCAATATAACCAATCGATTTCATAACCATTTCGCCAGTTGCCCAGTCAGGGTTTGAAGCCAACATAGGTGCCCAAGGATTTACAACTGATGTAATAAAGACAACTGATGCATAAATAATGCCACCAACCAAAATTGCACCAACCATTAAGCCCAACGCTGCCTTATGGGAAAAGCTATATTCTTCGGCAGCCTGTGGAATACAGTCAAAGCCTACGAAACAATATGGCGCAAAGGCGAGTACTGCCAGAATAGACGAAAACTTTGGTTGCCCTTCCAAAAAGAAAGGCTTTAAATTGTTAAAATCAGGTTTTGTCAACAACACTGCGATTAAAGCAAACATTACTGCACCAAACAATGCAACTGCTACTAAAGTTTGGAACCAGCCGGCACTCTTGACACCACGCATATTTACAATACCCAAACCAATAATAAAGGCATAAGCTAAAGCAATTTCCCCAAGATATACATCCCAGCCTGCAATGGTGTATAAATAACCAATCTGCAAAGGGGAACCCGGTAAAATATAACGGGAAATCATTGCCAATGCGGTAGAGTTCAAAGGAATCAGCGACCAATATGCCAAAACGATGAACCATCCACAGATAAAAGCGTGTTTTTTACCAAAAGCAGCGTCAGCGTAAACGAATTCGCCGCCTGAGAGAGGGAATTTTCGAATCATATATCCATAACTGATACAAATAATACACATAATTACTGCGCCAAGCATTAATCCTAAAATAGAACCAATCGGGCCTGCCTTTGGCAGAAAGGATGTTCCTGGCATAACGAAACAGCCCCAGCCGATAATTGCCCCTAATGCTAATGACCAAATGTCAATCTTACGTAAATCCTTCTTAAATGCACCTTCTTGTTGCTGGTTTTTCGACATAAGCCTAACCTCCTTAGATTCAATAAATTCATTCTGTTCATAAAAACATAATATATTATTGCTTTTCGATGAATGTTGAGAGAATCCCCGACATCATCATGGTGAGAGCCTTGCAAATACTTAAAACCTTATAGAAAATGAGTCGAAGGTAATCTGATTTGTTATTCCGACCACATTCGTCAAACAATCCTGTGTGCAGGATTGACTTTATAGAAATTTACAAGTATTCCTCCGCGGACATATGATATACTTGCAAAAAACGATAAACATAAATAAATTATTCGATTAAATGACATTTTTTTTGTTTATATTATATAACCTAGTTTAAATATAATG
This sequence comes from Clostridia bacterium, assembly GCA_009929735.1. Classification (GTDB taxonomy): domain Bacteria; phylum Bacillota; class Clostridia; order Lachnospirales; family Anaerotignaceae; genus Chakrabartyella. The sequence goes on along the minus strand of RZZU01000014.1, from coordinate 650 downwards.
CATCTAGTTAAGGTATAGTCAATATTTATTTTTTTTGCATTTCTTCCTCTTTACGTTTATCAAAGAAAAAAGTGTCCACTAAGAGTACTGTTTTAAATTCTGCAAAAATGACTTGTGGAGCATCATATTTTTTTGTATTTGCAGATATGCTTGTCAAAAATACACGCAATGGTGCTTCCGCTGAAAAAAGCTACATTTTTTTTGTTTTTTTTCTCCAAAAACAGGCTTCCTAAACTAGTAAAAATAAAGCTCCCAAATTTTTAAAAGTGATGATGAATTTCAGGATTTTTTTTTTGAAACAGCACATGAATTTGCAAAATAAAAGGAAAATTAAGTTGCTTTTTATCATAAGATTGTGCAAACTTAGAGGCAGGAGTGGAAATGTGACGCAAGATTTCTATTGTGCGAAATGAAAGTAGAAGTGGTGATAGCTGTGTTAACTACAATTCAGAAGTGTGCATGAATAGAAGGGTGCGCATAAAAGCCTTTAGATTTATGATATGGACTTGCGGGTATTGTATTGGGGCAATAAAAAAAAGACCATGGTGTAAAATAAAATGGACCCTATAAGATGGACAGTTAAAAAATAACTGCTTCTTTTATGGGGTCTATTTTTGCGCTATAATTGTCCATAGATTAGGAGGAAATTA
>RZZU01000013.1 GCA_009929735.1 Clostridia bacterium | reverse complement strand
TTTCCTCCTAATCTATGGACAATTATAGCGCAAAAATAGACCCCATAAAAGAAGCAGTTATTTTTTAACTGTCCATCTTATAGGGTCCATTTTAAATCGGGAACAATGTCTTTTTTTTATGCAGTGTTGCCTTAAATAATATAGTCGTCCCCGGCTTGATATGCCGCCATTAAATCTGCAATGGTGATCCCATCCAAATATTCTTGAATCAGCTTGTCCAAGCCATGCCACATGGAAAAAGTGCGGCAGCTGGTTAAACGAGGGCATTGCTCCGCTTTTTGATCCAGACAGGCAACCGGCGCAAGGCTCCCTTCCGTCAGACGCAAAATGCTGCCTACGGTATAGGCATCTGGTGCTTTGCTTAAGCGGTAGCCGCCGCCTTTTCCTCTTTGACCAATCAAAAATTTTTCACGTACCAAAGATTTTAAAATAATTTCAAGATATTTTTCGGAAATGTCCTGACGTTGGGCAATTTCCTTCAAAGGAACAGAATCTCCCGGATGCTCAGCCAAGTCAATCATGACACGTAACGCATATCTTCCTTTCGTGGAAATCATCATCATAAATCCCTCCATATATAAACCTAGTATACAATAGGGTAAATAGGAAAGCAAACAATTTCTTTATCAGAAAAGTACATTTTCTATTGACAGAAAGCGAGAGGGAGGTTATCATACCTATAAACCTACTAATGAAATTGGTATTTATAATAAGAGAAGTTCAATGTTGAAAAGAGAGAAGAATCGTTGACATCATAGCAAACCGAAAAAATGAATGGAGGAATTTATTATGAGTAAAATTTACACATCAGCAGAGCAATTGGTTGGGAAAACACCGTTATTAGAGCTTACCCATATTGAAAAGGAATATGGGCTTGAGGGAAAAATTCTTGCAAAATTGGAATACTACAATCCCGCAGGCAGTGTGAAAGACCGTATTGCAAAAGCTATGCTTGATGATGCCGAGGAAAAGGGTGCTTTAACCCCCGATTCTGTTATTATTGAGCCCACTTCTGGCAATACAGGCATTGGATTGGCGGCAATGGCTGCGGCAAAGGGCTATCGGATTATCATTGTTATGCCAGAAACCATGAGCGTAGAACGTCGTCAGCTGATGAAGGCATATGGTGCGGAGCTGGTTTTAACGGATGGTGCAAAGGGCATGAAAGGGGCAATTGCAAAGGCGAAGGAGCTGGCGCAGGAAATTCCCAACAGCTTTGTTCCGGGGCAGTTTGTAAATCCAGCGAACCCTGCAATTCATAAGGCTACGACAGGGCCGGAAATTTGGGAGGATACGGACGGTGCGGTGGATATTTTTGTTGCAGGTGTGGGGACTGGGGGAACTGTTACAGGCGTAGGTGCCTATTTGAAGTCCCAAAATCCCGATATTCAGGTGGTTGCGGTGGAACCGGCGGCGTCCCCTGTGCTTAGCAAGGGAACCGCCGGAACGCACAAAATTCAAGGCATTGGCGCAGGCTTTGTGCCTGATGTACTGGATACGGCAATTTATGATGAAATTATTCCTGTTGAAAATGAAGATGCTTTTGCAACAGGAAAGCAAATTGGCCGTTTGGAGGGTGTTTTGGTGGGTATTTCCTCAGGTGCCGCTGTATGGGCCGCCATTCAACTGGCGAAACGCCCTCAAAATAAGGGTAAAAACATTGTAGCATTGCTGCCTGATACTGGCGAACGTTATCTTTCCACACCGATGTTTACAGATTGATTTAGGAACGAAAGAATCATGGCAACATCGCACAATTCTCAGCTGATGGGGTATTGCCTTATATGTCTGAACATAACAAAAAAAGGTCGGTTGCTGTCAAATGCTATGATTGATGGCAGTTGACCATATTTGCGTTTTGCAGAATGAAAAAAAGAAGGTGTTGATTAGAAATGTTAGAACATAAGAGTGCTTTGATTGCGATGAGCGGCGGTGTGGACAGCTCCCTCGCTGCGTATTTCATGCTGAAAAATGGCTACCGCTGTGAGGGAACGACCATGCGCTTATACCGCAATGAGGACCTTGGACGCTGTGGCTTTCATACTTGTTGTTCTCAGAGGGATATTGAGGATGCCAGTGAGGTAGCATTTCAGCTGGATATGCCTTATGCGGTTTTGGATTTTACCTTGGATTTTCGCCAACAGATTATCGAAAAGTTTATCCGTATTTATGAAGGGGGCGGTACACCCAATCCCTGCATCGACTGCAACCGCTATATGAAGTTTGATAAACTGCTGCAATTTGCCCATGAAAAAAAATTGCACTATGTTGTAACGGGACATTATGCCAGAATCGAATGGGACGAAGGCTTGGGGCGTTATTTACTGAAAAAAGCACGTGATGACAGCAAGGATCAGAGCTATGCGCTATATACAATGACGCAAAAGCAGCTTGCCCATACCTTGTTTCCCTTAGGTGATTTGCAGAAAAAGCAGGTAAGGCAGGTGGCTGACCAACTGCATTTTACCAATGCCCGAAAGCACGACAGTCAGGATATTTGTTTTGTGCCCGATGGAGATTATACCAAGTTTATGGAGGAATACACAGGCAGGCAGTATCCCTGCGGAGATTTTTTGGATCAAAAGGGGAACATCGTTGGGCGGCACACAGGGGCAGTGCGCTATACCTTGGGACAGCGAAAAGGCTTGGGACTGGCAATGGGCGTGCCTGTTTATGTCTGCGGAAAATCCATGGAGCACAATACTGTTACCGTAGGGGCGGAGGCGGCACTCTATTCCAAAGCCTTACTTGCGGAGGATATGAATTGGATTTCCTTTGAAAGCTTGGATAAACCTATCAGGGTGCAGGGGAAAACACGCTACCGTCAAACAGAGCAATGGGCAACGGTTTATCCCTTGGACGATGGAAGGGTTCGGGTGGAGTTTGATGCGCCACAGCGGGCAATTACAGCGGGGCAAGCCTTGGTGTTATATGACGGTGATGTGGTTGTGGGGGGAGGCACCATTGTAACTGCCCTTTTCGAATAGAGCATTTTTGATTTGACTGAGGATGACAAGGCATATCTGACAAATCTTAATCAGGGCGTATCGCAACAAAAATACAGTTGGGCAATATACACATTTTGGAGGAAGCCTATGATATATTTAGATTATTCAGCCAACACACCCGTTGCGGCGGAGGTGTTGGAGCGGTTTTTACAGATTGAGAAAAATTTTATGGGGAATCCAAATTCATCTCATCAGGCAGGAAGGGCGGCGCAGGCAGAAATGGCGAAGGTGACGGACAGCATTGCGCAATTATTGGGCGTCAATCCAGCGGAAATCATTTATACCTCGGGGGCGAGTGAGGCGAATAATTTAGCCATTAAGGGAATTGCCCATTCCGCTCGTCAGGTTGGGCGGCATATTATTTCCACACCGTTGGAGCATTCCTCTGTCAGCGGCTGCCTTTCTTCACTGCAACAACAAGGGTATGAGATTGATTTGGTTGGAATTGAGAGAGATGGCACTGTAAATTTGGAGGATTTAAAAGCATTAATGCGAAAAGATACTATTTTAGTAGCTATTTGCAGTGTTGACAGCGAATTGGGGGGGATTCAGCCGGTTGCGCAAATCAGCGAGATGTTGAAGGCATATCCAAAATGCCGCCTTCATGTGGATGCTACCCAAGCGGTGGGCAAGACGGGGATTTCCTTTCAAGGTATAGATACGCTCTGCTTCACTGGGCATAAAATTTATGGGTTAAACGGTTGCGGTGTATTATTAAAACGGAAAAATTTGTTCATTGAGCCTTTGATTCACGGAGGAACCAGCACGACCATCTACCGCAGCGGCACACCTGCGTTAGCCCTTGCGGCGGCGACGGAAACTGCCCTTGAGATGGCATTGAGAGAGCAAAACAATCGTTATGAAGTGGTAAAGGGTTTGAATCGGAAATTGCGTAGGGAATTAGAGGCCTATCCGCGCGTTCGGATGAACAGTCCGCAAAATGCGGTTCCCCATATTTTAAATCTAAGCGTGCAAGGGGTTAAGGGCACTGTGTTTCAAAGGGAGTTGGATGAAAACGGTATTTGTGTGTCGGTTAAATCTGCCTGTTCTGCCGAAGGGCAGCTATCCCAAGCTGTATTTGCGCTTAGTCAGGATCGGAAGAACGCTTTATCCTCTTGGCGCATCAGCTTAAGCCATTTGACTACAGAGGAAGAAATACAGGAGTTTTTAAGGGTATTTGACCATTGCTATGAAAAGCGAACTGCAAATAATGCGACATAGAACAACAGAGCGGAATAGGGGAATGGAGATGGGGCGGGGGTTAACGCCACATCAGAGGATAGAGCGCAGTACTGGGAGAAAATACAGAAAAGAAACTTGGAATTTGTATAAAAGAATTGCACGAAAAGCATTTGCAGTACACAGATGAAGTTGGAATTTTTGAAGGGGGAAAGCGCCGAAGCGTGTTTTGCTTTACGGAAAAAAATATTGAAAAATCATTGAAAAAGAAATATCATTATAAAGTCGAGAAACGCAAAGCGTGTAAGTCCAGATGGGCTTATACGCTTTTTTGTTTTATGAATGAAAAAAATTGGGAGGGGAAAATGCCTAAACAAAGGTGCAAAAACGAGTTTTTCGCATTCTAATGGCACCTGTGATGGTGTGGGGAATGGAGGTGTACAACAAGTTTTATCGTAAACCGACACCAGCAAACATTTTGATGGTTCCGATTTTAGCGATGCTTCTAATCACGGGCATTGCGATGCTTCTACAAGAATTCATTGGCGGAAGAATTGTCCGAAAACTTGCGATTTCCATTGTGAATCCACAAAAAGGGAAACCGATTGGCACAATCCTGACTGTATAAATTTGTACGGTATGAATCATGTGCACGATGATGAGCCTTGTGGTGACACTCATGCTCCAATCAAGCATTCCGCTGCCGCTTTCTGTTCATGGGCTGCAAACCGTTGAAACCAATTTTTCGATGGCAATGGCATGGCAGTTGCTTATAGCTGGACCGCTGGTGTGTGTGATTGTGGGAAGAATCAGGGAGTAATGTGCCTTTTTTAACTGTTTGCGCTGTCATGCGAGGGTGGAAAATGAGGCATGGCGATCAAAGTGATCCTGACAGGCAAAAAAACGGCGGCTTGGATGTCATTCCAAAGCTGCCGTTTCTTAATTTGTTTTGAATTTGCCAAGCGTATTTATTCTTCTTCAATATATTTGCGAATCAGTCTATTTGCTTTTGACTGACTGATTTTTAGTGCGGCAGCAACTTTTCTGCTGCTCTTATATTTTTTAAATGCGGTTGTAACCAGTTTTTTTTCATACTCCTCCATAGCGAGGTCAAAAGGAACCATTAGGCAGTCTTCCTGATCAAGCTTCACGACATTACCGATACTAAAGAAGCTTTCCGGAAGGTTTGTAACTTCTATACTATCTCCATCCGCCATAATGACGCCTCGCTCAATTACATTGGAAAGCTCTCGCACATTTCCCGACCACTTATATTTTTGAAAAACCTCTATAACAGAGTCTGATAAAAAGACGCTTTTACCATATTTTTTGTTATTTATATTCAAATAATGGGCAGTTAATGCTCTAATGTCTTCCTTTCTCTTTCTTAACGGCGGGATGATGACATCAAAGGTATTTAACCTATGAAATAAATCCTCACGGAAGCGGCCCGCCTCAATCATTTTTTCCAAATCACAATTTGTTGCACAAATGATACGAAGATCTAATTTTATAGGTTTTGTTCCTCCCACGGGGAGAACCTCTTCTTCTTGCAGTACGTGCAGAAATTTCGCCTGTAAATCATAGGGCAGATCCCCGATTTCATCCAAAAATAGGGTGCCGCCTGTCGCCAGTTCAAAAATACCTGTTTTGCCTTCCTTATTTGCCCCGGTGAAGGCTCCCTTTTTGTAGCCAAACAGCTCCGACTCGATCACTGTTGGACTAAGGCTGGCAATATTGATGTTAATGAAGGGCTTCTTTTTTCTTTCGCTTTTTTCATGGATATATTTTGCAAAAAGGCTTTTGCCAGTTCCCGTTTCCCCCAAAATAAGAACATGCGCTTTTGTTTTTGCAATTTTATCAATAAATTTGACCGTTTCTTTCATAACAGGACTTTGAGCAATAATTTCTGCACTTTCTATCTTTTCTTCTGCCTCAATGCCCATGAGTACGGACAAGGATTTTAAGAGTGCCTCGTTATCATCCCGAACGCTTTGTACAACATATTTCACATTGTTATACTCATCAAAAATAGGCACAGAAATGGTAACAATATTCACACCGAGGAAGGTTCTTTGCTTTTGTATATAAGGCTCCTTTGTTTCCATAGTGGCAGGGACACAGGAGGGCCACCAAAGACGTTCTCTGCTGCTTAATTCGTCTAATGTTTTTCCGATGATATCATTGGGCATAAGACCATAATGCCTGTAGCACGCCTTATTTGCATATACAACTCTTCTTTCATTGTCCCAAATAAATATTTCATCATATACATTGTCAATTAATGCAATAAATTCCTTGAAACGTAAAGAATTTTCCAGAATCAATTTAGAATCTCCTCTCTGAACCCCCAACCTTTACCAATAGAAAAAACAAAATTATGCTTCCGTTTCCTCAATTCTGCTTTCTTCGATAATTTGTTCTTTTGATTTCTTCCCAAAATCTTTAAACATTTCTCGCATAAATCCATAGTAAACCACAAATAGAATGACCACAAGAGGCAATCCTGTTGTTAATACAATAGATTTAATGGTATTGATGTCTGTGCCGATATAAGATACGCCAATTGGGATACCAACCAGAATAATGCACCATGCAAACTTCAAAAGCTTATTGGGTTCTTCATCACCCTTCAGTTTTTTGGAAACTGTTGAGGATAATGTAAAGGAGCAAGCATCAAGCGTTGTTGCAAGGAAAAGAATGATAACAATCAAATACAAAATCATTACAATTTTGGGGAAAGGTAATGTATTAATGGTTGCGGTTGCAATTTCTGCGCCACGACCGCTAGCCAACATACCGGGAATATCTAAAACACCTTCCAGCCGCATTTGCTGCTGATATGTACCTACGATACCGAAGAAAAGGAACAGACCTGCAGAGCCGCTGACTAACATATTCATGATAATTTCCTTCATTTTTCTGCCTTCGGAAATTTTTGCTACAAACAGACCGGTAAATGGTCCGAATACAAACCAGTAAATCCAATAGAATGCTGTCCAGTCCTGCGGGAAGCCGGTTTGCGCAATAGGATCTGTCCAAAGACTCATACGGATATATTCAGAACCCATTAAGCCAACCGCATTAATAATGGAATTAATCATTTTGCCTGTTGGGCCTACGATAAGGATAAATAACAGCAATATCAAACAGAAATATACGTTGAAATCGCTAATTTTTCTCATACCCTTTTCAATACCAATCATGGAAGAAATAGAGTAAAGAACTGCAACACCAAGCAAAACAATTACGGATAATGCGAAGGAATAAGGAATGCCCATTAAATCTGCAATACCTGCCGCAATGGTCGAAGCTGAGGTGCCTGCTGTGATACTGATCGAACCTACTGCTGCGAAAATAAACAAAAAGTCAATTACCTTGCCAAATAGGCCCTTTGCCCTTTTTTCGCCTACGCTATATTTGCACAATGCGCTGAACTTAAGCTCTTCATCTTTTTTAATATAGTAATGGTAAGCAAAAGGCAATGTGAAAATACACAGCAATGCCCAAGCGGTAGGGCCCCAATGGAAGAAATTGTACGCCGTTGATAATTCATAAGCCATTGCATCACTTACAGGTACACCATTGAGTAAAGGGGGTGCATTGTAATAATAGCCCCACTCCAAGAACGCCCAATAAACGGTGCCTGCGCCGTTGCCGCAGAAGAACATCATGGCAACCCAGCTTATGGTTGAGTATTTTGGCTTTTTATTGCCAAAACGAATATCCCCATACTTTGTAAAACACAGCCCTACCAAGAAAATAATAATTGCTAAAGAAAATACCTGAATGGCTGAACCGAACGTTTTTGTAATCAGCTTCATGATAGAGTTAGCAACAGCGACACCTTGTTCAGGGAAAGCTGTTAAGCCGACAACGACAGCGACAATAATTGCAACACTGACTACCATTAAGCCTATTTCATATTTTTCCGAAAGCTTTCCTTTATTATTCGGATTACTCATAATTAGCCTCCTCTCAAATTGGGCAGCTTAGGTAAAAATTTACCTAAGCAACCCATAACAAACCGATTAGATTACTTCTTTTTCAGCGAATGCTTTGATTTGTTCATCTGTATAGCCAAAAGCCTTTAATACTTTTTCGGTATCCTGCCCTAAAAGAGGAGCACCAAAAGCCATTACGGCAGGGGTTTTATCTAATTTCATAGGGTTGTTGATTGCAAGATACTTGCCAACACCCGGATCAACCATTTCAACAAGCATTTCTCTTGCGGCAATTTGAGGATGGTGTATCAGTTCGGGAATGGTAGAAACGGGGGCATTTGGAATTTTATAGGAAGTAAAAATTTCAGCCAATTCCGCCTTTGTTTTCTTTAAGAAAAATTCAGTAATAATAGGCGTTACAACAGCGTAATGCTGACAGCGCAAGTCGTTAGTAATAAGCCTTGGATCTTCAATTAACTCGGGCATTTCAATGGCGGCACAGAATCTGTCCCATCCGGCTTCGCCAGGTAAGCCTGCGGAAAAATATCCATCCTTACATGGATATACATCATAAGGAACCAAGGTTACGTCGCTGTTGCCAACACGGCTTGAGTCCTCGTTTAATAATGTTTTGAAGAGGATAGGGCTTTCCAAAATACCAAAAATCGCATCCATCATCGCAACATCTAACCTTTGACCTTTTCCTGTATTTAATTTATTGAAATAAGCCATGAGAATTGCAAAACACATATTTAAGCCAGTAAAGTTGTCACCGATGGCAGGGCCAACTTTGGTGGGAACGTCATCAGGGAAGCCTGTCATTTCCATAAGACCGCTCATAGCCTGAACGACGTTGTCATAAGCCGCCAAATCTTTTAACGGTCCATTTTGCCCAAAACCGGAAATGGAGGCAAAAATAATTTCAGGGTTTACTTTTTTTAATTCTTCGTAGCCAAGACCCATTTTATCCAAGGTGCCTACCTTGAAGTTTTCGACAACGATATCGGCATCCTTTACCATGCGCTTAATGATTTCTTTTCCCTCTTCGGTATTAATGTCAAGGGATACACCTTCTTTATTTCTGTTAATTGCTGCATAGTAGCCGCTCTGTCCATCTTTGAAGGGTGTCCATTCTCTGGACTGATCGCCAAGACCTCTTCTTTCGATTTTAATGACCCTTGCGCCAAAATCGGCTAACTGCATCGTACAGAATGGACCGCTGTATGCCTGTGTAAAGTCAATTACGGTTACACCTTCCAATACTTTCATGTTGTTCCTCTCCTCTCTATTATGCCATTTCAATGATCTTATTTTCAACCAATGTTTTTAACTGCGCATCGGTGTAGCCTAACTCCTTCAGGTAATGTTGTGTATGTTCACCCAACAAAGGAGCACCTTCATTGAAACCGCCGGGAGTTTCGGACATTTTAATTGCTGTACCGGGAATGGTAACTTCTCCTAAAGCCTTATCCTCAACAGTTACCAACATATTACGGGCCTTGATTTGATCACTTTCCATGGCTTCGGAAACAGTGTATACAGCGCCGCAAGCCAATCTTGCTTCTCTCAAGATTCTTTCGATTTCAAACTTGGATATTTTTGAAGTTACTGCTTCAAGCGCATCCTTTAAGCCTGTTTCGTAATAATCCCCTCTGGATTCATTTGTTTTATAGCGTTCATCTGCTTTTAAGTCATCCATGCCCAAAGCATCACAGAATTTTTCCCATTGACGATCGGTGGAAATGCCTACGGAAACATAACCATCGTTGGCTTTCAAGGTATCATAAGGAGAAATGGAAGGGTAGGAGTTGCCAACACGCAAAGGTACTTCGCCCTTTAAGCAATAGGTCATTGGTGCCGCTTCTAAAATAGAGAACAAGCTGTCTAAGATAGCAATATCAATTCTTTGACCTTCACCTGTTTTCTTTTTGCTGATCAAAGCTAACATAATGGCTGTTGCCATATAAGTACCGCTCAGCTGATCGCCCATGGCAGGGCCTGCTTTTGTGGGAGGGCCGTCAGGGAAGCCTGTTCTGTCCATAAAACCGCTCATTGCCTGCATTTGCAAATCCAGACCGATTACATTTTTCATGGGGCCTGTCTGGCCGAACCCGTTTAGGGAGGCAAAAATAATATTAGGGTTTATTTTTTTGATTTCCTCATAGCTTAAACCCATTCTTTCCATACTGCCATACTTAAAGTTTTCGCAAAGGACATCAGCATCCTCTATTAATTTAAAAATAATTTCTCTGCCCTCATCGGTGGAAGCATTCAGCCCGATGCTTTTTTTGCCACGGTTTAAGTAAGTATAGTAAGCGCTATCGTCGCCTTTCATAGGCACCCAGTATCTTGCCATATCACCTACTCCGGCACGTTCAATTTTTATGACCTCCGCACCGAAGTCAGCGAGCAGCATGGTTGCCAAGCTGCCTGCATGGGCTTGTGTAAAGTCTACAACCTTAATTCCCTCTAGTGGTTTCATTTTATGACTCCTTTCTTAATCACTTTGATAAAGTATTTTTTTGTGCACAACGATTATATCAGCAAGAAGTGTGCCAAAATATTTCAAAGCTGTGCGTAAATTTTGTACAAAAAAACGGACTTTGCTGTTGCAAAAAAGAAGATTGATGGTACATATTTACTAAAACTGCGTGTAAAAGTCAAAATAATAAGAACTTTAACAGCAAAGGGATTGAAGCAAAAACAACTCGAAAGTTCTTTGCGGCAGGCCGTATGAGTTAAAATTGATTCGATATTTTGGGAGAAATGAATCAATAATAATACAAAGTGGAAGTGAACGGGTTACAAAGCAGGCGTACCATACCTTTTTCGGTTTTTGTACAGCCTGCAAAGGCAGCAGGCTGAGATATTCAACGATTTCACTGCAAGGAGCCCTTGACAATTGAAATGTGTATATCTATAATACAGTATAGTTGCTAAACAACAGGAGGTGGAGCTATGCATGATTATCGTGAGGTGTCACGGTTAAGTGAGCGGGTAATGCATAAATATATGCAGTTTGAGAAAAGATCACGGTGCTACGGTACCGAAACACCCATAACGCAGGCGGAAATTCATACCATTGCCATTGTTGGGGAGCGGCATGGCATTAATGTTACCGAGCTTGCCAAGCTTCGAGGGGTTACTAAGGGTGCCGTATCCCAGATGGTATACAAGCTTGTGGATAAGGGGTTTCTTTCAAAGCACGTGTCCCCCAATTCGGATACAGAGGTTTGCTTAAATCTAACGGAGAATGGAAGAATTGTTTTTCTGGCACATCAAAAATATCATGAAGAATCCGGCTCCGAATTTGCGAGAATAATGAGCCAAATGCCTCAGGAATATCAGGATTACACGATACAGTTTCTTGCTGCGTTTGAAAAAATTATGGATGAAAAGCTTGAGAAAAAGGAAAGGAAGGGCTGAGAGGATCAGCTTTTCTTTTTGGGTTAAAAGTATAGGTTCTATACAGTATCATTTCTAAACAATTGGGGGCATGAATATGGACACAAACAAAAATTTGAAATTGCTTTCGGAGGCATCCACATCAAAGGCTCTTTTCAAGCTGGGCATTCCGACAATGATTGGCATGATGGTTTCCGCTTTATATAATCTGGTTGACGCTTATTTTGTCGGCACACTGGGAACCTCTCAACAGGCGGCGGTAGCGGCGGTTTTCCCCCTGGGGCTTGTGATGCTGGGGGTTGGGTTGCTGTTTGGCAGTGGTGCGGGCAGTTATCTCAGCAGGCTTTTGGGGGACGGACAGCGGCAAAAGGCCGACGAGTGCGCATCCACGGCAATCGCCCTTGCAGTGATCAGCGCAATCGTCATTGTGGGCATCATGCTTGCGGCAATGAATCCGCTGCTGCGCTTGTTAGGCTGCACGGAAACGATGCTGCCCTATGCAAGGGAGTATGGGATACCCTTTATCCTTGGTCTTGTTGTGAATGTGTTTAATGCAACGATGAGTAATTTGGCGACGGGTGAGGGTGCGCCCATGTATTCCATGCGCTCTATGCTTCTAGGCGGCGTGTCTAATATTATCCTTGACCCACTGCTGATTACGACGTTTCATATGGGTGTTTTCGGTGCGGCCATTGCCACATTGATTTCTCGGCTGATTTCGTTTTCCGCCTATTTGCTCTACATTTTTCAGAAAAAGAGTAGTATTCATTTTTCTGTAAAAAATATCAGCCCGAACAAAAAACTGCTGACAGAAATTGCAAAAATCGGCATTCCGACTTGTGTTTATCAGCTTTTATGCAGTGTGGCATTGTCCGTTATGAACAACCTTGCCTTGCCCTACGGTGATGCGGCGATCGCGGCTGTGGGCATTGTCAGCCGCATCATCACGCTTGGGTTTATGACAATTATGGGATTCTTAAAGGGTTATCAAACCTTTGTGGGGTTCAACTACGGCGCAGGCAATTATGCCCGTGTGCGCAGTGCAACGCAGACGGCGATTCTCTGGACAACGATTTTTTGTGCGGTTTCCTGCGGGGCGATGCTGTTGTTCCGTGTTCCACTGATACTGGCATTTAACAAGAACGACCCAATGGTTTTGACCATTGGCACAAAGGCTTTGGTGTTTCAAGCATTCACCTTTCTAACGGCAGGGTTTCAATATGTTTACACCACAAAATTCATGGGTCTTGGGAAAGGCATGGAGGGCAGTCTGGTAAGCCTTGGACGGCAGGGGTTTTTCTTTCTCCCGTTCATCTATCTTTTTACAAAAATATGGGGACTGAACGGGTTGATTCTGGCGCAGCCGACAGCGGATATTCTTTCGTTGCTTTTGGTGGTTTTTCTTGCGGGAAAAAATAAAAAGGAAGAGAAGATTATTTTGGCAAGAGCGGTATGAGGCATTCAAAAAGCAAGTGAATTTGTGTTATTACTTTTGCTTCGTCGTCTGCCCCATCTTGGGCAGTGAGTGGGCAACACCCAAGGGTTGTCTTTAGGCTGTAAAAGCTATGCTTTTATTGATACACCCAAAATAGAAGCACAGCTTTTTTATTCTACCTATCTTTTACAGATGTCCCTTGACAAAGGCAGAAAAACGGAATAACATTATTTTAACATTTAGATAACATTGTTATGTTGGGTGCGGAGAAGGTGTAAATTGAAAGATGATAAGGAAACAAAAGAGCGGCTCTTATTAAGCGCAAAAAAAGAATTTTTGGAAAAGGGATATATGCAGGCATCTCTTCGGAATATATGTAAAAATGCTGAGGTGACGACAGGGGCCTTATATTTTTTCTTTCAAAACAAAGAGGATTTATTTGCTTGCCTTGTGGAAAAGCCGCTGAATGAATTATACGAAATCATTAATCAGCACCATGAGAGGGAATGGAATCCATTAAACGCCCAGGCTGACGAGGTTGAAACTTACTTGGAGCACTTTGAAATCGCAAAACAGGCAGTGCATTGTATCTATCATTACTATGATGAATTTCAGCTTTTGCTGACAAAAGCGCAAGGCTCAGGCTTTGCACAAATAGATGACCAATTTGTGGAAAGGCTAGAAAAGAAATACCGTGTTATGGCGGATCATATTTCTTTGCAAAACAGGGCACCTGCATTAGAGGATTATATGCTGCATTGGTTTGCGCATACGCAAATGAATCTTTTTGTGCATATGATAACCCACGAACGGGCGGAAGAAACGGCAATGAAGCATTTGGAGGCAATGATGAAAGGCTTGGTTGCCTGTTGGTATCAGCTGTTTCAAGAATAAAGTTTTTGACGGATTTTAAAAAGAGCTTGTATGAATTTCTTTGCAGCTCATTTGCTTAGGGGAGAGGTTTTTCATATGGATCAGAACAAAAAATTTTGGGAAAAGACTGCCGCCTTTTATGCGGTATTCATGAAAAGAAATGGTTTGGCATATGACAATATCAGCGACAAAATCATAGAACGCCTGAACAAAGACATGAAGGTTCTTGAATTGGCTTGCGGAAGCGGGCAGATGACCTTTCGTTTGGCGGATTATGTAAAGAAATGGGACGCAACCGATTTTTCCCCAGCGATGATAGCGGAAGCAAAAAAACGAAACACATTCAAAAACGTTTGCTTTAGCGTACAGGATGCAACTGCTTTGCCTTATGACGATGACAGCTATGATACAGTGGTGATTGCCAATGCGCTACACATCATGCCACGGCCAGATCAGGCTTTAGCGGAAATATTTCGTGTGCTTAAGGCAGGGGGATTGCTCTTTGCACCTACTTTCATTTGGAAAAATCATGCGGCATTTGACATGCGGGCATGGCTGCTTATGAAGCTTGGCCTTACGGTATTTCATAAGTGGAGCCAAATTGGCTTTGTGCATTTTGTAGAAAAGAAAGGCTTTTTGGTGAGGGAATATGCAGTGGTGGGCAGTGAAATAGCTCCAATCTGCTATTTGGTTGCAAGAAAGCCTTTTTGAAGCTGATTAGAAAAGTAAGGAGAAGCATATATGCAAGAAAGTATGATTTTATTGATTCCGTTTCTCGGAACGACGTTGGGTTCCGCAATGGTTTTTTTGATGAAAGAGGAAATGAATGTTCAATTGAAAAAACTGCTTTTGGGGTTTGCCGCAGGGGTGATGATTGCGGCATCGGTATGGTCACTGTTGATTCCGGCTCTTGATTTGTCAGAGGCGCAAGGCGGCATTACATGGCTGCCTGCGTTGCTGGGGTTTTTGCTGGGGGTTGGTTTTTTACTGCTTTTGGATAGTCTGATTCCACATTTGCATATGAGCAGCGAAAAGCCTGAGGGAATGCCAAGCAGATTGTCAAAAACGACCATGCTTGTGCTGGCGGTTACGCTGCATAATTTTCCTGAAGGTATGGCGGTGGGTGTGACCTTTGCAGGGGCAATGCTTGGAAACGGCAGTATAACCATGATGTCTGCCTTTGCACTGGCGTTGGGCATTGCATTACAGAATTTTCCTGAGGGCGCCATTATTTCCATGCCCTTGTGCAATGAAGGGCAGAGCAAGAAAAAAGCTTTTTTATACGGGGTGGCCTCGGGCGTTGTGGAGCCCATCGGCGCAGTCATCACCATTTTGCTGGCGAAACAGGTGGTGCCGATTTTACCTTATTTTCTTGCCTTTGCCGCAGGGGCAATGATTTATGTGGTCATTGAGGAATTGATTCCCGAGTGCCAAGCCGGGGAGCATTCCAATATTGGCACAATCGGTGCCGCAGTTGGCTTTGCACTGATGATGGTGCTTGATGTAACCCTTGGGTAATGGCGAAATACATAAAAATATTTGAAAACAAAAAATCGTCCGTATTGCAAAGGAATTCTTTACAATACGGACGATTTGCGTTTGTGCGGTTATATGCAATGAAATTTGTATGTGTTGCAAAAAATAGGTAGGAACGAATTTTTAATCCAATAGGCTTTTGCTTTTCAGGAATTCTGTTGCAACCGCATCTACTTTTTTCTGCTCCACATTTACCTGATAATTCAATTCTGTCATTTCCTCGTCAGAAATTTGTCCTGCGAGCATATTCAGCACCTCTTCCAGCTCAGGATGTGCTTTCAAGGTTTCGTTACGAACGATGGGAGCCGCATAATAGGGTGGGAAGAAGTTCAAATCATCCTCTAATACCTGCAAATCATACTTCTTGATTTCCGCATCAGTGGCAAACGCATCGGTGACATCCATATCACCATTGCCAATTGCCTGATATTTCAGTGATACATTCATCATTTTCGGATCACCCTTGAAGGAAATGCCGTATAACTTGCAGAAGCCTTCAAACCCATCCTCACGGTTGAAAAATTCGTTTTCACCCCCATATACAAGGTTTTGGGATACACCGATCAGATCTGAGCAGGTTTCCAACCCGTATTCTTCGGCGGCTTCTCGTGTAACCGCAATTGCATAGGTATTGTTAAATCCCATAGGCTCCAACCACTTAATGTCAAATTGCTTATCAAATTCCTCGGAAACAATTTTATATGTTTCATCAGGGTCGCTTAAAACGCCCATTTTTAACTGTGCAGTTAAGCCTGTACCAGTATACTCAGTATAAAGGTCAATATCGCCCTTTTTGAGTGCCTCAAAATTAATAAAGGTTCCGCCCATATTGAGCTTGCGTTCCACCTGCAAATCGGTTTTGTTTTCAATCAGCTGTGAAAGAATTTCTCCGAGAATAATATTCTCGCTGAAGTCCTTCGAGCCGACTACAATGGTGTCCTTACTGCCACAGCCTGTCATTGCCATGGACAAGAGTGCTGTCGCACCAATCGTAAGGGAAAGTAATTTTTTTTTCATTTTTTCATCCTCCTTTGGATTTTATTTTGCCCGCTTAACGAGCTTTTGTTCCATTTTTGACATAAAAAAGTCGAAAACCAGTGCCATAATTACAACGGGAATTGTCCCAGTCATAATTGCATGAAAATTCATTGTTTGAATGCCTCTAAAAATTGGATAGCCAAGTCCGCCCGAGCCAATCAAAACGCCCATGACTGCAATAGACAATGCAGTGACGGTTGCAATTTTGATGCCCGAAAAAATCAGCGGAAATGAAAGCGGAAGCTCTACCTTGAGCATTCGCTGTAACCTGGACATCCCCATACCCCTTGCCGCATCCTTCAAATGCGGTGATACGCCTGTCAGCCCAATATAGGTGTTACGCACAATAGGCAGGAGGGAATACAATACCAGACCAACAATCAGCGTGGTATTGCCCAGACCGAAAAATATCATCAAAATGGCGAGAAGTGCCAAGGAAGGAATGGTTTGCAGAGAATCCACAATCCAGAGAATTATTTTATCCAGATAGGGTACCCAATAGGAAATCATTCCAAGCAGTACGCCCAAAGCCGATGCAATTGCAATGGCAATCAAAACAAGCAGGATATGTTCCACAATCAGGGGAAATAAATCACCCATTTTTTCACCTCCCTAGTCTTATGCCTCTTGGTGTAAGCGCACGCTGGATAAACCCAATCAGTGTATTCGCAACAAGAGCCAAAATTGCAGCGGGAATTGCCCCCGCAAGAATAAATTTTGTTTCATAGGTGGAAAGCCCTGTCCAAATCATATCGCCAAGACCGCCTGCACCAATCATTCCGGCAAGCGTTGCCCAACTGATGATGTAAACCGTAGACAGACGTAAGCCCCCGATGATTGTAGGCATAGCCAAAGGCAGTTCAACTTGAAATAAAATTTGCTTTCCGTTCATGCCTATGCCTTTTGCGGCTTCGATGTAATGACTGTCCACCTCCATAATGCCGGTAAAGGTATTACGCAGAATTGGTAAAACAGCATACAGAGATAGTGCCGCAATGGCAGGCGGCTTACCAATCCCAAAAAAAATCAGCATGACGCCTAAAAGTACAAGCCCTGGAATTGTCTGAATGACACCGACAATCGACAGAACATATTTCGCCGCCGCCTGATGGCGTGTCAGCATAATTCCAAGAGGCACGGCAATCACAACACCGATGCCGACAGAGAGAAGCACAAGCTCAATATGCGTAAAGAAGGCTTTGATGATTTCTCCAGAATATTTTGATAGAAAATCAGAATAACTCATTGCGTCATCTCCCCCCATAGCGCTTCGCCCATTGCTTTTGCCATGCTGGTTTTTGTAATAAGACCTGCGACGGTATTATCATCATTGAGCACCAAGACATATCCCGTAGGAGAAGCAATCAGTAGCTCAAATGCCTCCTGTGCGTTGGAATTGCGGTTTACCGTCATAGATTCCAAGGTGACAAGCTCGGATATTTCCTTGCCCGCCTTTCCCTCCGCCTTAATTTTATCAACGGAAACTGTCCCCAAATAGGTATCGTCATCCTCCACAACAATCAGGGAGGATACATCCCGTCGGCTCATCAGCGCAATACATTCCAGCGTTTTCTTTGTTTTTGGTACCGTCAGCACCTTTGCTCGCATAAAATCAGATGCCACCATATTGGCGGCGTTGTTTCCGTTATTCATATGCTTGCCTAGGAAGCTTTTGATGATGGGATCAGCAGGATTTTGCAGCATTTCCTCGGGAGATGCCATCTGCAATACCTTGCCCTCGTTCATGAAAACAATGGTATCCGCAAGGCGTAAGGCCTCGTCCATATCATGGGTAACAAAAACAATAGTTTTGCCAAGCTTTTTCTGAATTTTCTTGATTTCTTCTTGAAGTGTATCTCTTGTAAGCGGATCGAGCGCACCAAAAGGCTCGTCCATCAGTACAATAGGAGGGGATGCCGCAAGGGCACGTAATACGCCAATACGCTGTTGCTGTCCACCGGAAAGCTCCGAGGGATATTTTTTTGCATTTTCTTCATAGGGCATATTGACTAAGTCCAACAAACGGTGTACGATTTCGTCGATTTCCTCATTTGTATACTTAAGCAGTTTTGGCACAAGGGCAATGTTTTGCTCCACTGTCATATTTGGAAATAGCCCAATCTGCTGAATGACATAGCCGATTGTACGGCGCAGCTTCACGGGGTCCATCTTAGTAATATCTTTACCATCAATAAAAATTTCGCCGGAATCGGGTTCAATCAAACGGTTGATGGTTTTTAACGTAGTGGTTTTTCCACAACCGCTTGGCCCGATGAGAATGACAAATTCACCTGCTTTTATATCCAGAGTAAGATTATCCAAAATGGTTTTCTTTCCGTAACTTTTATTTACATTGCGAAATTGAATCATTTGATATAAGCTCCTTTCTTTTTTCGACAACTGACAACTTACATTATACAGACTAAGTTGGCAGTTGTCAAGGAAGCCTTATTTTTGCATAAAAAAAGCTCCGCCTTTTTTAATCAAGGTGGAGTCGAATTGTAGACACAAATAGGGAGGAATAAGCTATTCCACGCCTGGTTGTGGTTGTGTAATATAGTTGCTGACTGTTTCTATGGTTGATATATCGCCGACAAAAATCAGTGTGTCATCTTCCAATAAAACAGCATAGGGCCCAGGTGACAAAATCAACTTATCCTTCCTGCGAATGGCAATGATGGTAGCACCAGTTTTATGCCAGAACATAAGCTCCATTAAGCTTTTACCCAGCAGGGGGGAGTCAGCAGGAATGTCGATTTCATAATTTTGAAAGGGATTGCTTTTGGAAAACTTATCATTGGTGCGTACCAAATGAGATACCATTTCACCAATTTGCTCGTTTAGACTGAGCTGTTGTGCTAAAAGCTTTTTCAAATTAAGCTCAATACGGCGTGTATCATTTTGCTCACCGAAACGCTGTGCATACTCCTGCGCCTTTTCAACAGAAAGAACAACTACGCCGCTGTTTCGGCGCACCTCCACAATTTGCATATCTTCCAGTAATTTTAACGCTCTGCGAATTGTTTCGGGAGATACACCATACTCCGACGACATGACAGAACGTCCATAAATTTTTGTATTTTCCTTAAGCTCTTCTCTTGAAATCCGCAGTGCTATATCAAGGGCTATCTGCGAATAGACGGGAGGACTGATTTTTTCTTTCATAATGAACACCATTTCGTTTTAAGTTTTCGTTGATTGCTCCAATATACTTCCATTTCAATGGGATGCTTGCCTGCATAAACTGAAAAATTCAGCGAAAGACTAGGGACGCTGAACACGATCATTGAGTTTATTTTATTTCCTATTTCCCATATAACCAAGATGAATTCTATCATAGTTTACATGGAAAGTCTAGTTCAATTCGTGAGGAAAAAACCCCTGCACCTTCTTATAAAATTGACATGAAACCAAAGAAATATTCGCAAAACGAAAAGAAGCTCTTTTATCACAGGAAGCATATCGAAAAATACAAAAAAATGGGGGTTTTGGCGCATTCCTTTTTACAAATAGCATCATGAAAGCCGCTTCTTTATAAAGGGTGAAAACCTTGCATTCTTAAGGATACGCCTTGACATTTTAGGTGTGTTGATATATACTTTTTCAGTGTATCATGCGATTTTCAGCGGAAGAGTTTTTCTCTTGCCGGCATAAGAAAACGCATAGAATTTTCCTATTTAGAATGGAGATGAAACCGTGGAGAGAATTAAAACAATTAAAACACGTGACCTGAAAAAGAGCGTAGCTTTTGGCGGCTGTGGCGAATGCCAGACATCTTGCCAGTCTGCTTGCAAAACCTCCTGTGGCGTTGCAAACCAGCCCTGCGAGAACAAACAGAAGTAAGCTCAGAAGGAGCGAATCCGCCGCCTGCTTTCAGTAGGGCGGCATTTTTCGTATTGTGGGTTGCCGCAAAAGGCTTTTTTTTGCCTTTTGAAGTAGAAAGGATTGAATAGGTTGGTACATCAGTATAAATTAAACGGATATAACATAGTACTGGATACTTGCAGCGGCTCTGTCCATGTGGTGGACGAGGTTGCGTATGATATTATCCAAATGTATGAAACGAAGGAAAAACCTGAGATTGTCAGGGAAATATTGGCGAGGTTTGCAGACAGACCTGATGTGACAGAGGAAGAAATTTGTCTGTGTCTTGAGGACATACAAGCCTTGGTTATGCTTGGGAAGCTGTTTACGAAGGACGAATACGAGGGTCTTGCCGTAGAGTTTAAAAACAACAGCAAGGTGATAAAAGCACTTTGCCTTCATGTTGCCCATACCTGTAACTTAAATTGCAGTTATTGCTTTGCAAGCCAAGGAAAATATCAAGGGGAGCGTGCGTTGATGTCCTTTGAGGTTGGCAAGCAGGCATTGGACTTTTTGATTGCCCATTCCGGGAACAGAGTGAATCTGGAGGTGGATTTTTTTGGCGGCGAGCCTTTGATGGTTTGGGATGTTGTGAAAAAGCTGGTTGTGTATGCAAGAGAGCAAGAGCCCATTTGCAATAAAAAATTCCGTTTTACCTTAACAACAAATGGAATGCTCATTGATGATGATGTGATTGATTTTGCGAATAAGGAAATGCATAATGTGGTGTTGTCGTTGGATGGCAGAAAAGAAATCCATGACCATTTGCGCAAAACTATTTCGGGAGAAGGCAGTTACGATATTATTTTGCCTAAATTCAAGAAGCTTGTGGAAAAAAGAGGGGGAAAGGACTACTATATGCGTGGTACCTTTACCCATAACAATGTAGATTTTACAAATGATCTGTTCCATATGGCGGATATGGGCTTTACAGAATTGAGCATGGAGCCTGTTGTTTGCGACCCTTCGGACCCATATGCATTGACAGAGGAGGATTTGCCAAAGCTGTTTGAGCAGTATGAAATCCTTGCAAAGGAAATGGTACGACGCAAAAAAGCAGGGAATGGTTTTGAATTCTATCATTATATTTTGGATTTGGAAAACGGCCCCTGTGTTTATAAAAGAATTTCGGGCTGTGGCTCGGGAACGGAGTATATGGCGGTAACCCCTTGGGGAGAATTATACCCCTGTCATCAGTTTGTTGGGGATTCAAAGTATAGCTTAGGGGATATTTGGGACGGCGTGAAAAATACGGCTGTTCAGGAGGAATTTCGTCATTGCAATGCCTACGCAAGAGAGGAATGCAGGGATTGCTGGGCGAAAATGTACTGTTCGGGCGGTTGTGCCGCAAATTCTTACCATGCCACAGGCAGTATTCGGGGTGTTTATGAATACGGCTGTAAGCTGTTTAAAAAGCGTATCGAATGCGCCATTATGATGAAGGCGGCGCAATGCCAAGAGGATTAAGAACGAAAGCTATCTTTGGGACAGAGCCTGATTTTTCGGGTTCTGTCCTTTTTTGCAGGGGAAATCCTTCTTAGGAAAACGCTGCTTCATTCCGTGGCACCCTCTAGGAATGCAGCGCTTCCTGAGGGAGCGTCATTTTGAACAGATAACCTTGTAAGAAATGGATTTTCTTGTTATAATGTTAACGATAATACGAATTGAGTATCTCATAAAACATCATGATTACAATAGGAAGGTTTTCGCTGACAAGCATTGGGCTTATGGGGTTTCGTTCAGGTTATCCCCAAAAGAGGTGCTTTTGGCGTTTATGAATATGGCTGAAAGCTGTGAAAAAGACCACGATGTCTGCCGTTATGAGGAAGGCTGAAAAAAACGAAGAGGAGTAAAAGCGATGGATACACCGATTTACGACTTTGTGAAAGAATATCAAAAAAAGGGGATTGTTCGCCTGCATATGCCTGGGCACAAGGGCAGCTCCTTTTTGGGCTGTGAGCCGATGGATATTACCGAGGTGAACGGGGCGGATGACCTTTATCATCCGCAGGGGATTATTCGACAAAGCGAGGAGAATGCAACCCAGCTATTCGGGGCAAGAAGAACGTTTTATGCCACGGGAGGTTCCTCACAGTGTATTGGGGCAATGGTTTATACAGCCATGCTTCATTGCAAAAAAGGACAGGGGAAGCCTGTGATTTTGGCGGCAAGAAATGCCCACAAGGCGTTTTTACATAGCTGTGCTTTGTTGGATTTAGAGGTGCAGTGGATTTATCCTGAGGAGGAGGCAACGCTTTGCGCTTGTCCCATTTCGCCACAACAGCTGGATAGAATTTTGAAATCAATGGAGGCTTTGCCTTTTGCGCTTTATATTACCTCACCCGATTATTTGGGGGGAATGGCGGATATACGGGGAATTTCTGCGGTTTGCAAAAAGTTTGGCGTACCGCTATTGGTGGATAATGCGCATGGGGCATATTTGCGCTTTTTGCCTGAATCCTTGCATCCGTTGGATTTAGGGGCGGATATGTGCTGTGATTCCGCCCATAAAACACTGCCTGTTTTAACGGGAGGGGCCTATCTGCATATTGCAAAGGATGCCATTGCACCGTTTGAGAACGACGGTAAAAATGCTTTGGCGTTGTTTGGTTCCACAAGCCCTTCCTATTTGACACTGCAATCCTTGGACTTATGCAACCGCATTGTTGCGGAAGGTTACGGGGAGAAAATCGCTGTGTGTACCAAAAAAATAAATCAGCTTGCCTTGAGATTAACGAAGCTGGGATATTCTTTACAGCATTTTGAGCCGCTGAAATTGGTGATGGAGGGCGCAAAAATTGGCATTACAGGATATGCGTTGGCGGAATTTTTGCGTGAAAAGGGGATTGAGGCGGAATTTGCCGATGAGGATCATCTTGTTTTGATGTTTACGCCCGAAACGAAGGATATTGATTTTGAGAAAATCGAGGCGGCTTTTCCGCCTGTGATTGCAAGGAGTTGGGAGGCGCGAAAAACCGTACTGCTTGTTGAGTCAGAGCAAGCCATGTCTATCCGAGAAGCAATGTTTGCAAAGCGGCGTACCGTTTGGGCAGAGCAAGCCTTGGGGCAGATTTGTGCGGCACCTGCGGTTTCTTGCCCCCCGGCCATCCCCATTGCCATTAGTGGTGAGCGCATTACGCAAGAAATGATAGCGCTTTTTCTGCTGTATGGGATAGAGGAAATTGATGTGGTGGAGGAAGCGTAAGAAAAAAATTGGGCGTGGCGTTGGTGTACGCTGGATTTTTAATAAAGGGAGAAAAAGTAGAAGATGCGAGAGCTCATAGGTACGGATTTTATCATCACTGTTCCAAATTTTATCATGTTAATGGGAGCCAGTTTTATGGCAGGTTTTTTAGATTCCATTGCAGGCGGTGGGGGATTAATTTCTTTGCCGGCCTATACATTGACGGGAATCCCGATGCATTTTGTTTATGGATGTAACAAGTTTTCCGCTGCCTGCGGAACCACGATAGCCACACTGCGGTTTTGGAAACATAAAATGTTAGACATACAAGTGGGTATATTAGCGGCAATTGGGGCTTTTGCTGCATCGGCTTTGGCGGCGAAGGTTGTACTTTACTTAAGTGACAGCACCTTAAAAACGATCATGTTTATTATTTTACCCATTGCGGGGGTGGTCACGGTTCTGAATAAAAATATGGGCGAAGAGAATCATTCAGATTCTTATTCTACGAAAAAGAAGGTTGCTCTGGCTTTGCTGATTGGCGGACTAATTGGGTTCTACGACGGCTTGGTTGGCCCTGGAACGGGAACATTCGCCCTGATGGCTTTTTGTTTCATCATGAAATATGATTTGCGTACTGCTTCCGGAAATGCAAAGTGCTTGAATTTGGCCTCCAACTATGCGGCTTTAGCGGTATTTTTGTTGGAAGGAACGGTATACTTTAAAATTGCAATTCCAGCGGCAGTGTTTGGCGTTGCAGGGAATTTCCTTGGTGCAGGTTTTGCCATAAAAAAGGGAGCAAAGGCCATTAAATTCATGCTAATGGTAGTCATTGTGTTATTATTTATTAAAATGGGTGCAGACTTTTTATTGTAATATAAAAGGACGTCAACACTGTATAAAAGTTGACGTCCTTTTTCAGTTCCATTTATACCGTTTTTTGCATCAGTACAACACCAAAGCTGTGGCCGAATTTTTCGCCGATGTTTTTCAGCTCACCTGTCTGCTCAAACCCATGGGCTTTATGGAAACGGATGCTAGACTCATTTTCTGAGGAAATTTCCGCAATGAATTGGCGAATGCCAAGTGATTTACCTTCTTTTTCCAATAAATCCAGACATTTTGCACCGATTCCCTTTGCCGTATATTCGTGGGCAATAAAATAGGAAACGGTGGCGGTAGACTGAAAGGTTGGAAAAGGGTTATAAGGATTCAGCGAGCAAAAACCTATGGTTTTATTGGTTTCTTCTTCTAATATGGCATAGGCGCACAATCCCTCGGACCTTTTTATCAGCATGGGATAAAACTGCTCCGGCAGGGGTGTTGACGGAAAAGCCGCAGTGCTTGTGCTGATGTAGTAATTAAAAATTTCCATGACCGATTTTTGGTGCTCCATTCCCAGTTTTTCAAAAACAATATTCATGATATACACCTCCTAAGGTGATGATATACTGATTTATGGAGGAACACAATAGAGAAAATGCAAAAAAAAAACGGAAGACTTGTAGGGTTTAGGACATACAAGGCTTCCGCTTTGATCGGCTTAAAACAGCAAGGTTCCCTCTGCTTTTGCGGATTCAATATCCTTTAAAATGCTTTTTTGTTTTTCATCAAACAATAATTCCTTATTATACTGATAATACTTTTCACTGCCGTTTTCGCTGATGAATTTTACGCTGTAAAAATTCGTGGTTAATTCAGTGATGAAGATAACCATTTCCTGCCCTGCGCCAAACGCTTCCTCTAAAAACAGGAATGTGTTATTCAATTCCTTTGCCGCTGTATCAATGGAATTTTCACGAAGCGCAACCTCCTTGGCAAAGGCGGTTTTCATTTGCACAAAAACCTCATCTTTTTCATGAATTCCCAAGCCTTTGATGTCATTTTCGTAGGCAATGAGCCGTTCTATGGTCATACGGCGGCTTCTCTTTGTGCTTTGGTCTAAAAGGTTCGCCTTTTGCGCTTGCGTGAAGGCAGTTTCCTTTTCTTCCAACAAGCCCTCCATCAGCTTATCCCAAGGGGTTTCCTTGCAATAGGAGCTTTGGAAGCGTTCCTTTAATTCCAGCAGACTTTGGTGCAGCTCGGTGGTGAACAAATCCCGTTCATACGCCAACCGAAAATCAACGGAAAGGCGACTGAGCAGCAACCCAAGGACGCTCAGCTTTTCATCAAAGGCGGCGGCGGAGAGCTTTGATACAGACTGCTCCGTAAAGGTGCCGTTTAAAATATCCTCCACATGATAATCGGTTTTGTATTTGTTGTATAAATCCAGATAGTTGGCGAAATCTCTGGCGATTTTTTGGTGCTGCAAATATTGCACAATCATGCCTGCATCCGCCGCAAGGTTCATCGCTTCATAAACCTTTAAAATGGTAGAAAGATCCTCCCAGCCTCTGGCGGTTACAAAACGCTTTCCGTCAACGGTGGTTTCCATGGCATAAAAATTATTTTTCTTGATTTCCAAATAGGAAAGAATTGCCCCATGGACAGACTGCTGATAGGCATATTCCTTCCAAACCTGAAAATCAGGCTCAACATCGATTTTTTTCACACGATCAAGGGTTACAACGTCAAACTCTCGCACACTTTTGTTATATTCGGGGGGATT
The DNA here is from genome assembly GCA_009929735.1 of Clostridia bacterium. Classification (GTDB taxonomy): domain Bacteria; phylum Bacillota; class Clostridia; order Lachnospirales; family Anaerotignaceae; genus Chakrabartyella. Next base: position 44,043 of record RZZU01000013.1, on the reverse strand, counting down.
CCCTGCCGCCGCAATCAGCCAACCGTCGGGTACGCTATGGGCACCGAAGGTCTTTGCCTGCAAAAATTGCAGCATGGCAGGGGCAAGTGTTTCCGAGGCGCAATTAATTTCATCGATAAAAAGAATGCCCTCCGCAAGCCCTGTTTCTTCTATTTTGTTATAAACAGAGGCAATGATTTCGCTCATGGTATACTCTGTAACGGCATACTCCTTGCCACCATAAGTTTTATGGCTGATAAAGGGCAGACCGATGGCGCTTTGACGTGTATGGTGCGTAATACTGTAGGAAACCAAAGCGACGCCACATTCTCTTGCCACCTGCTCCATAATGGCGGTTTTGCCGATGCCGGGCGCACCCATGAGCAAAATGGGACGCTGACGCACACGGGGAATGAGGTATTCACCGAATTCGTTTTTCAATAAATAAGCCTGTATGGATTTTTCGATTTCTTCCTTTGCCTGTTTTATATTCATAATCAGTTCTCCTTATCATAGATTGCAAGGTCTTGTGTGCCAAGCACAACCTTCATCGCCCAAGGTGGCACATTCAGGTCTAAATATTCTTCGTGGAAAAACACAAAAGCTGTATCGTAGGAGGGACGACGGCGGGGAAAGCTGCCATAGCCGTCTGTAAAATAAATCAGTCCCTTTAGATTTTGAAAAGCCTTTTCTACAATCAGGTTGTCAACATATTCAAACACGGGGCGGAAATCTGTACCGCCGCTGCCCATCAGGCGGAAGTTGTCCATGTAGTTCTCCAGCTCCTCCTTGGAGGTGATGATGGTATCCTGCTGTATTTTTGCGTCACATTGCAGGAGGTGAATATTGATTTTATGGAAGAAGGTTTCACTGCTGTTAAGAATTGCATAGGTTTGTTCCAAAAAACGACGTACCGTTTCACCTTCACACGATTCGGAGGTATCGATGGCAATGACCAGCTCCTCTATTTTTTTTACTTCCTTATATTCCAAGGATTCAATCAAAGGCAGATTTCCGTAGAGGGACAGCCCGTAGGTATAAAAGATATAATCGTAGGAGTCGTCGTCCACTCGCAAATCCTCTTTTAAAGTAACAAATTTTTCCAGAAAGCGGCGGTAGTCATATTTTTCCCGATTTTCTATTTTCAAAAGCTGTAATAAATCCCCCGCATTTTCACCCATCTCCTTTGAGAAGGTTTCCAAATTGGTTTCCATTTTTTCACCGATTTGCTGCCATTTTTCCTCCAGCTGCTTTTGCTTTTCTCGGTTCTTTTGCTCGGATTCGTCTTGATTTTCATTATCTTGATTTTCATGATCTTGATTTTCATTATCCTGATTTTTGTTATCCTCTTTTTTTTGTTCCCAAAAAACATGGTCGTCCACCCAAAATTCAAGCTGAAGCTTTCCAAATTCCTGATCGGTAAATTTTTTCTCCGAAAGCTTGCGGTAAATGCCCTCGGCGGAAAGCACCTTTAAATCCTTTTTCAGCTCGTCATAAAGTTCGTTTCTGCGGTCGGAAACCACCAGATGCGTCGCTTTTAGCGGCAGGGCATCAATCATGGATTCTACGGCAACATCGCAGGCTAGGCCCCAAAGGGCATTCTCCCGTTCTCCTGTATGAAAAGGATGGCGGAAAATACAATGCAAAAGCATATGCAGGTAAAGGCGGTTCACCAAAACGGGGTCGCACTGATACCGCTCGATCAGATAGCGTGGATTAAACAAAACTTTTTCGCCGTCCGTTCCCACATAAAGGGAGGACAGATTCATTTCATACCGCAGACCGCTTAATGCAATATCTAAAAACCGCAGGGACAAATATAATTCATTGCGGGAGGCATTCAAAATTGCATTGCCGATTTGTATCAGACGCTGATGGGTTTCGTTCATAATGTCCTCCTTTACAAATCAAAGTTTTTTTTCGTTGCTTGGACAGCATTTTTGTGCTGATAATCCATAAGAAAGCTGAGTATTTCAGTTTTCCGTTTTTTCTGCGCCAAATCAAGGATTTGAGGTAAGGTTTGGGAGGTGAAAAGTCCCCATAAGGCAAACTGACGAAGGGTTTCCAAATCATTTTGCTCAATATAATATTGCGCCGCAAAAAGCAAATGCTCTCTTACATAGGAAAGATAGGTTTCACGGCGGTTTTCGGGCAGACGATAGGGGTAGGAAAGGCGATACACGGCCAAAAGCAGTACCAAAACAGCCGCATCCTCCCGTTTGGTCAGATAAAACAATTCGTCGTATCTGCGGAAATCAACATCAGCATTGCGGATACACTGGCGGAACAGATGACCTGAGCCATAATTGATTTGATGAAACATTCTTGCAGGGGTGTCCTCAATATATTCGTATTGAAAATCTGGAATCAAAAGCTTTACACGGGCATCCGGAAAGTCAATGGTAAGTAACAGCTCGTGGTTTAAAACGGCAATCAAATCGGAAACATGATTGCATTGCCCAAAATGAATTTCATATAAAGAATCACAGTTCAAAAACAATCCCGTTTCCAGATGCTCTGTGTTTTTTGGGATATTTATTTTTGTCAGCGATCTGCAATTATAAAAAGCGTACTGTCCGATGGAAGTAACGCCTTCGGGAACTTGAAGCGTTTTGATTGCGTGGCAGTCATAAAAGGCATAGCCGCCGATTTTTTGTATTTTTTTGGGCAGGGTCAATGTTTCCAAGGCAGAACAGCCCGAAAAGGTATAGGGAGCAATTTCCTCCAGCCCTTCAGGCAAAAGAACATTGCGCAAGGCGTTACAGCCATAAAAGGCATAGGCACCAATGCGGCGGATAGTATCAGGCAGAATAATACGAAGGAGGGCATCCCCTTCCTCTTCTCGGGGAACGGCGGTGCGCTCCTCCGTGGCGGGGCAAAGCGTAATTTCTCCCATGCTTTCCTCTTCTGCCATGGGCTGCTCCGTTTCGATGGCAAAGGCATAATCGCCAATGGCAACAACAGGCTTGCCATCTATGGCATTGGGAATATGCAGTTGGCTTGCTCTGCCCTTAGCACCCAAAATGATAATACCCTCGGCAGAAGCTTTATAATATAAAATAACCTTTTTTATTGGTTTCATAGCAGTATCCTTTTTAAATTTAATTTATTGCTTCATTATACTTCTTCTCATAGACTGTGTCAAAAAAATCACATGGATTACAATGAAATATGACAGGAAAGGATAAGTATATTTTGATAACTGCCAAGGATAGGGAAAAAGCAAGCCTTTTGGAGTATCTCTTTTGTGGCCGTACGTTGGTAAGTCTGCTGAAAAAATTTCCCGCAAGAGAGGTAATTGCGGTGGCAGACTGTTGTTGCTGCCATTTCCATATGCTATAATAATGGAAAAATTATGAATATTTTGCAAATAGGGGTGAAATATGAAAAATAAAATTTGGACTTTTTTATTGGTAATTGTGATGCTATTCGGCATGGCAGGCTGCAATACAAATGCTGATTCTGCTTCAAGTGGCATCAATCAAGACACACTGCCGGAAGACCTAAAAAAGGCATATGCATTACACATTGCAAGTGATTCGCTTTTCAAAAATGTTCAGGAAAACATTACGGTTGGTCAATTATCAGATTTAATTCAAACCACACTAAGCCAGATGTATGATATTGGCGAGCTAAAAGTTCTTAGCGAAGCAAAATCAATGTACAATGATGATCTGGCCAAAAGATATGATATGGTTGAGCTGCTATATTTGGCCGAAACAGAGCGGGTTTATGGATACGAAAAAATTCAGGAATTAATAGAAAGCTACGGTGTACCGATTATCAATGAAAGGTTTTCTTTCGTTGAAAAAAGGCAGGATGGTACTTATGGAGAATGCGGCATACAGGATTGTTGTACAGATCTTTCCCAAATAGATGGAATGCAGCAGTCGGGATTGATCTTGCCGGGCAGAGCGGGAAGTCATGTTGAATTTTTTTTGAAGCAGTGTGATTTAAGCACCGGAGAAAAAATAATAACCTTGGATGAGAACCAGAAATTTAATCCCGAAAGCAATGTTTCCATCAAAGAAGCGATACTTACATTGACACGCTATTATGGTTCAAAGCTTCCGGAGGCGGAGTTTGTTTTGCCCGAGGAAATCGGGGGGCATTCTATTGACAAAGCGCTTTATACAGGAAGCATAACCTTGCCTGACGCATCCAATCAGCAGCTTCCCCAATGGAAAGGAATGCTGCTTTGTCACGAAACATGGACGATTGATGGCGCAAACGGCTGTGATGTGGATGATATAGTCATGGAAAATGACATTAAAACGTTAGCGGAGTGCGGCTTTAATTTTGCAAGAGTTGGGATAAGTTTTAGCAGACTGCAATCAGCAAATACATTAACGGGAACGGTTTACCCTCAAGACGGTAGGCTGAATTTGCGGGAAATTGAATACATAGACCAAATTCTTTCGTGGGGGATGCAATATGGCGTGCATATCCAACTTGTTATGTTTGAGGTGCCGGGTGCAAACGGAGATGTGAAAAACCAAGATAGTATGTTTGCCCTAAATGACAGCATTTTTACAGATGCACAGCTTCAAAAGGATGTTGCCGAAATATGGGGTGTCCTAGCCAGAAGGTATGCGGATATTCCCAACAACTATTTGAGCTTTAACCTGATGAATGAGCCTAACCCGCCCAATGATGAGGCATATGTTACAGCATATCTGCCTTCCATTGAAGCAATCAGAAAAGAATCTGCTGACAGAGTTATGGTAGCGGATGTTCATGCCATGAATATTACGGGGGAAGAGATGGCAAAGCAAGGTGTTGCGCTGAGCTATCATCTTTACGAGCCAAGGGAATTCTGTGTTCCTGATATGTTTCTTTATGGGGAAAATCCCAGTGCTTTTGAGGCTTACGATTGGCCGTTTACCGACAACAACGGTAAAGTGTGGGATGCTGGGGAATGTTTGAAGCAATCCCAACTGTTGGTTGCACCGTTAGAGTTAAAGAACATTGCCGAGCAAAACAATGTGGGCTTTATGATTGGTGAGTGGGGATGCTTTTATAATGGCGAAGGGGGAACATTATTTCCTTTTGCATATTCAAATGAAACAAGAGAAAAGTTCTTTACGGATATGATCAGTACATTTGAAGAATATGGAATTGGGTGGAGCTATGGCACCTACATTGGCGGTTTAGGGGTGGTTACCACCTATCCTGTGCCTGAGGCAGATGTGACTTATGAAAAAATACCCGATTCGGCGCATTATAAAGTGAAGGAAAATTATAATATTTTTCATGAGCTGTTGGTGAAATAGCATTCCAATTAGGATTGGCACAAAGACGGGGCGTTTTTGTATATTAACAGGGATGCCCCAAATTATGTTTTATGACAGGTTGAGAGAAAGGCTGCAAAATGGGCATAGCTTTTCATAACTTGGGGTAAATAAAAAAATTCATATCGTGAAAGCAATACCATCTGTAAAACAAATGATTCAGGGTGTCGACGAAGTCGACACCCTGTGAAAAAGGCTTAGTTTAGTGAGAAGCCTTTACCTTAATCCAAAGCTCAGCAAGCTTTTGTTTTAAAACAGGATTATCCTCAAAAACTTCATCCTTTGCATAGTCCGTTCTGGGCAAATATGCTTCGTTTTCCGCATAAATACCATCGGGTCCAGACATTTCATCCAAAACCTCTTGATTGGAGGAAGGATAGCCTACGGTTTCAGAGTTATCATAGGAAGCATCATGCGTTAAAACATAATTGATGAATTCATGCGCCAAAAGGGGATTCTCTGCGTTTGCAGGGATTACCATGGAATCACTCCACAGGTTTGTACCCTCCGTTGGCAGGAAGAAGCTCATATCTTCGTTTTCTGCTAAAATGGTTGTGGCGTCACCACTGTAAACCACCGCAATATCCTTGTTTCCGTTAACCATTCCGTCAATAACCTCATCGGTAACATAGGCGGGCTCCATTGTGTTGTTCATTTGAAGCAGCCAGTTGTAGGCCTCATCAATTTCAGATTCGTTTTCTGTATTCATGGAGTAACCCAAAGCTTTTAATGCCATCATGAAGGAATCCCGTTCGGAGTCGTATACATAGATGCGTCCCTTATAGGTTGTATCATGAAGGATATTATAGCCCAATCGTTCAACATCGGCGGCATTTACGTTATTATGATTATAAACGATGCCTACATTGCCCCAGAAATAAGGAACGGAGTAGCTGTTGTCGGTGTCATAGGGGAGATTTTTCACACCCTCCGCCAGATGGGAAATGTTGGGAATCAAGGACAAATCCAGTTTTTGGAGCATATTCTCGGAAAGCAATCGCTCAATCATATAGTCAGAGGGTACCAGAACATCGTAAGCGTCGCCTGCCTGCAATTTTGTATACATCATTTCATTGGAGTCAAAGTATTCCACAATGACATTTACGCCAAATTCCTCTTCAAAATTGGAAATCAGGTTTTCACCCATATATTCCCCCCAGTTATAGAGCTTTAATGTGGATGAGCCATATTTTTCTTCCGCATCAGAGGTTGTAGAGCCGCCGCCGCAGCCAGAGAGCAATAAAGCTGCACCAAGAGCCAATGCAATCATTTTTTTCATGTCGTTTTTCTTCCTTTCTTTTCTTTCATAATAGGGATAAAATTTACGATGAGTAAAACCAAGGTAATCAACAAAATAACCAAGGTGCTTAAAGCATTGATCGACGGATTTACTCGTTTGCTCATGGTATAAACCAAAATGGAAATATTATTCACGCCATTGCCGGTTACAAAATAGGAAATCACGAAGTCATCAAAGGACATGGTGAAGGCAATCAATGCGCCGGAAACAATTCCTGGTCTGATTTGCGGAACAATAACCTTCCAGAGAGCCTGCATGGGCGTTGCACCAAGGTCTAAGGCGGCATCCGCCAGATTTGGGTCTAAGGAGCGCAGTTTCGGTGTAACGCTTAATATTACATATGGAATACAGAACATGATATGGGCAAGCAGCAACGTTAAAAACCCTTTTTTTATGCCCAAAGCACTGAAAAACATTAAAAGCCCAATGCCCGTAACGATTTCAGGATTCATAATCGGCAGGTTATTTACCTGTTCCACAATGCCACGCATCAGCTTTCGGGATTTTGAAAGCCCGATTGCTGTTAATGTACCAATAATGGTGGAGATAAGGGTGGCAAGGAGGGCGATGATTACGGTATATGCCACAGCCTCCATCATGGTGGAATCGGCGAACATCTTCTCATACCAGCGCAGGGAGAAGCCTTCAAATTTTGTCAGCGAGCGAGAGCTGTTAAAGGAAAACAGAATGATGTACAAAATAGGCACATAAAAGAAAATGGCTGTCAACCCTAATAAACCCTTGGAAAACAGACGAATTTTTTTCTTTTCCATTATTTATCCTCCCTTCCATTCGCCGCAGGGTCAGTATCCACTTTTTTGGTAATGTATAACGAAATCATAATAATGACTGCCATTGCCAAGGAAATGGCACTACCGAAATTCCAATCTCCTGAGGTCAAAAATTCTGTTTCGATGACATTGCCGATTAAAACATACTGTCCGCCGCCCAAAAGCTTTGGAATAAAGAAGCTGGATACCGCAGGCAGAAATACCAGCGTAATGCCGCTAATGACCCCTGGAATGGAAAGGGGGAGTGTGATTCTTAAAAAAGACTGAATGCGGTTTGCACCAAGGTCGCTTGCCGCCTCCAGATAGCTTTTATCCATTTTTGTAAGGGCGGTGTAAATTTGCAAAATCATAAATGGGATAAAATTATAAACCATACCCAAAACAACGGCAAAGCTGGTATGTATCATGGTAATCGGGCCAATGCCCAAAAACCCCAAGAAGTGATTGATTACCCCTTCATCCTGCAAAATACCCATCCAGGCATAGGTGCGCACCAGCATATTAATCCAAGTGGGCAGTGTAATCAGCAAAATCCAGAAAATCTTGCTTCGTTCACTACGGTTTGCAATCACATAGGCAACGGGGTAGCCCAACAGGATACAAATCACGGTTGTAATCACTGCAATGTACAGGGAGCGTTTTAATACACTCATAAAGACTGTGTCGCTGAAAAAGCGTGCAAAGTTTTCGAATGTAAAGCGTATGGTAGCCACATCATTTCCCTTATCGGTAAAGGCATAAAGGATAATCAACAGCATGGGGACAACAATGATTGCCACCATCCAAACAATATAGGGCAGAGCCATATTTCGAAATTGTTTCACCGAATACCCCCCCTTCAGTTTTCTTTTGTCATGATATGAATATCCTCCGGCTGGAAGGTAAGACCGACCTCGTTGCCAATTTCATAGCGGTCAGTCGTATCTACTTTATATTCGTAGCCCTCGGTGGCAAAGGTCACCGCATAGACACCGGGGGTAATGGTTTCAGGGTCAAAGTCATACTTGACGTTGGTAATTTCAACGGACAAGCCGTCCTCGAGGCTCCATGCGGAGGCATTTGCCCAAGTTTTCAAATCCGTTTCCAAAGCAATGGATTCATGGATTTCATCGGCTTTTTTAAAGAAATTCACCGCAAATATTTCTTCCTGATATTCTTTATTTGCAATACGGTTTTCATCCTTTACAATCATATTTACCGTAACAGAGGTGCCTGCGGCGGTGGAGAAGGTGACAGGATAGCTGCCGTTTTCTTTTTTGATGGAATAGCTGATTTCTTTGATTGAAATAAACGCATCCGTTTCCGGATCCCAAGCCTGCGCATCGGCACGGGCAACAATGGTGCCTTCATCCAATGCCTCGACGTCAGCCATGTCAAGGTAGAAGTCATTGGCGGAAATTTTTTCGTTTGCATTTTCATTGAACACAGGGCGGTCGTCGGAAACCATCATTTTTACAGTGATGGAGGTGCCCACCTTGGTTTCCACCAGGGTTTCGTAATGCACGCCTTTAAACAGCACGGATTTTACGATGCCCTTCAGCTTGCCCTCTGCCCTTGGGACAATATCCAAATCCTCGGGACGAATGACAACATCAACCTTTTCATTGGGTGAAAAGCCAAAGTCTACACATTTGTATTTTTTATCCTCAAACATAACGAGGTAGTCCTCCAGCATCACGCCGTCCATGATGTTGCTTTCACCGATAAAATTGGCAACATATTGGTTGATCGGCTCGTTATAAATATCCGTTGGTGAGCCAATTTGCTGAATTTCTCCGTCTTTCATAACCACAATTTTATCGGACATGGTGAGTGCCTCTTCTTGATCATGCGTTACATAAATGAAGGTAATGCCTACCTCCTGCTGAATTTTTTTCAGCTCCTGCTGCATTTCTTTTCTCAGCTTTAAGTCCAACGCACCCAAGGGTTCGTCCAAAAGCAGAACGCTCGGCTCATTGACCAATGCACGGGCAATGGCAACACGCTGCTGCTGACCACCACTCATTTCGGTTACGTTGCGGTCTGCATATTCTTCTAAATTTACCAGCTTCAGCATACGCTTTACCTTTTGCTCGATAATATCCTTCGGCTCCTTTTTGATTTTCAAGCCGAAAGCGATATTGTTATACACGTTCATATGAGGAAACAAAGCGTATTTTTGAAATACGGTGTTGATTTCCCTTTTGTATGGAGGCACATTACTGATTTCTGCTCCATCAAAAAGAACTTGTCCTTCCGTTTGCGTTAAGAATCCGCCTAAAATACGCAGAAGTGTTGTTTTTCCACAGCCGCTGGGCCCAAGCAGGGTAACGAATTCGTTTTCATAGATATCCAGATTGATACCCTTTAAAACCAATTTGCCGTCAAAGTCTTTGACGATGTTTTTGAATTGAATCAGCTTTTTCATGTCTGCCTCCCATCTTATCAGAATAACGGCGGCGTTGAGATCCAAAGGACCTTTGCCTTCGTTTTTTTATCATTTTTTAAAATATGGCTTGTTTTGCCCGAAAGGTAGAAGGTTTCTCCCTTGTGGACAGCATAGCTTTCTTCACCGCAATCCAGCGTAATGCTTCCCTCAAGGATATACCCAAATTCTTCGCCGCTGTGGGGGTCCATTTGAAAGGACGAACCTCCTTGCGGCAATTCGATTAGAATGGGTTCCATTTCATTTTTTTGTGTGTTTGGCACAATCCAATGAACGGTATAATGCCCTCTTTCATCGACAAAAAAATCCTTTTTGCGAAAAACCAGCTGTTCTTGTTTTTCTTCTTTAAAAAATTCGGAAAGCGTGGTGCCTAATGCCTCCAGAATATCGTTTAACGTAGAAATGGAAGGAGACGTCAGGTTTCTTTCCATCTGAGACAGGAAACCCTTTGTCAGTTCGCTGCGGCTTGCCAATTCCTCTAGGGTCAGACCCTTTTGCACACGAAGCTGCTTGATTTTATGCCCGATATCCATCCTCAACAACTCCTTTTCACTTAGCATAACGTAACCATTCAGGTATTCTTATGAAACCCCAATAATTATACAGCAAATACATGGGAATGCAATACAAATGAAACAAAAAATTCGATATATAAAACTTTTTGACATAATGTATCAAAATGCTACTTTTTTTCTGCGGTTTTTTAGTTTGTTCGCTTATATCTAAGGAAAAATGAAGTGTTGCAATTTGCATACAAGGAAGTGTGTTTAATATTGCCAAACTTTTAAACGGCATTTTATAAACAGGTGAAAGAAAACAGGATGAAATTGACGATTGCAGCGCATTTGAGAAAAAAATGATGAATTTTTGCCTGAAATTAAGGTTTCTCATTGTTGTTTTGACCAGAAGCGGATAAGTGGCAGTGAAAAGAGCGAAATTTTACAATAAAAACATACAGGTTATGAATGCAAAATGCTTGAAAAATCACTATTTTAACTGTATTTAAAAGGATACAATTTTTCTGCAAAATCATTGACAGACAGTGCGTTTTGTGGCTTAATAGGAACATGTCTTTATAATAATACAATGAATTAAGGTTGAAAAACAAATGAAAGGGGAATAAATTTTATGGTACGTTTTGCAAAAAGACTTGACCTTTTGGATAGTTCGGATATTGGAGATCTTTTAAGACTCATTGCCAGACCCGACATTATTTCTTTTGCAGGCGGCTTGCCCGCGCCGGAGTTGTTTCCTGTAGAAGAGTTAAAACAGGCCGGTATTGCAGTCATGGAAGAAATGGGCACCGTTGCGTGTCAATATTCCTCTACTGAAGGTCTGCCCCAGTTAAGACAAAAGCTTGCGGAAAGAATGGCAGAAAAAAATAATATTCATACTTCCCCAGATCAGATTTTGATTACCAGCGGCTCTCAGCAAGGTCTTGATTTTGCCGCACGGGTATTTGTAGATAAGGGCGATGTTATTTTGGTGGAAAGCCCTTCCTATTTAGGTGCAATCAACGCATTTAAGGCTTGTGAGCCTACTTTTATTGAAGTGCCCACAGACGACGGCGGCATGATTATGGAAGAATTGGACAAAATTCTTGCTACCACAGAAAATGTAAAAATGATTTATGTGATTCCTGATTTTCAAAATCCAACAGGCCGTACATGGTCTTTGGAGAGAAGAAAGAAATTTATGGAACTCATTAATAAATATGAAATTCCCGTGATTGAGGACAACCCTTATGGCGAACTGCGTTTTGAAAATGAGGATATGCCTGCATTAAAGTCCTTGGATACAAAGGGACTTGTTGTTTACCTTGGCACATTATCCAAGGTTATGGTTCCTGGGTTCCGTATCGGTTGGGTTTGTGCAGAGGATGAACTCCTTTCGAAGTTTAATACCATGAAACAGGGTGCGGATTTACAGACCTCGACCCTGACACAGCTGCAAGCCAACAAGTATATGGATTTGTATGATTTGGACGCACACGTGGCAAAGATTAGAGAAGTTTATAAACACAGACGTGATGTTATGATCAAGGCAATGGAAGAATACTTCCCTGCGGAAGCAAAATTCACATATCCTGACGGTGGTTTGTTCACATGGGTAGAGCTGCCTTCCTACATTAATACAAAAGAAATGGCGTTGCAGTGTCTGGAAAAGAAGGTTGCATACGTTCCCGGCGGAAGCTTTTTCCCTAACGGCGGAAAAAATAACTGCTTCCGTATGAACTATTCCTGCATGAGTGATGAAAAAATTATAGAGGGTGTAAAGGCTTTGGCTGATGTAATCAAGGCGAACTTGAAATAAGGTTTGGCTGAAAACGCAGACAGCTTTTGCCCTTAAGGTAAACCGAAGGACCCCCGCAAACAATCCAAGGATGGATATGTTACGAGGGTTTTTCTATGTGGAAACAGAAGAAAAGAGGATTGTACAAAAATACAAACAAAAAATATCTTGTTGGAACATAGGTTTTTTGTTTGAAATGTTTTCAATTAAAAACAATTTATCGGCGAATAAAGATGTATTTTCCAAATTGTTTTGTTTTTTGTACAAAAAATAGGATTGCTTGAAGTTGGTTTCTGTCATTATTTAACGAACTTTTTTGTGAAATTGCATTGACTTTGTTAAATGTTTGTGTTTTAATTAGTTTGAAAAGGTAAATTTTAATTAATTTGTCAATGTACAAGAAAAAATACGTTTCTTGTAAGACATCGGATTATTTTTAAGAATTTAAGGAGGAAAAACCCTATGGTACGTTTTGCAGACAGAATGAATCTTTTAACAGGCTCCGAAATCAGAGAATTGCTTAAGCTCACTTCTCAGCCTGATATTATTTCTTTTGCAGGAGGTATGCCTGCGCCGGAATTATTCCCTGTGGAAGGCATGAAAGCTGCATCTGTAAAAACATTGGATGAACAGGGTCGTGTTGCTTTGCAGTATACTTCTACAGAAGGCTATCCTGCACTTAGACAGAAAATTGTCGATAGAATGAAAGCAAAAAATAATATCGAAACGGATATTGACCATGTTTTGGTTACAAGTGGTTCTCAGCAAGGGTTGGATTTTGCCGCTCGTGTTTTTGTGAATAAAGGCGACGTTATTTTATTGGAAAGCCCTTCCTACTTGGGCGCAGTGAATGCGTTTAAGGCTTGTGAGCCTAATTTTATTGAAATTCCTACCGATAACAACGGTATGATTATGGAAGAATTGGAAAAAACATTGGCTTCCACAGAAAATGTAAAGATGATTTATGTAATTCCTGATTTCCAGAACCCTTCGGGCAGAACATGGAATCTGGAAAGACGTCATAAATTTATGGAAATCATCAGCAAATATGAAATTCCCGTTATTGAGGATAACCCTTACGGCGAATTGCGTTTTGAAAACGAAAATATGCCTTCTTTGAAGTCTTTGGATACAAAAGGCCTTGTTGTTTTCTTGGGAACCTTCTCTAAAATTTTAGCTCCCGGATACAGATTGGGCTGGGTTTGTGCAGAAAGTGAAATTTTGGGAAAATTCAATTTCATGAAGCAAGCTTCCGATCTTCAGGCATCCACAGTTGCCCAGATGGAAACAAATACTTTCTTAGAAATGAACGATTTGGACGAACACGTTGAAAAAATCAAGGCGGTATACCGCAAAAGACGTGACTGTATGCTGAAAACCATGGAAGAGAATTTCCCGAAGGAATGTACATGGACACATCCCGACGGCGGATTGTTTACATGGGTCGTATTGCCTGAATACATAAATGCAAAAGAAATGGCACAGCAGTGCTTGGCAAAGAAGGTTGCATATGTTCCCGGTGGTGGCTTCTTCCCCAACGGCGGACATGATAATACCTTCCGTATGAACTACTCTTGTATGCCTGAGGAAAAAATCGAGGAAGGCATCAAGCGTATTGCAGAAGTAATCAAAGCAAACTTGAGATAATCTTGTTTCTTTGACCATACAATCCATAACTCCATATGCGTGAAACCCTCGTGGATAACCTCTGCGGGGGTTTTATGGTATGGGGAAAAAGGAAAAGAGAACAAGACCTTCGTTGAAAGTAACGAGGGTTTTTTTGGTTGGAAAGAGCTTATTTGGAATGCGTGAGTAGGGCGATTTTCGTTCAGGGGACTATTTTTCTAAGTGTATCTAACATTGCTTGCATCAAACCAAGAGCGTGATTGAGGCAAAAAAACACAAAGCAGGAGGGCAGTCTAAGAGTTTTTTTAAGTAGAGAATTCGCTTTTTGTCAGGACGTTTTCCATGATAAAGCCGGTTATATATTATTGTTCTATGCCCATTTATTAGGGCATAAACTTTGTATGAAGGGAGGCGATGTCAGTGGAGCAAAAAGGTGGCGGAGGACAACACGCCCTAAGCCTTTTTGGGCTTTTCCTTTTTCTGGTAGCCATGCCGTTTTTTTTGCAGATGGGTGGTGGGCGATGGCTTTTGGCAGAAGTCCTGCCGGGACAAGTACCCCACGGCTCATTGGCCATACAAAGCTTGCGCACGGAACCGAAGGATGACGAAAAAAGTGCTGCTGCTGCTGTTTGGGGCATTGAAGATGTTGAGTTTCAGCAAAAGAATGCCATTCACAGAAATGCAGAGAGTTTGAAGGTTACACAGGAAGTCCTTGATAAAATGAAGGACTTTTCATACTTAAAAAGCAATTTTTATACTGTGGATGCGAGGACGGCTCTTTTGGAAGGTGATATTAATGTGGATGAGGCGTTGTCCATGGATTTTTCCATAGAACCAACGCTGGAAGAGCCTAAGGTGCTGATTTTTCATACCCATACCAATGAGGCTTATGCAGACAGCGATATGTCAAAAGGACTTGAAGAGGGCATTTGCGGTGTAGGCGAAGAATTGAAACGTATTTTAGAGGAAGACTACGGCATTGGCGTATTGCACCATATGGGTGTGTATGATGTTGTAGATGGTGTTGGGCAGCGTGAAGGCGCATATGAACGCAGCGGCCCTGCGGTGGAAGAAATATTGAAGCAATATCCCTCTATTGAGGTTTGTATTGATATGCACAGAGATGGAATTGCGGAGGATACAAAGCTGATTACAGAGGTTGACGGTAAAACCTGTGCAAAGGTTATGTTTGTAAACGGAATTTGCCGCTTGAATAAAGATGGTCAGGCAGAACCCGTTACTTGGCTGGAGAATAAATACATAAAAGAAAATTTGGCCTTTAGCCTGCAAATGAACACATTGGCAGGACAAAATTATCCCGGGTTTATGCGGAAAATTTATTTGAACCCATACCGATTTATTTTGCATTATATGCCCCGTTCTGCGCTCATTGAGGTGGGTGCGCAGACCAATACCAAGCAAGAGGCATTAAATGCAATGGAGCCATTGGCAAAAGTTTTGGCAGAAGTGCTATTGGAGGATACCCCTTAAAGAGAATCTTTTGGGGGTTTTTTTGTTTGCGGAGATAAGGTTTTTGCGGTAAAATATACGAAACATTATGGAAGAAAAGAACTGATTTTTGAGTTAACATAGTTTGCCTGAGAGATCGAAAAATTTGGAGGATAGAAGCGTAGATATGAAAAAATTACAGCAAAGCATTATTATATTTGACTTGGATGGGACACTGACGGATTCCGCAGAGGGCGTGATTCGCTCTGCACAGCATATGCAGGAGAAAATGGGAATTCCCAAATGGGCGGATGAGGATTTGAAGTTTATCGTTGGACCACCTTTGATTAAAACCTTTACTGAGGATTTTAACATGAACAAGGAGGATGCCCATAGGGCATTGGAATTTTTTAGAGAACGATATGCCACCGTAGGCTTATTTGAAAACAAGGTATATGCAGGGATTCCCGAAATGTTGGTGGAATTGAGGAAGAAGGGCAAACGCCTTGCGGTCGCTACCTCCAAAAAAGAGGAAACGGCGGTGCGTATTTTGAAGCACTATCAAATAGATGGGTATTTTGAGGTAATCGGCGGGGATCATCGGGAGATTGGTCGGGATACAAAGGCAAAAGTCATTGACTATGTATTGCAGACCATGAAAGCGAAAAAAGAGGATGCTATTATGGTGGGGGATCGGAAATTTGACGTTGAGGGCGCCCATTTGGTAGGGATACCCTGCATTGCTGTGGAATATGGCTATGGTGACAAAGCGGAATTTGATGCCAGTGGAGCCGATTACATTGGGGCAGTGCCAAAAACTGTGGCAGATATGTTTTAACGAACAATCATGGGGATGTTAAGGACAATTTAATTTTTATCATGGCTTTTGCTTTATAAATAAATGTTTATTTTGCAGAAGCCGTTTTTTTTGAATCACAAAAAAAGCGATATTGACATAATTAATTAATTATGGTATATTCTGGTAGATATTTGCAGAATAATACGATTTAAGTGAGGATGAAGAGAATGAAAAAAATAGCAAAGGGTTTTGTCGTAAGTGTTGCAGTGATGTTGTTATTATTTACTACGGTTTATGCTTCTAATTCACAAAAAATTGATGCGATATTAAATTCCATTAATATTTCTGTGAATGGGAAACAAATTGCGAAATCAGGTGAAAGCTATACTTTAAGCAACGGCTCAAAGGTTCCTTACAGCATTAGCTATGCAGGTACTACTTATTTACCCATGAGAAAGGTTGCGGAACTGCTGAATAAGGATGTGGAGTACGTTGAGGGAACTGCTAATATTACGGATCAGGCGGGTGCTGAACTTTTGCCTCCTATATCCGTATCGTCTGATTTGATATATAGAGTGGATGGAACACCTGAGCTTAATTACACGATAAACAATCTGAGTGGTAAGGATATTACAGCTTATACTTTGTGTGTGTACTGTTACGACAAGGATATCGTCCCTGTAATTGACAAAACTAGTAAAAATAATATTCATGTTTTTGGCGAGCAAAGTACATTGATTCACGGAAATGTGAGCGATGAAATGTGTATTTCATTAGGCGGTTTTAAAGGTACTGAGCTTTATGAATTAGTTGTTGTGGATGTTATGTTTGCGGATGGTTCCAAATGGGAGCAACAATAAACTTTGAGGAAATGTTTTGTCCTGTTTTTTCACATACATAAGAAAATGGGCATATAAATGAACAACCACCCGCTTAGCGGGTGGTTGTAATAGACTGAAGACAAACCTTGGGCGTTGCCCAAACCCACTCGCTTTTTGAAAAAAGCGAGACCAAAAACTTTCATTAAACCCGCATAGATATGCGGGTTTATAAGGGTTAAGGGTGAAACCCTTATAGGTGTTTGAGGGCAAAGCCCTCAAGGTTTTGACTTTGTCTACAAGCTGAAACAACCACCCGCTTAGCAGGTGGTTGTAATTTTTTATGCCAAAGAGCTGAAATATTTCGTGTTTGCTTCGATTGCGTTCGTGGTCATTGCCTTTGCAGGGCCGCCAATCACGTTTCGTGCTTCCACGCACTGCTTTACGGAGATTGCGGCGTACACGCTTTCATCAAAAACAGGGGAAATCGCCTTGTATTCCGAAAGGGAAAGGTCATCCAGATTGGTGTTGTTTTGGATGCAATATAAAACCAGTTTTCCAATGATTTCGTGGGCATCCCGGAAGGGAACCCCTTGCTTTACCAACCAGTCTGCCGCATCTGTGGCATTGGTAAAGCCGCCCTTTGCCGCCTCCAGCATATTTTGTTCCCGAACAGTAACGGTTGCAAGCATATTTGTAAAGACTGGCACGCACATTTTTATGGTGTCTATGGCGCCGAATAATGCTTCCTTATCCTCCTGCATATCCTTGTTATATGCCAAAGGCAAGCCCTTCATGGTGGTCAAAAGTCCCATCAGGTGACCATACACTCTACCTGTTTTTCCACGGATTAATTCAGCCATATCGGGGTTCTTTTTCTGGGGCATAATGCTTGAGCCTGTGGAATAAGCATCATCCAATTCAATAAAACGGAATTCGTGGCTGCTCCAAAGAATGATTTCTTCGGAAAAGCGGCTTAGGTGCATCATAAGAATGGATAAATCGGAAACCAATTCGATACAAAAATCACGGTCGGAAACGCCATCCATGCTGTTTTGTGTAATTGAGGCAAACCCAAGCTGTTGGGCAACAAATTCCCTATCCAAGGGGTAGGTTGTGGTTGCCAAGGCACCACTTCCCAAGGGCAGTACATCGGTACGCTGATAGCAGTCTGCCAAGCGGTCATAATCCCGCTTGAACATTTCGATATAAGCCAAAAGGTGGTGTGCCAAGGTTACAGGCTGTGCTCTTTGCAGATGGGTATAGCCGGGCATAATGGTTTCCGTATGCTTTTTTGCCAAGGTATTTAAAACCACCATCAGCTCCTTTATTAAGGACTGAATGATCTTGATTTCTTTTTTGGTATACATACGGGTATCCAAAGCCACTTGATCGTTTCGGCTTCTTCCGGTATGCAGACGCTTGCCGACGTCGCCGATGCGGCTAATGAGGATGGATTCCACATTCATATGAATATCCTCTGCCTTTTCATCAAAACTTACATCGCCTTTTTCAATATCCGTAAGGATTTCTTGCAAGGTTTTTATAATCAAATCGGCATCCTCTTTGGGGATAATTCCCTGCTTGCCCAGCATTGCGGCGTGAGCCATACTGCCTGTAATATCCTCCTGATACATACGGCTGTCAAAGGAGATGGAGGAATGGAAATGGTCGGTGAAGCTATCGGTGGATTTTGTGAAGCGACCGCCCCAAAGTTTCATAATTATGCATCCTTTCTAATTCATCAAGAAAACCGAAGGGCCTTGTCCCAAACCCGATCAGCCTTTTTTAGGCATTTGGGTATGGGGCAAAGCCCCAAAGAAGGTTTACTGATTTTTATTTATTCTGGTTATTTTGCAGCATCATTGCACGAACCTTCATGGTCAGACCGAACAGGTTGATAAAGCCGTCTGCATCCTTGTGGTTATACAGCTCGCCTGTTGTGAAGCTTGCGATGGATTCATTATACAGGCTGTAAGGTGATGTTGCACCTGCGGAAATGATATTGCCCTTGTAGAGCTTCATTTTTACGGAGCCTGTTACAGTAGCGTTTGTGTGGTCGAAATAAGCGCAAAGTGCCTCTCTCAAAGGTGTAAACCATTCGCCGCTGTATACCAGCTCGGTCAGCTTATTGCTTGCAACCTCGTTGAACGCCAGTGTTTTCTTATCCAAGCAAAGGTATTCCAATTCACGGTGTGCATAGTATAATATTGCACCGCCGGGTGTTTCATATACACCACGGGATTTCATGCCAACGACACGGTTTTCGCAAATATCGATGATACCGATACCGTTTTTTCCGCCGATTTCGTTGAGCTTTGTCAATAATGCAACAGGGCCTAATTTTTCGCCGTTTACAGAAACGGGAACGCCTGCTTCAAAATCAACGGTTACATATTCGGGTACATCAGGTGCATTTTCAGGGGAAACGCCCATCTGGAGTAAATGCTTGTAGTTAGGTTCGTTTGCGGGATCTTCCAATTCCAAGCCTTCGTGGCTTAAGTGCCAGATATTGCGGTCACGGCTATAGGAATCATCCTTCTTTGCGGGGAAGGGAATGCCTCTTGCTTCCAAGTAAGCCATTTCATCCTCACGGCTTTCCATGCCCCATGTATCCAATCGCCAAGGAGCGATGATGTTCAGCTCGGGTGCCAATGCCTTGATGGTCAGCTCAAAACGAACCTGATCGTTGCCTTTGCCTGTTGCGCCGTGGCAAATTGCTGTTGCGCCTTCTTTTTTTGCAATCTCAACCAATTTTTTTGCAATAATTGGTCTTGCCATGGAAGTACCCAAAAGGTATTTTCCTTCATAAACGGCATTTGCCTTAATGCAAGGGTAAATAGCATCTGTGATGAATTCTTCGGTTAAATCCTCTATATAAAGCTTGCTTGCGCCGGTGCGCAATGCTTTTTCTTCTAAGCCGTCCGTTTCCTTGCCCTGTCCTACGTCACCGCAAACTGCAATGACCTCGGCGTCATAATTTTCCTTAAGCCAGGGAATAATAACGGAAGTGTCAAGACCACCGGAATATGCTAAAACTATTTTTTCTTTCATGATAACTGTATCCTCCTTGTATGAAAACTGATTTCAAATGAATAATATAAATGAATTATACATAATTAGCGATAGAATTGCAATAGAAAAGAGCAAAAATAAAGTGAATTAGGTATTTTTGTATATTACGATTAAAATGCTTATAACCCATGCTGCGCTTTTGTCCACTTTTCATTGGTTGGATGAATGAAATCGGTATATTTATGCAAAAACAAGAAGAAGAAGGCTCTTTCATGAGAATGTGTATACTTTAACAAATTCGTAGGATTGTCTTTGCTTCATGTATTTTTTATGGTATGATGTATGCTAGAGATTATTGTAATTACAAAAGAAGACCGAAAAAAGGAGGGTGTTTGATATGAAGGTTTTAACATTTAAACGTGGAGGAAGGGTAGAAGTTGGTGTGCTGAAGAATGATGGTTCGGAAGTAGTGCCAGTTAATTATTTAGGTTGTACTGCACATAATATGAATGAA
Source organism: Clostridia bacterium (assembly GCA_009929735.1). GTDB lineage: Bacteria > Bacillota > Clostridia > Lachnospirales > Anaerotignaceae > Chakrabartyella. Next base: position 23,744 of record RZZU01000013.1, on the reverse strand, counting down.
TTTTTAGATTTGATGACACCGGAAAAAGAAAAAAAATTGGAGAAAAATAAGGAATTGATGCGTGGTATCCCCATGAGAGACATCAAGGTGATTTCTCCCATTCCCGTACCTAAGCAGGATTTGATCTGTTTGGGGATAAATTACTATGCCCATGCGGAGGAAGCCGCGAAGTTTCACGATGAGGCATTTGGTGGTGAAAGACCCGTTCCCATTTACTTTTCCAAGAGAGTGAACCTTGCTGTTGCCGATCAAGAGATGATTGATGGTCATTGGGATATTGTGGATGGGTTGGATTATGAGGTTGAATTGGGTGTTATTATCGGCAAGGATGCAAAAAATGTTTCCGAAAAGGATGCCTTTGATTATGTTTTTGGGTATACCATTATTAATGATATTAGTGCAAGAAATTTACAGACTGCCCACAAGCAGTGGTATTTTGGCAAGAGCTTAGATGATTTTACTTCCATTGGCCCTTGGATTGTTACAAAAAACGAGTTTGAGAACCCTCCTGCACTGGGGATTCGCTGTTATATCAATGATGAATTAAGACAGGATAGCAACACCTCAATGATGATTACAGGCATTGCTGAGGTAATCAGCCAGCTCTCACGGGGCATGACCCTGAAAACAGGCACAATCATTGCCATGGGCACACCTGCGGGGGTAGGCATGGGCTTTGATCCCCCGAAATTCCTGCAAAAAGGCGATGTTGTGAAATGTGAGATTGACGGCATTGGGGCAATTACCAATTTTATAAAGTAAATACAGACTTTAGATAAATTCAAAACCTAGAGGGCTTTACCCATGGTTTTTTACGTTCTAGAATTATATTAAGGAAATTATTGTTTAATATAGATATAAAAGGAGCGCGGCTCGTACGATGAATAAAATTAAAGTAATGAGTGTTTTCGGCACAAGACCCGAGGCAATTAAAATGGCTCCACTTGTGAAGGAATTGGAAAAAAATGAACAAATCGAGAGCCTTGTTTGTGTAACGGCGCAGCACAGAGAGATGCTGGATCAGGTTCTGGAAATTTTTGAGCTGAAGCCTGTTTATGATTTGGATATTATGCAGACACGCCAAACCTTGGCAGGTATTACCACACGGGCATTATCGGGCCTGGAGGCGGTTATCGCAAAGGAAAAGCCCGATATTGTTTTGGTACACGGCGATACCTCCACCACCTTTGCAGGTGCCTTAGCTGCATACTATAATCAAACAAAGGTGGGACACGTGGAAGCCGGACTGCGCACCTATGACAAATATCAGCCCTTTCCTGAGGAAATGAACCGACGGCTGACAGGTGCTTTGACGGATTTGCATTTTGCGCCCACACCCTTGGCAAAGGAACATCTTTTAAAAGAAAATGTAGATGAAAAAAGCATTTTTATTACAGGAAATACGGTAATTGATGCGTTGGCGCATACGATTGAAGAGGAGTACACCTTTTCGGTGGAGGAACTGAACCACATTGATTTTCAAAACAAGCGTGTCATTGCCATGACTGCCCACAGAAGGGAAAATCTGGGGGAGCCTTTGGAGCATATTTGCCGCAGCGTAAAGCGTTTGGTAGAAGCGTTTCCTGATGTAGAGGTTGTTTATGCGGTGCATAAAAACCCTGCGGTGATGGATCCAGTGAATAGAATCCTTGGGCAAACGGACAGAATACACTTAACGGAGCCTTTGGATTTAAAGGATATGCACAACTTGATGTGCCGTTCCTATCTTGTTTTGACTGACAGCGGCGGATTGCAAGAAGAAGTGCCCTCTATGGGCAAGCCTGTTTTGGTGCTTCGCAATGTGACAGAGCGTCCTGAGGGTGTAGAAGCAGGTACGTTAAAGCTTGTTGGTACCGATGAAGAGGAAATTTATTTGGCGGCGAAGGAGCTTTTGGAGAATGAAGCGGCTTATTTGAAAATGGCGCAGGCAAAAAATCCTTTTGGGGATGGCCATGCCTCCAGACGCATTGTGGAAAGCATTTTGTTTGCTTTTGGTAAAACAGAAAAGAAACCCGAAGAATATAATATCAGTATTAAGTCCCCAAAAAAGGAGGAAAGGTCAATGAAGGAAGAACGCATTGCAATTTTAAATATGTTGGAAAAGGGAATTATCAATGCCGAAGAGGCAGAACGTTTATTGATTATACTGCAAAGCAGCAATGGCTTTGATAAGGAAGGCTTCAGCAAAACGGTAGAGGATGCATGGGGCAAAGCGGGTGAGGCATTTAATATTGCAGCCAAGGCAGTTGGAGAACAGGCGGAAAAAATTCAGCCTGTTGTAAAGGATATTGCCAGCAAGGTTTCCGAGAAAGCTGAGGATTTTGAACCGACAGTAAGAAGTGCGGCATTTCGTATGGCAGAAATGATGGACGGCTTAAAGGCGGAAGTATTGAATTATCGGGATAAAATGAAGGAAAAAAAAGAAAGAGATCAGGCTGAGGATTGGACCGATGCGGATGACCAGGAAATGGAAGAGCAGGAGAAAAAACCTACAGATGATTCGCTTTCTTTGGATGAGGAAGAATATACAAAAAATGTTGAGTCGGTTTTAGGCTCTTTGCAGAAGCAGATGAGTCAAATTGATGATGCAGAAAGCTTTTTAAAGTCAACCTTTGGGGACCTTGACCCTGAAGAATGGGAAGATGAAGAAAACCAAGAGGTTGTGCAGACCGCCGAAGCATTGACAGAAGCACCAAAGGAAGAAACCTCTCCCGAAGAGAGCCAGACAAAAAAAGAAGAAGAAATGAAATAACAGGAAATGTTTATAGAATAAAAAAATTTGCATAAGAAAAACGATAATCATTGAATCAGTGATTATCGTTTTTTTATTGCCGAAAGCATCATTCATTTTGAAAAAACAGAAAAGCCCGATTTGCAAGAATTTGCAAGTCAGATTCTACAGGAAACAACCGGGCTTTTTTTAGATTGTCGGTGCTAAGAAACAGATGTTACCAAGACTGTTTATTGACGGATACGAGGAACAAAACTCGATTAGGCTGTGATTATCTTTCGATTAAATCATCCATCATATCATCAATGACTTCTTCTGCTTTTACTGCCATTTTTTTGCCTTTTTTCATCACTTTGTGGTAGGTTCTTTGATCCTGCATTAAATATGCAATGCCAGCAACTGTTGCAACACCGCCAAGGACAATGCCTGTCGTAAATCTATTCATAATAATCCCTCCTTTTTGTTTTAGTATGCGAGAAAGAGAGATTTTTATGCGATGAAAAATGTTCAAATTAAGGAAATAAAAAAACCGGATACTTGAAAAAAATCAATATCCGGTTAAAATTTATTCGCCTAAATCGTGCAGGAAAAGACCACTTCTTAATTTTGGTTCAAACCATGTGGATTTTGGGGGCATAATGAGGTCTGCATCGGCTACGCTCATTAGTTCCTCCATCGAGGTGGGATAAAGGGAGAAAGCAACCTTCATTTCGCCGCTGTCTACTCGTTTTTCCAGCTCACCTAAACCACGGATACCGCCAACAAAGTCAATCCGTTTATCAGTACGGGGATCGCCGATGGCAAGAATTGGCTCCAAAACTTCTTTTTGCAAAATAGAAACATCCAGACTCAAAACGGGGTCGTCAGAAACCAGTTCGTTTTTGGCAGATAAGGAAAACCACTTGCCCTCCAGATACAGACCAAATTGATGCGGCTTTTCGGGATGCAGCTGTCCTTCGCCTAAATACGGTGTAACGTCGAATTTTTCGGTCAAAAGTGCCAGAAATTCTTCGGAAGTGTGACCGTTTAAGTCTTTTACAACACGGTTGTAGTCCATAATTTTCAGCTCGTCGGCAGAAAAAAGTACGGAAAGATAAAAGTTATACTCTTCCTCTCCTGAATACAATTCATTTCGCTCTCTTCTTTGCAAACCAACTTTTACCGCAGAAGCATTTCGGTGATGACCGTCGGCAATGTATAGATTTTCCACCTTGCGGAAGGAATCCACTAGAATGCCAATTTCTGTATCGCTGTCAATGACCCAAACGGTATGCCCAATGCCATCCTCGGAAACAAAATCATAGATGGGAGGATTAGCGGTTTTCCAGCCTTCCATGAGGACTTTCGCCATTTCGTTATTTTTGTATGCCAAAAAAATCGGCCCTGTGTTTGCATTCAGCGTATCTACATGATGAATTCTATCGGCTTCTTTATCCGCACGAGTAAGCTCGTGCTTTTTAATTGTGCCGTTTAGGTACTCATCAATGGAGGTACAGGCAACCAGCCCTGTCTGACTCCTTCCGTTCATGGTTAAACGGTAAATATATAAATTTGGAAGCAAATCCTGCATAAAAATGCCATTTGCTATCATGTCCTCTAGATTTTCTTTTGCCTTCGCATAAACAGCATCGCTGTAAGGATCAATGCCTTGGGGCAAATCAACCTCAGCTTTATCGATATGCAAAAAAGAATAAGGCTTGTGTTTTACCATTTCTCTTGCTTCTTCGCTGTTCATTACGTCGTAGGGCAGAGCGGCCACAGCCTCGGCATATTCCGCCTGGGGTCGTATTCCCATAAAGGGTCTGATGGTAGCCATAATGATGTCCTCCTTATTTTAACAAGCGTACTTTAATGACACTGTTGATTGCATACAAATCTCGAATGAAGTCGTCCTCATTTTCGGGCAGGCTATCGCAAACAATAAGGTTGTAAGCCAATTCACCCTTAGAGTTATTTACCAATTTATCAATATTGATACTATATTTTGTAAAAACAGCGGCTAACTGCCCAATCATATTTACAATATTTCTGTGGGAAACAGCGATGCGAGGTTTTCCGTTATATGGAACGGAACAGTTTGGAAAGTTTACGGAATTTTTGACATTTCCGAAGTACAAATAATCCCGAAGCTCCTCCGCAACCATAATGGCGCAGTTTTCCTCAGACTCCGGCGTGGAGGCACCAAGGTGGGGCGTTACGATAATATTTTCATGCCCCAAGAGTTCCTTTTCGGGGAAATCCGTAATATAGCGTGAAATAGTGCCGTTTTCCAGAGCATTCAGCAATGCGGCATTGTCCACCAAACCGCCTCTTGCAAAGTTCAGCAAACGAGCATCCTTTTTTGTTTTTGCAAACAAGTCTGCATTAAAGGTATTTCTGGTTTTATCCATTAAAGGGATATGTAAGGTAATATAATCGCTTTTTGCCACAACATCCTCAATGGAATCGGATTTTTCCACAGAGGGAGAAAGATGCCATGCAGATTCCAAAGAAAGATAAGGATCGTAGCCCACGACATCCATGCCCAAATCCAAAGCGGCATTGGCAACCAAAACACCAATGGCTCCCAAGCCGATGACGCCAAGGGTTTTCCCTAAAATTTCAGGGCCTGTAAAGTTTTTCTTTCCTGCTTCGATTTCTTTTTCCAAGGTTTCGCTTTGTGCAATGGATTGCACCCATTTGGAACCCGCAACAATACGGCGGGAGGAAATCAAAAGACCTGTTAAAACCAATTCTTTTACGGCGTTGGCATTTCCGCCTGGGGCATTGAATACAGGGATGCCCCTCTTTGAACACTGTTCAACCGGAACGTTGTTTGTTCCTGCGCCTGCACGGGCAACTGCCAGCAGACTGTCGCCCAGCTCCATATTCTTCATTTCAAAACTGCGCAAAATAATACCTTCGGGATTTTCAGCGGCATTGTCAATATGAAAATGCTTTCCCGGCAGTTTTGCCAGCCCTGTTGGGGATATATTATTTAATGTACGAATTGTAAACATAGTATTCTCCTTATTTATTTTCCATCTCAAATTTTTTCATCAAAGCTACCAGCTGCTCTACGCCTTCAACGGGCATGGCATTGTACATACTTGCACGCATACCGCCTACGGTACGGTGTCCCTTCAGGTTTACAAAGCCAAGTGCTTCTGCTTCCTTAATGAATTTTGCATTTAAGTCATCGGTGGGCAGAACAAAGGGTGCATTCATCAAGGAACGGTCTTTGGGTACAACGGTTCCTCTAAATAAAGAGGAGGAGTCCAGATAATCATAAAGCAAAGCAGCCTTATGCTCATTTATTTTTTGTAGTGCCCCAACACCGCCTTGGCGTTTTACCCAGTCAAATACAAGCCCCATGAAATAAATGCCATAGGTTGGAGGGGTATTATATAAGGAGTCATTTTCTGCATGAATATCGTAACGCAGCATGGTTGGTGTGAAATCCATGGCGTTGCCCAATAAATCTTCACGAATGATAACAACAGTTACGCCGGCAGGTCCTAGGTTTTTCTGCGCACCTGCATAGAGAAGGCCGAATTTTGTGATGTCTATTTCCTCTGAAAGAATGGAGGAGGACATATCACCAACCAGGGGTACATTTCCTGTATCGGGCAGCTCTGTCCAACGGGAGCCGTAAACAGTATTATTCAAGGTAATATAAAAATAATCTGCATCAGGGTCGAACTTTGAAGAATCAAGCTCTGGAATGCGGTTGAAGGTGGTATCGGCAGAGCTTGCCACGATATTTACCTGACCGTATTTTTTTGCCTCTTCCGCTGCTTTTTTTGCCCATTGACCGGTGACTACATAATCAGCCTTTTTGTTTTTCTTCATCAAATTCATGGGAATCATAGCAAACTGGGTGGAACCGCCGCCTTGCAGAAACAGAATTTTGTAGTTGTCAGGAATGTGCATCAAATCCTTTAAATCAGCCTTTGCTTTTGCCAAGATGGACTCAAACATTTTAGATCGATGGCTCATCTCCATGACTGACATGCCACAGGAAGGATAACAAACAAGCTCACGCTGTGCTTGTTCCAATACTTCTAAGGGCAGCATAGATGGTCCTGCTGAGAAATTGAATACTCTTTTTTCCATAAAATAAGCCTCCTAAAAAATTTGATATTTGCCATTTGCCATCTTGTCTTTATAGGGTGGTCAAATGTACGAATTAAGTCTTAGAAGAATTATAACACCTTGACAGAAACCGTCAACAAAAATAAGGGATTTTCTTGCATACTAATTTTTTTTTGGAAGAACGGGCAAAAAGCAAGAGGGTATTTGTGAAATCTTTGGCAAAATGTACAGCAGTTTATGGAAAAGGCGAGAAGGATAATCTCTGTTTGGAAAAGTTGACAAAGGACATTATCGTAATAACAGGATTTCTATCAAAAGCTACTATTTTCATTTGAAATCATCTGCCATAAGCTTACATTTTTTCCTGCGTAGAAATTTTTGTAAATTTTAGTCGGAAATTTGTTTTTTACCAGACGCAAAAAGGAAAAGGAAGAGGCATTTCATTTAATATTGTGTGATTTGAAAAGATTAGTAGAAAGTTTTCAACGGTTTGTTCATAAGGTGATTAAGAAAGGGGGCGGACAAATGAAAGAAAAATTTTCCGTCAAAGAAAGATGTAACTTGCTTTTTTTATGTGTTGTGATTGGGCTGTGTTTTTGTATCGCCGCCGCAAGCAGCAATAAAAGTGAAAGTGTCATGCTTCCCGTTGACCAAAAGGTGGTTATTCTGGACGCTGGGCATGGCGGATGGGATCCGGGCAAGACGGGTACAGGCGGAGCTGATGAAAAAAATATCAATTTAGCAGTGATGGAGAAATTGCAGATATTTTTGGAGCAGGGCGGTGCAACGGTAATGATTACCCGTGCCACGGATGAGGCATTGGGTGCAGGAAAACGGGCCGATATGGCGGAGCGAAAAAAAATTGCCAATGAAAGCACGGGAGATATTTTGGTGAGCATCCATCAAAATGCATTTCCGTCTTCAGGCGCAAAGGGTGCACAGGTTTTTTATCACAAATCAAGCGAACAAGGAAAAAGGCTGGCTGAATTGGTTCAGGAAAGGCTAAAAACCAATTTAGACAGCGAAAATAAACGCATGGCGAAGCAAAACAGCGATTATTACATATTACGCACTACGGAAATCCCTGCAGTTATTGTTGAGGGTGGATTTCTTTCCAACCCAACAGAGGAGGCCCGCTTAAACGATGACACTTATCAAGAAAAGCTTGCGTGGTCGATCTATTTGGGAATTGTTGATTATTTTTCAGAGGAAGAACGTGTCTGATGATTTTGTTTACACACTGATAAAAAAAGGCTATAATTGAAATAATAGACGAAAAAGCTTGTTCTTAAAATAAGGAAGGAACAGAACATGGAAAATGAATTTGAAAAATTAGGGTTGACTTCGGTTTTCATTGCTGCACTGGCAAAACAGGGCATAGAAACACCGACAGAGATACAGCAGAATATGATACCGTTGATTTTATCAGGCAAGGATGTCATCGGACGCTCCGAAACCGGTTCGGGGAAAACGTTAGCCTATCTTTTGCCTATTTTTGAACGCTTGGATTTGAGCATCAGGGGCGTGCAGGCAATTGTTTTGACACCCACACATGAGCTGGCGGCACAGGTGTTTCATCAGGCGGAGCTGTTGGAAGAAAACAGCGGCTTGGACATTGGCTGTATGCTGATGATTGGTTCAGCAGGGGCGAAAAGACAGATGGAGCGGCTGAAGGAAAAACCACGCATTATCATTGGCTCAACAGGGAGAATTTTAGACCTCATAAAGCGTAAAAAAGTTCCTGCCCATTTGGTGAAAACAATTGTTTTGGACGAGGGCGACCGTCTTGTGGAGGAAGGCAATCTGGAGGACGTAACAGGCGTGATTAAGTCGACCCTGCGGGAGCGGCAGATTGTTATGCTTTCCGCCTCGGTGGACGAGGAAACCATACTGCGTGGAAAACGCTTTATGAAGGAGGATGCTGTGTTTATTGAGGCAAAGACAGGCAGTCCTGTTCCCCAAGGCATTTCCCATTATTATATTTTAACAACCCAGCGCGAGAAGTTTGTTCAGCTGAGAAAAATTTTGGCTGCCGAAAAGCCCGAAAGAGCGATTGTGTTTTTGAATAATCCCGAAAACATCGAGGTAACAGTAGATAAGCTTTGCTTTCATGGCATAAAGGCGGCAGGGATTTACGGCAAGGCGAAGAAGCTGGATCGAAAAAATGCCATGGAGGATTTTCGAGAAGGCAGAGCAACTGTCCTGGTGGCTTCGGATATTGGGGCGAGAGGCCTAGATATTGAAGGGGTAACCCATATTATCAATATGGACGTACCCGAGGAACCCAGCCATTATCTGCACAGAGCAGGACGCTGCGGCAGAAAAGGCGAGGAAGGCACTGCAATTACCTTGGTTACACCCTATGAAAGACGGTGGGTGCATAAGTACGAAAAGGTGTGGGGGATTCAGTTTGTGCAAAAGGAAATGTCCTTTGGCAAGCTTGTCGACAGTACAAAAACCAAGAAGGATTTGGATAAGCTGAAAAAAAATAAACCCTTACAAATGGACGGGATAGAAGAAAATTCTATTTATCATGAAGAAAATGTGAAAAAGGCACCCCCTCAGCGGAAGAAGGAAACAAGCAGTCAGAAGGGCAAAAAAGAAAATAAAAAAGAAGATAAAAAAGAAGAATTGGGTTTTTTTGCGGCAAAGGCAAAAAAGCTGGCAGAAAAAGAGAAAAATAAGCTGCAAAATCAAAAAAAATAATTGTCCTAATGCGCAGAATGGGGTATGATAGATAGGAAATTAGATTACCTAAAGGAGGTACTGAATATGAGTGAAAATTGCGGATGCGGATGTGGTCATGACCACGAGAATGACCAAGAAGAAGCAGGATTAGAAACAATGTTTTTAACACTGGATGATGATACGGAACTGGAATGCGGAATTCTTGGCGTATTTGAGGTTGAAGGTGTTGAAGGTAAGGAATTTATCGCATTGATGCCCTTAGAAGATGAAACAGTATTACTGTATGAATACAAGGAAATTGATGAGGAAATTGAACTGAATGTGATTGAAGAGGATGAATTGTTTGACAAGGTATCCGCCGCATTTAATGAATTGTTTGAGGAAGAAGAAGAGGAATAATAAAAACGGGGAGAATATCCCCGTTTTTTATATAGGAGGAAAAGGGATGTTTGCTAAAAAAATAACGGCAGTCATGCTGACAGTCGTGCTGGGGCTCGCCTTGCCACTGACGGCTTTTGCCGGATGGCAGGAGAATAATCCTTTGGTTGCCCATGCGTTGGGGGAGGCTGACGGAAAAATTGAAACCAATTCAAAAGAGGCTTTTTTGGCTTCATGGGGGAACGGTTTTCGGGCGATGGAGATCGATTTTACTTATACCTCTGACGGTGTTTTGGTTGCCCGCCACGATTTTGAAGCAGACGGGACATATTACCGCTTGGAGCAGGAGGCAAATGCCCCCTTGGTGATGGATAGCAAAACATATCAAAACAGCAAAATTGTTTATGATCAAACTCCGCTAACGGCAGTGGATATTTTGGCGTTAATGGCGGAATACCCTGATGTATATCTGATTACGGATACGAAGGATACGGATCAGGCAACGGTGCAAAAGCAATTCAGTGATTTGAAAAAAATTGCCGAGGCGATGGAGCAACCTCAAGTATTGGAGCGTATTGTACCACAGATATACAACGAGGAAATGTATGATTGGGTGAAGGAAATTTATCCTTTCCAAGAATGGATTTACACTCTGTATTTAAACTATTATCCCAATTATCCAGAAATAGCAGATTTTTGTGTGGAAAAAGGAATTGGGACAGTTACCATTGAATATGCACGGGTGACAAAGGAAGTGCTGAATACGCTTCATGCAAAGGGAATCAAGGTTTATGCCCACACCATTAATCGCTATAAGCAGTTTGAGGACTTATTGGCTTTAGGGTTGGATGGCATTTATACAGACCGCATCAAGCCCTATGAATTGAAGTGGGTGGGGCTTTCGGACAGCCGCAAGACGGAGCAGAAAACGGTGAGCTTGGGAAACACGGAAGTTACATTTTGCACACTTCCAATTTTCAATGAAGATTATGTTCCGCTGCGCCAGTTCGCAAAGGTCGGGAAAGGCTTTTTTGCACAATATGATGCGCTGAACAAGACCTTGAATTTAGTGCCCGGAAAGCAGTTTACGTGCTTGGGAAATGAGCTGCTGATGAACGATAGCGGTAAATTGATTATGAAAAAGGCCGATTTGCGCTTATTATATAATGCAAAGGAAACAAAAATTCATCCTGTTTTGGTGGATGGAGAGATTTTTGTATCCTTAAGTCAGATGACCGCACTTTTGGGCTTTGGCGAATAAATGATTCTCTTGACAAGGGAAAAAAAACGTGCTACGGTGTAAAGGAATCGAATCATATTTTTGCTGGGGGTGCCATCTTTGGCTGAGAATCAAGCAACAGCTTGTTACCCTTTCTACCTGATCTGGATTATACCAGCGTAGGGAAGCGTATTACTTCAAAATCAGGCGCAGCAAACGAGAGATCGTTGCTGTGCTTTTTTATGTAACACCTTGTTTTTTCGGGTACGCTTTCTGATAAGGAGAAGCCCTTGGCTATACTTAAAAAGGAGAGAAGCTATCATGAAAACAAGAAAGTTAACAATTTCAGCAATGTTTATTGCCATTGGTGTATTGGCAGGGAATTTGATTTATATCCCTGTGGGTGCGTCAAAATGCTTCCCCATTCAGCAGACACTAAATATTTTGGCGGCGGTGCTTTTGGGCCCTGCTTATGGTGTGGTCAATGCCTTTTGTATTTCCCTGCTCAGAAATTTCATGGGGACAGGCTCCTTGCTGGCATTCCCCGGAAGCATGGTGGGTGCGCTACTGGCTGGGTACATCTACAAATTCACGAAAAATAATTATTTGACGGCGGTGGCAGAGGTATTTGGAACAGGTGTTTTGGGCGGACTTCTGGCAGTACCTATTTCCGTTTTGGCAATGGGAAAAGCAGTGGGTGCACTGGCTTATGTTCCCGCATTTTTACTTAGCTCGTTTGGCGGCAGTATCGTAGCTGTTTTGCTGCTGCAATCTACTTATTTTGTGAAAACAGTAACAAAAACATCTTAATCATCTGGGAGGCTGATAGAATGAAGCACGTTTTAACCATAGCGGGTTCTGATACCTGTGGCGGCGCAGGTATACAGGCGGATTTAAAAACCTTTTCGGCGCAAGGTACCTACGGTATGAGCGTAATTACGGCGGTAACGGTGCAAAATACCCAAGGCGTTTTTGGCTGTCAGGATATTTTGCCCGAAATCATCCGTGGGCAGATTGATGCCATTTATGCTGACATTGCAGTGAGTGCGGTAAAAATCGGCATGGTTTCTCAAATTGAAACCATTCATGCCATTGCGGATAAGCTGAAGGAGCACCATGCGGCAAATATTGTGGTCGACCCTGTTATGATTTCCAAAAGCGGCTTCGATTTGATGCAGCCCGATGCAAAGGATACACTGATTCAGCGGTTGATTCCCCTTGCTTACGTTGTAACACCCAACCTACCCGAGGCGGAGGTCATTACGGGGTTAACAATCAAGGATTTGCCTTCCATGGAGCAGGCGGCAAGAATAATTTATAATATGGGTGCAAAGAATGTTTTGATCAAAGGCGGTCATTTGGAGGACGATGCAACGGATTTATTGTTTGATGGCGAAAAAATCACGTTGCTGCATTCCGACCGCATTGAAACAAAAAATACCCATGGAACTGGCTGTACCCTATCCTCTGCCATTGCGGCAAATTTGGCAAAGGGGAAATCGGTGGAAGAAGCGGTGCGTATTGCTAAAGCATATATTACTGTCGCAATTGAGCACAGCTTGGAGATCGGCAAGGGCGTAGGTCCTACAAACCATTTCTATGAGCTGTACAATAAGGCGGGAATTTGGGAAGAAATCAAGGACTGAGCATATTTTAGAAAAGATTGAAAAGCGGTAAGCAAGCATTAAAGGTGTTTGCCGCTTTTTTTATTTTGCTGTGTTAAAGCTTGGAGGGCAGAAGCACAAAAAAATTGACTTTGCTTCAGACTGAAGACAAACCTTGGGCGCCGTCCAAACTCGCTTGCTTTTTGAAAAAAGCAAGACCAAAAACTTATGTACAAACCCCATGGTCATGCGGTTTGTAGTGGGTCAAGGGTGAAACCCTTGTAGGTGTTTGAGGGCAAAGCCCTCGAGGTTTTGACTTTGTCTACACGCTGAAATTTGACTTTGCTTGTATCAAAGGGACGTTTTTTGATTAAATCTTGTCTTAAGGGAATTTTCATTGTATTTTTCAGGATAGCGTAATATAATAAAAAGCGACTCTGACGAATTTTGTTGAAAGGACGTATTTCCTTTATGGATAAGAAATTATGGAAGCTGTATTTTAAAACATTGCTGCTCACTTTGCTTGGACTATGCGGTGTGCTTGCAATATTGTATGGCGTTTTTGTATATATGGTGGGCGGGCTGAATCGGCAAACCTTAGACGAAGATGCGCTTTCAGTAAATGAGGAACTTAGTATGTATGGAAGCCAAGGCATTATGAACATTGCATTCTACGGGATTGATTCTCAAGATGAGGAAAACAAAGGACGTTCTGATGCGATTTTGATTGCTTCAATCAATGCAAAAACAGGCAAAATTAAGCTGATTTCCATTGCCAGAGATACCTATGTGGATGTGCCTGAGCATGGAAAAACAAAAATCAACCATGCCTATGCTTACGGCGGCCCTGAGTTGGCAATTCAAACGATCAATCAAAATTTTGATATGAATATCAAGGATTATGTTTCGGTAAACTTTGACTCTTTGGCGGATGTCATTGATGAAATGGGGGGCATTGAGCTAGACGTTTCGGAGGCAGAACGCCAGCAGATTAACAAATATCTTTTAAAAGGCGAAAAATTACAGGAAACTGGCTTGGTACACTTAACTGGACCGCAGGCTGTCAGCTATTCCCGTATCCGAAAAATTGACAGTGATATTATGCGTGGAGAGCGGCAGAGAAAGGTTTTGGAATGCTTGTTCCAAAAGGTTCTGGACATTAATCCATTATTGTATCCTTCCTATGTAAAGAAATTTGCACCCATGGTGGAGACGTCCTTGAGCAATGATGAAATTCTGAAAATTGCTCAGGTGGGCATGAAAAGTGGTCTTTCCTTAGAGCAGGCAGGCTTGCCAAATGATAATATTGAATCGGGTGGTAAAACCATCGGCGGGGTATGGTATTTTGTTTATGATATTGAACAGGCAGCGGATATGATAGAAAGTTTTATATACCACGATATTCCTTTCGATCAGTATGGAAAGGACACTGAGGTGGCAGAAACGGCAGAAGAATGAAAATTGTGAATAATTTATGAATATCATGCAGAAAAAACTTTGAAAAAAACAACAAAAAACGATTTGAAGTTTTAAAAGGCTCAAAATCGTTTGGAAATTTGGATAGACATACAAAAAGAGTAAGCTTTTTTGTGCAAATTGTTGCTTGAAGAAACGATGTATTTTGTAAATCAAAAAAATAATGATTGACAAACAAAAAGAAATTTGTATAATGAGGTTAACTTAACTAAATCGAAAAAGGCTGCGAAAAGAAGAGTACATATTGGATGATTTTACAGAGAACCACCTATTTGGCTGAGAGGGTGGAAATTCGGAAAAGATGGAAGATGGTCTTGGAGCTGCGCACCGAGAGGTTTTTCCTTTAGGCTGCGACGGGAGCGCCCGTGATAGCGTCGGAGTATCGGCAAAGTGTTTTTGCCCGTACTAAAAGAGGCTGTAGCTGTGAGGCTATGGTAAATTGGGGTGGTATCACGAAGCTTATGCTCTCGTCCCTTTGACAGAAATGTCTTAGGGGGAGAGCTTTTTTATTGCAAAAAAAGGTGCTTCCTCAAAGGAGCAGAAGGCAAGAGCCTGTTCCAAGTAAAATCAAATAAAATAAAAACAGCCTGCCAGAGGCTGTTGTACGGAATTTTTTCTGATCATATGCAAAAAGAAAAGGTGGTAAGGGTATGGAAAAGAAGGAAACAATGATTTATTTGGAGGGGGTCTCAAAAAGCTTTCCCCAAAAAAGAGGTTCTTTGGAGGTTTTGAAAAATATTGATTTGAGAATTGAAAAGGGCGAAATTTTCGGAATTATCGGTATGAGTGGGGCAGGCAAGAGTACACTGGTGCGTTGTATCAATTTATTGGAAAGGCCGACAAGCGGCCGTGTTTACCTTGACCAAACGGAGCTGACCTGCTTGACGGAAAAGGAATTAAGACAGCAGCGGCATTCGATGGGAATGATATTTCAGCAGTTTCATTTGCTTATGCAAAGGACAGCTTTAGAAAATGTTTGTTTCCCCTTGGAAATTTCAGGGGTACCCAAGGAAAAAGCAAAGACAAGAGCCAAGGAATTATTGGAATTGGTTGGCTTGGGGGAAAAAATAGGCGCATATCCTTCTCAGCTTTCAGGTGGACAGATGCAAAGGGTTGCGATTGCCAGAGCATTGGCAACAGAGCCGAAGGTGCTTTTATGCGACGAGGCAACCAGTGCCCTTGACCCCAATACAACGTCTGGGGTTTTGCGGCTTTTGAAGGACATTAATGAACGTTTGGGGATTACCATTGTGGTGATTACCCACGAAATGAGTGTAATACAGCAAATTTGCCATCGGGTTGCCATTATTGATGCTGGTGAGATTGCAGAAATGGGCGGGGTGGAGGAAATTTTCCGTGCGCCAAAAACCCAAGCAGGCAGAGAGCTGGTATATCACGAGGGCGCAAATAGAGAGGCAATCGAAGGGCCTATGGAACACTGCTATCGTGTTGTATTTCGAGGCGGAATTTCGGGTGAGCCAATTTTAGGCGGAATGATGCTCAAATGTAATGGCGTTGCCAATATTCTTTCCGCAAACACCCGTATGATTGAAGGAAGGGTGTATGGGCAAATGATGATTCAGCTGCCCGAAGATAAGGAAACCAGAGAAAAGATGCTGGCGTATTTAAAAGAAAAAGAAGTTGAGGTAGAGGAGGTTGCGTATGTTTAAAGAGGGAATGATGACAGTAGTTGGTATCGCTTTTTGGGAAAGTATTTATATGACGATGGTCTCAACTTTTTTTGCATACATAATCGGATTGCCCTTGGGGTTGATTTTAGTTATGACGGATAAGGAAGGCGTACGTCCTATGCCGAACGTTCACCGAATCTTAGGGATAGTGATTAATATTGTTCGTTCTGTACCGTTTTTAATTTTGTTTGTGACGATTATGCCTTTTACAAAATTAGTTATTGGCACCACAATCGGCTCTAAGGCGGCGATTGTAGGGCTTTTGGTGGCAGGTGCACCTTTTATTGCAAGGTTGGTGGAGTCATCCTTAAAAGAAGTGGAAAAAGGCGTTGTTGAAGCAGCGCAGTCTATGGGTGCCTCGCCCATTCAAATTTTAGTGAAGGTGCTTTTGCCCGAAGCAAAGCCCTCCCTGTTTGTGGGCAGTGCCATTGCAGTGACAACCATTTTAGGTTATTCCGCTATGGCTGGGTTTGTCGGCGGCAACGGGTTAGGTGCGATTGCAATCAACTATGGGTATTACCGTGGACAAGAAGATATTATGTATGTCATGGTCGTTTTGCTTGTTATTATTGTACAGGTTTTGCAGGAAGTTGGAATGCAGATTGCAAAGAGAACAGACAAACGTTTGTAGGCCTATTTATAGGTTTCAAAATATAAAAGAGTGAAAAAAATGAGGAGGAAGTGTATTATGAAGAAATTTTTTGCATTATTACTAACAGGTGCTTTGGCACTGGGTGCTGCTGGTTGTGGCAGTAAAGATGAAGCGGCAGACGCAAATAAAGCGGAGGGCGCAGAAACAAAGGCTGAGGCAGTTACACTAAAGATTGGGGCTTCTCCCACACCTCACGCAGAAATTTTAAATGCAGCAAAGGAAGAATTGGCAGCTAAGGGCATTAATCTGGAAATTATTGAGTTTACAGACTATGTTCAGCCCAACTTGGCTGTGGATGGCGGAGATTTGGATGCAAACTACTTCCAGCACCTGCCTTATCTGGATTCCTTTAACGAGGAGCATGGCACAAAGCTTGTGAGCTTAGGGACTGTTCATTATGAACCCATGGGTATTTACAGCACAAGCGTAACAGATTTGGCTGATGTGCCCGACGGCGCAAAGGTTGGTATCCCTGCAGATGGCACCAACGGTGGTCGTGCGCTGTTATTACTCGAAGCAAACGGTTTAATTAAACTGGATCCTGCTGCTGGTATTTCCGCAACAAAGCTTGATATTAAGGAAAACCCTAAGAATATTGAAATCATCGAGATGGAAGCGGCTCAGCTACCTTTGTCTATCGGGGATTTGGGCTTGGCGGTAATCAACGGCAATTATGCAATGCAGAACGGCTTGAAAACAGAAGATGCTTTGGCGATTGAAGCGGCCGATTCCGTGGCAGCCACAACCTATGCAAACATTGTTGCAGTAAGAGAAGGGGATGAAACAAGACCCGAATTGGTTACTTTGATGGAGGTATTAAACAGCCAGACAGTAGCGGATTACATCAACAATACTTATGGTGGTGCGGTTGCGCCTACGTTCTAAGAGAGATAAGGCTTTCTAAAGATTAGGATTGAAAAGAAAAAAGGCTTTCCGTTTTATGAAACGGAAAGCCTTTTTAAATGCCAAAAGACCTTGGGTGCCGCCACTTACTGCACAAGACAGGGCACACGGCGAAGAAAAGGGGCAAGACCTTGGGCGCCGCCCAAACCTGCTTGCTTTTTGGAAAAAGCAAGAGTAAAAAATTTTATACAAAACCGCATATTTATGTGACTTTATGAGGGCGGGAATACAATGGCAAGAAAGCAAGACCTTGGGCACCGCCCAAACCTGCTTGCTTTTTGGAAAAAGCAAGAGCAAAAACTTTTATACAAAACCGCATATCTATGCGGTTTTACGAGGGCGGCAACACAAGGGCAAGAAAGCAAGACCTTGGGCACCGCCCAAACCTGCTTGCTTTTTGGAAAAAGCAAGAGCAAAAACTTTTATACAAACTGCATATTTATGCGGTTTTACGAGGGCGGGAATACAAGGGCAAGAAAGCAAGACCCACAATAAAGGGTCAAGGTGCAATGGCAAAGAAGTGCCATCTGTCCGAAGGACAGCTTTGCGTAGCAAAGTGCTGAGGTGAAACCCTTGTGGAGGTTTGGGGGCAAAGCCCCCAAGGTCTTGCCCTTGCCCTTGCCCTTATTGCTTTCCTGTGGAGCCGATGCCGCCTCTGTCGGCATTGTCTAAATCATCTGTTTCCTCAAAAAGGATTGCAGGCTGATGCTCAAAAATACGGAACTGGCAAATACGGTCGTTTACCTCAATTACGGTGTCCCGCATTGCCAAGGCTGGAAAAAGCCATTGGTCGTTATTCCCGCAATAGCTTTCATCCACAATGCCACAGTGATTTGTCTGGATAACGCCGAAATTTTTGAAGGTGGAGCTTCTGGGGACAATATGCGCTTCAAAGCCCTTGGGTAGCTCCATGGCAATGCCCAAGGGAATCAGACGGAATTCCCCTTGCTTTAGTTCTATTTTTTCCGAAGCACGTAGGTCAATCCAGTCGGACTTACCGTCGATATAGCGCAGTTTTTCAATGTTGTCACTGAGATATTTAATTCTGATGGTTTCCATAAATTTTCCTTTCTGTTACTCGGCGTGGTAAAGATAAAGAGAACTGTTTTTGATTGATTTTTGTACATCAATGATTCTTTGGTTGAAGCTGCCCTTCCAGTGTAGCTTTGTATCCTTCAAATCCGCTACAAAACGCCCGTCAACCAACACATCTATATATTGCATCATGGGCAAGGCACTGATTTCCTCCCAGCGGTAGCCAGTATACAGCCAAGTGCTTTTTTCGGGGAAACGCTCCTTAATTAGCCTTGCCAATTCGGTTATATCTTCCCGATTCCCCATATAAAGTGGGTCACCACCGCTGAAGGTAATGCCGCTAATATAATCCTGCCCTAAGGCTTCAAAAAGCTCGCTTTGTGCTGTCGCATCAAAGGGGATACCTCCGTTTGGGTCCCATGTAATGGGGTTATGGCAGCCCTTGCAGGCATGGTCGCAGCCCGAAACCCAAAGTACAACACGAAGCCCTTCGCCGTTTAGCATATCATCCTTTGTAATATTATGATAACGCATAGGTTACATACTCTTCCTTTCTGCAATCTCTGCCATTTTTGCTTCATTTAACCGGGTATCACCCTTCACTCTGGAATAGGAAAGATAGCCGTTCATGCGGTCGATTTTTGTAAGGTTATGACTGCCGCACTTTGGGCAAACCTCCATTTCCAATTCCTGATGACCGCAATCGTCGCAGTAGGAAAGAGAAAGATTAACACCTTCATAAAACCCCATTTTCATGGCACGGCGAATGAGGGAGCGAATGGCATCTAAATTATAATCAATGGGATATTTGACATACTGAATTTTTCCACCGTTAAATAATTCCCAAAAACGATTTTCTAAATTTTGCTTTTCAATCGGTGTGAGTTCCTCCGTAACATGGCAGTGAAAGCTGTTGCTGACATAGGCTCTGTCGGAAACGTGCTCAACTACGCCGTATTTTTTGCGGAACTGTGTTACCTGCAAGCCGCAAAGACTTTCCGCAGGGGTGCCATAAATGGCGTAAAGGTTTCCGTCCTCCACTTTATACTGAGCAATTTTGTCATTAATATGCGCCAGTGTATCGATGGCAAACTGACCATCCTCCACTAAGGATTTGCCGTTATGCAGCTCTTGCAGCTCATTTAAAGCGGTAATGCCAAAGGAGGCGGTTGCGGCTTTCAAAAGGGGCTTGAGTTTATCGTGCAGGTTTAAATGACCGCCGTAAAAACCGCCCTCGCAGTATGCTAAGGGGTTCGTGGAGGCACGCATTTCACCCAAATACGCATAGGTACGGATATGGAGATTGCGGATTAATTCTAAATAATAGTCTAAAACCTGATAAAAAGGCTTGCTTTCCTGCGTTGCTTTGGCATAAATCATGGGCAGATGCAGACTGACTGCCCCGACATTGAACCGTCCTACAAAAACAGGCTTGTCCTGTTCATCGGCAGGGTTCATGCCCCCACGCTCAAACCATGGGGATAGAAAGGCACGGCAGCCCATGGGACTGATAATTCTGCCGTATTTTTTATACATATCCGCAATATAGCCATCGCCTGTCAAGCTTAACCAATCGGGGTACATACTTTTTGAGGAGCAAAGAATACCTGCTTCAAAAACCTCCTCCGATTCCTTACCCTTTCCATGAAGGTTCTCATCATAGAGAAATACCAGCTTGGGGAAAAGAACAGGCTTTTTGCAGTTTTTCTTACCCTGTCCATTTCTGCGTACATTCAGCATGGTAATTGAACCAAGCTTTGCGAATTTTCCAGTACCTGTGCCAAAGGTCATTGTAATAAAGGGGTAATCCCCACGGCTGGAGGCAACGGTATTGAACTTATATTCCCAGCCCTGAAAGCCTTGCTCAAAGTCGTTGAGGATATCTGCCATGGCTTCCTGATCGGCGGCTTTTGGGGTAAGTCCCATATCAATATAACGGCGATAAAACTTCTCATAGCTTTTTTTGGCATAAGGCTCAAGTAAAAGGTCAACGGAGGGTACGGTAAAACCGCCGTACTGCTGACTGGCTGCGGAAAGCACGATGTCACCGATGACGTCGAAAGCAACATTGAGGGTTTTTGGCTCATTATACCAAAGATTGCCCATTTCAAAGCCGTTTGACAGCACGGTCTGTACATCAAAAAGGCAGCAATTCATGGTATCTCTGCGGGCAGACATATCGTGTACATAAATATAGCCGTCACGGCACGCCTGCAATTCCTCTGTGGTCATAAAAAATTTCTGATACAATTCCTTATTCAGCTGATTGAAAACCAAGCTGCGCTTTGTGGAAACCAACGCACTGTCCGTATTGCTGTTTTCCTTATCTCCAATATACATGATGGATTGGCTTTTTTTATAAACCTCATCCAGCATTTTTACGAAGTCCTGCTTATAGTTGCGGTAGTCACGATAGCTTTTGGCAACCTCGGGCTTCACTTGCTCCAAAGCGGCTTCCACGATATTATGCATCTCGGCGATGGGTATGCCTTCCTTTCCCAAGGAATGCGCTTTTTCTTCTACATAGCTGCACAAAAAGTCCAACTCCTCGGCAGTAAATTTTACCAAGGCACGATAAGCGGATTTATTTACCGCAACCACTACCTTTTGGATATTCCACGGCTCGTGGGTATTATCTTTTTTCATTACATACATTCGCTTATTTCCTCCTTTTCAGACAAAAAAATATATAGTAAGGGACAATCCCTTTATTGTCGTTGACGATAGCTTTCAAATATATTACTTAACAGACCCTCGGAAGTCCTCCGCCTCATTTAGCGGTGTAAACACCGTAAGACCAAACAGCTTGGAATAATGGAGCATTAATTAGGTAGAAATACAAAATATTTATTTAACCATTTTTGCTAAGGGCTTGCATGACGGCATTTTTCCAGCCCTGATAGGTGGCCTCGGCCGCTTCTTTTGTGATGCGGGGGGAAAAAGCACTGGAAACCTGCCAATTTCTTCTGATTTCCGTGAGGTTTTTCCAATAGCCTACAGCAAGACCTGCCAAATAAGCGGCACCCAAAGCAGTTGTTTCCAAGGTGGAGGGTCGCAAAACAGGCACGCCTGTAATATCTGATTGAAATTGCAGCAAAAAGGCATTGGCGGCGGCACCGCCGTCTACCCGAAGCTCTGCCAAGGGGATTCCTGCATCCTGCTCCATGGCATGAAGCACATCATAGGTTTGGTACGCCATGGATTCTACAGCGGCACGCACAATATGGGCACGGTTGGCACCTCTGGTTAAGCCTGTCAAAATACCTCTTGCGTAAGGATCCCAATAGGGCGCACCCAAGCCTGTAAAGGCAGGAACTAAAAATACACCGCAGGTGTCCTTCACCGAATGGCAAAGACCTTCTGTTTCCGCCGCCGAGGAAATTAGTTTCAATTCATCCCTCAGCCATTGAATTGCCGCACCTGCAACAAAAACGGAGCCTTCCAGTGCATAGGTTATTTTATTGTCCAAGCCCCAAGCGATGGTGGTAAGCAAGCCGTTTTGCGACGTAACGGGGGTATCCCCTGTATTCATCAGCAAAAAACAGCCAGTTCCGTAGGTGTTTTTTGCGGCACCGGGGGAGTAGCAAGCCTGTCCGAACAATGCCGCCTGTTGGTCACCCGCAACGCCTGCAATGGGAATGGGACTACCCAAGAGAGAAGGGAGGGTATATCCCAAAATTCCCGAGGAGGGAACAACGTTCGGTAAAATTCCCCGGGGTATTTCCAGTAAATCCAAGATTTCCTTATCCCAAGTGAGGGTGTGAATATTATACAGCATGGTGCGGGAGGCGTTGGAATAATCCGTAGCATGAACCTGTCCGCACGTTAAGTTCCAAATCAGCCAAGTGTCTATGGTACCAAAGAGCAAATTCCCTTTTGACGCCAATTCCTTTGCGCCTGAAACGTTTTCCAGAATCCATTTGATCTTTGTTGCCGAAAAATAAGCATCAATGGGCAAGCCTGTTTTTTTACCAAAAAAATCTGTATAGCCTTGTTCTTTTAATTCGTCGCAAAAAGGGGCGGTTCTGCGGCATTGCCAAACAATTGCGTTGCAAAGCGGGCGTCCGTTTCGCTTATCCCACAAAATTGTGGTTTCTCTTTGGTTTGTAATACCAATTGCACTGATGTTTTCGGCAGAAATGCCCGCTTTTTCGATCACCTCTCTGGCGGTTTCCAGCTGTGTCTGCCAGATTTCCATGGGGTCATGCTCTACCCAGCCCTGATGGGGGTAGAATTGGGTAAATTCTTTTTGCGCAGTACACACTGCCTGCCCCTGCTGATTAAATAAAATGGAACGGGAGCTGGTGGTGCCTTGATCCAGAGAAAGGATATAGTTCATTTGGCAAGCCTCCTTTTTGACAGAACAACCCCGCTCCTCAAAAAAAAGGCACAGGGTTGTTTTTCATTACATATAGGGATTGGAGCATCTTTCAATTTCTAAGGTAGTTGAGGGTCCATGACCCGAGTATACCGTATAATCTCCGGGGAGATCTCTCAATAGCTTTAAAGAGCGCAAAATAGTAGACCAATCTCCGGTAGGCAAATCTGTTCTGCCGCAAGAGCCTTGAAACAGTGTATCACCTGAAAAAATAATATCTTCAATCAGATAGCAAAGGCTTCCTTCTGTATGCCCGGGGGTAAACAACACCTGGAAATTCATTTCACCCACGGTTACAGTGTCGCCGTCGGACACAAACTCGTCTGGCATTACAGCGATTGCGGTGCCGCCAAACAGCGAGCAGTTGACCTCGGGATCGGTTAAAACCCGAAGTTCATCTTTCCCAGCAACAACCTTACAACCGTATTGTTCTTTCACCGCTTCCACGGCACCGATATGGTCATAATGCCCATGGGTAAGCAAAATATGGGTTGGGTTCAGCTTGTTTTCAGAGATATAAAAAAACAATGGTCTAGGATCTCCGTCGCAATCAATGATTGCTGCGGTGCCTGCATCGTCAGAAATGACATAGCAGTTTGTCCCAATGGAGCCCATTGCAAGGGCTTTGATTTTCATAGAATAGCCTCCTTAATCAATCGGTTTGAATTATTCAGAGTATACTTCTATAAATTATAGCAGAACATAGAGGGTTCGCCAAGAAAAAAATAGATTAACTAGTTAAAACCTTGGGCGTTGCCCAAACCCACTTGCTTTTTGAAAAAAGCAAGACCAAAAACTTTTATTGATACCCCCATAGAAAAGGTTTTCTAAAGGGTCAAGGATGCAATGGCAAAGAAGTGCCATCTGCCCGAAGGGGAGCTTTGCGAAGCAAAGTGCTGACCTGAAATCCTTGTG
>RZZU01000067.1 GCA_009929735.1 Clostridia bacterium | reverse complement strand
TAATACAATCAGAATTCACGGCTCGTTGAATTATTTAACACCGATTCAATTCAGATTACAAACCTTATAAAACTTGTCCGACTTACTGTTGACAATCCATTGCCTTATCAATGATGGCAGGATAATAATCATCCCCAAGATATTTTCTGTTCCGGAGTATCCTACCAGCACTGCCATGGAACAGTTTCAGTCCTGCCTTTTCAGCCGCATCTTTAAGTGATAGCCCCAAAATATAACTCTCAAACAAACCTCTAACTTGGTGTGCCTGTTTTTCATCAATCACGGCTCTACCGTTTTCAATTCGGTAGCCATAAGGTGTGTGTCCCATTTAATCCACCATCCTCTCCTTTAATTGCAATCCACATTTCAACTGGAATATGATGACTTTACTTGATATAACCTTGATTTTTTCCACATAGGCGAGGAATACATCATCATCAAACTGCTTCAATATTTCACCTTTGGCGGTAAACTTTATTAACTTTTGAAGTTCTTCTGCCTTAGTTCTATCTCCACCTATAGAGTGTATCAAAGTTTCTTTTTCCTTGCGCAGCAACTCCATTTCTGT
Organism: Clostridia bacterium; assembly: GCA_009929735.1. Lineage (GTDB taxonomy): Bacteria > Bacillota > Clostridia > Lachnospirales > Anaerotignaceae > Chakrabartyella. Next base: position 3,498 of record RZZU01000067.1, on the reverse strand, counting down.
GGTCAACCGATTATTCTCCTTATTAAAAAGAACAGGCTCAAGGTATTTACTTGCCATAAGGCTTGTTAATACTTGGCGCTGTTCTATATTTTTCTCAATTCGTGACTCAACCTCTTGTATTTCAGAAAATTTATCGTTATCATTCATGCTTTGTAAACTTTTCAGCAAAGGCTTTAGTACCATCTGATGCCCAAAAACCAACTTATTCATCATGGTTACAAATGCTTTTTTCACTGCATCGTCAGTGATGTATTCCATAGAGCATTCCCCGATATTTTTAATGTGTTTGGAACAACACCACACAACATATGTACCCTTGGTCTGATACCGAATTCTGCGTTTAAAACTACTGCCACACTCCGTACATTTGATTGTACCAGAAAAGGCATATCGATTTTGATATTTGGTACTTTGCTTTTCAATTCCCTTTTCTTTACCTCGCTGTGCTAGGGCAGCATTGGCTTTTTCAAAGTCCTCATGACTAATGATTGCCTGATGATGCCCTTTCACGAGATACATATCCTGCTCACCATAATTAGTATGGCGGTTAAAGCTACTATCCGTATACGTCTTTTGGAAAAGCGCATCCCCTGTATATTTCTCGTTACCAACCAGCCTACAAACTGTTTCACCATGCCACCTTCCGCCCTTTTTGGTGGGGATACCTCTTTTGTTCAAAGCAGCTGCAATGGTGTATGTACCTTTTCCCGCTAAAACCTCTGCAAATATCTCTTTGATGATTTCAGCCTGTTCAGGTACGATGACCATTTCTCCTTCCACGTTTTTGTAGCCATAGGGCGGATAAGAAATAACATAGGTTCCATTTTGAAATCGTTTTCTAATGCTCCATTTTTCATTTTCTGAAATGGAAATTGATTCGTTTTCCGCAAGACTGCCTAATATAGAAAGCATGAGTTCACTTTCCATGGAACCAGTATCAAGATTTTCCTTCTCGAAATAAATAGAAATCCCCAACCCAAGGAGTTTTCTAACCAGTTCCAGGCAGTCTGTGACGTTTCTAGCAAAACGGCTAATTGACTTGATAATAATGAAATCTATTTTTCCATGCTCACACTCCGTAATCATAGAAAGTAGGCCCTCACGCTTTTCTTTCTTCGTGCCGGAAATACCTGCATCATAATAAAGCCCTGCAAACTCCCATTCTGGATTTCCTTTGATGTAACTTTCATAATGTTCCTTTTGTGCGTCCAAACTTTCAAGCTGCTCATTCTTAGCTGTTGATACACGGCAATAGGCAGCAACACGCAGTTTTTTCTTTTGTTCGAGTTCCGTATTTTCATGAAGTTTTGTTATCCTTTTCATCCTCTCACCCCCTGTTCGTTTGGTCACATATTACCTCTAAAACATCAGTTTATCAAGGTTTTATGGCATTAGTTCAGCCAAGTTAGGAGAGAATGTTTTTCTATTTAATGCCGTGATTTTGTGGAATTCATCCTCTGAAATCAGGTGATTTTCAAGCATAGATTTCAGAAGCTTTTGAGCAAGGATGTAATCATATTCCCGTTGCAGCTGCTCCTGTGACAGCTTTTTTGTTTCGGTCCTGGTATTGCTGCCCTCTACCATTTTAGTTGTTTTCTTATTTTCAGTCTGATTCATTCACATGCCCTCCTACCCTCATATCCCAGTCAAAAAAATTCATGGATGGTACACCCCCGACAAAAAAAATGCCTATGGAAATTTGACCTCCACAGGCATTGCTTTTTATTTCTTCGTTAATACCGGAATACTTCCCTTGCTTGAAATCTCATACCCTACGGCATCCGCAATATCCCTAATCTTCACATAATTCGTGCCATCCTTGAGAATACGATTCACTTCGTAGGTCTTGCCATCAATTATAATTTTCACCTGTTCCACCATCTCATCCTCCACCAGCCTTTCTTTCCACTTTTTCCATGCTGCTTTATTTTCTACAAAGGGTTTGGGACAAATCTTTCCAACCACATCAAAATGTAGAATAACGTTTTCTATGGGAACTTTGTATTTTTTCATTAACATTTTACACAGCTCTGCGCCATTTTTAAGTGTTGCTTCAGTAAAATCAGATACACCATTTTTCTTTGTATCACATAGCTCTATGGAAATACTGTTGTTATTGTTACACTTCCCGTGCCATTGTCCGCCGCCCGTTGTGGCGCAGGAGGGGTATTTGTCTCCACCCACACTCCATGCGACACAGTGATCCGGCACACTCTGGATGATTTCCGTATCATCAACAAAGTAGTGGGCCGATGCGTTTACGATGTTGTCTCTGAAATACTTCCCATTGGAAGCAGCCCGATCGCCATCATTTGCTGTGTAGTGAATCACGATATATTGAATTGCCGACGCACTTCTTTTGCCACCATAATTATTCTGATTGGCCAGCAAGCTCTTAATCTCCATTATCAATAACCTCCTCTTTGCCTTTTTGATACTGGGTGCCAAAGTAAAATGCCACTACCACAGAGAAGATGGTGAGAAACTGTTCTCCTGAAATTCTTCCTACAATGGATAAATAAGAAAATACCATTGTCAGCAGAACGGTAACAATGCTTTTTACCGTCAATAAGTTTTGAATTGTAACTTTCGCTGTTTCATTCATTGTGTTTGCCCCTTTCTTTTTCCCTCCGATATTCCAGTCTTTTATCCTGGGCATCAGACCATCTCTTGAAAATGGTCATAACACCACAAATACCAAGTTCCGTGCCAAATATCCGCAAAGCGCTATCTACAATGGCTGAACTATCCACGCCATGTTGTGCCTGGACCATTCCCCAGACGACAATCACAGCGCAGAAAATCAAAGAGGATACCACAATCGTTGTCATGGTATCCCCGTTTATCTTCCATTTGAATTTCTTCATGCTATTCCCCCTCCCAATTATGGGCGGATTGGTTTAGATGCTTTCCCAACTTTTGATGGGCCTGTGTAACGCCACCATTTGCCCCTAGCTGTTTCAAACCGTCCAATGTCGCAAGTAGTGCGAAACAAATGATACACTGTTCCTTTTTGATGTTTTGGATTTCTATGTCTTGTACTTTTTGACGTTCCATCCAACAAAACACCCGATACAGAATGACACCCAAAGCGCCCAATGCTCCAGCCAGTGTAGCCAGCTTGATAATCGTATCCCCATTCACATACATCTTACTCACCTTCTTCCGTTTCTACCTTTATAATGGTGTCTGTTTCTTCCTTTATAATATAGTCCCTTTCCTCTGCTGTAACTTTCCCTTCTGTAACCAGTTCATCCAGACGATCTTTTGATATCTTTCCATAAAAAAAGAGCCGTTTTAAGCTCTCAACCAATATCCTCATAATACGCCCTCCTCCATCAAAGCCATGGTATATGTATCAATCGCTTCATTGACAAGCTCTCCCTGAGTTTTGTTAACTGCTGCTTCAATACGATCCAGCTGTGTGGGTTCAGGTTCTTGTTTCGGTTCTGGAATATATTCATGGAATTCTCCTGTATCTGGCTCATAAACCCATCC
>RZZU01000066.1 GCA_009929735.1 Clostridia bacterium | reverse complement strand
AAAAAAGAAAAGAGCCGGCACCTACCTATTTTCACGGGTCGTTACCAACCAACTATCTTCGGCACGACCAAGCTTAACTACTGTGTTCGGAATGGGAACAGGTGGAACCTTGGCGTCATCGGCACCGGCTGTGAATTGCATAACAGCACTCAGCCTTTAGCATATTCTCTTTTCTTAGTTAGAAGGATATACCTTCAAAACTGAATAACGACTGCATATATTTGGGCAAATGTAGAACCAAATCAAAGATGTGGTCAAGCCCTCGACCTATTAGTACTCGCTAGCTGAACACGTCACCGTGCTTACACTTTGAGCCTATCAACCTTGTAGTCTTCAAGGGGTCTTACCTGATTAACTCAGTGGGATATCTTATCTTTGGGCCGGCTTCACGCTTAGATGCTTTCAGCGTTTATCCGATCCGCACATAGCTGCCCAGCTGTGCCACTGGCGTGACAACTGGTGCACCAGAGGTGCGTCCATCCCGGTCCTCTCGTACTAGGGACAGATCCCATCAAATATCCTGCGCCCACGACAGATAGGGACCGAACTGTCTCACGACGTTCTGAACCCAGCTCGCGTACCGCTTTAATTGGCGAACAGCCAAACCCTTGGGACCGAATACAGCCCCAGGATGCGATGAGCCGACATCGAGGTGCCAAACCTCCCCGTCGATGTGGACTCTTGGGGGAGATCAGCCTGTTATCCCCAGGGTAACTTTTATCCGTTGAGCGATGGCATTTCCACTCACATACCACCGGATCACTAACTCCAACTTTCGTTACTGCTCGACCCGTCAGTCTCGCAGTTAGGCTGGCTTACGCGTTTGCACTCTATGGCATGGTTTCCGTCCATGCTGAGCCAACCTTTGAACGCCTCCGCTACTCTTTAGGAGGCGACCGCCCCAGTCAAACTGCCCGCCTAACAATGTCCCCCGACCAGATTCATGGTCGCAGGTTAGAATTCCAAGATCGCAAGTGTGGTATCCCAAGGTTGACTCCATATATACCGAGGTACATACTTCATAGTCTCCCACATATCCTGTGCATACAATATCGAAACCCAATATTAGGCTGCAGTAAAGCTCCATGGGGTCTTTCCGTCTTGTCGCGGGAAACCGGCATCTTCACCGGTACTACAATTTCGCCGGGCGGGCTGTTGAGACAGTGCCCAAATCATTACACCATTCGTGCGGGTCAGAACTTACCTGACAAGGAATTTCGCTACCTTAGGACCGTTATAGTTACGGCCGCCGTTTACTGGGGCTTCAATTCAGTGCTTGCACACATCCTCTTAACCTTCCAGCACCGGGCAGGTGTCAGCCCGTATACGTCATCTTTCGATTTAGCACAGACCTGTGTTTTTGCTAAACAGTTGCTTGGGCCTATTCTCTGCGACTCTATTTCTAGAGCACCCCTTCTTCCGAAGTTACGGGGTCAACTTGCCGAGTTCCTTAACAACCCTTCTCCCGTTGGCCTTAGAATCTTCTTCCTACCTACCTGTGTCGGTTTGCGGTACGGGTGCCTTAGATATACACAAGACTTTTCTCGCCTCTCTCCATGCTGGACTTCCCTACTAAATTTCAGTCCCTTACGACCGGGTAAACCAACACCCGGCACCAACATTTCAAAAGTGTCCTCTTGCTTAAATCTTTCGGCAGCTACGGAATTTCTACCGTATGTGCATCGGCTACGCCTTTCGGCCTCACCTTAGCTCCCGGCTAACTTGGAGCGGACGAACCTTCCTCCAAAAACCTTAGGCTTTCGGCCATGCAGATTCTCACTGCATTCGCGCTACTTATTCCGGCATTCTCACTTGTGTAAAGTCCACACACGCTTACGCTTATGCTTCACCCCATTACACAACGCTCCCCTACCCAATGTATTACTACATTGCCTAAGCTTCGGTGCAGGTTTTAGCCCCGTTGAATTTTCGGCGCAGAGTCACTCGACCAGTGAGCTATTACGCACTCTTTAAATGAGTGGCTGCTTCTAAGCCAACATCCTGGCTGTTTTCGCAACTCCACATCCTTTTCCACTTAAACCTGCTTTGGGACCTTAGCTGTAGATCTGGGCTGTTTCCCTTTTGACAATGAGACTTATCTCACACTGTCTGACTCCCATACATCAATTTTTCGGCATTCTTAGTTTGATAGGTTTTGGTACCCTCTCAGGCCCTAGACCATTCAGTGCTTTACCTCCGAAAATCTAATATGAGGCTAGTCCTAAAACTATTTCGGGGAGAACCAGCTATCTCCGAGTTCGATTGGAATTTCTCCGCTACCCACAATTCATCCGCCGCCTTTTCAACGGAGGTCGGTTCGGTCCTCCATGGAGTTTTACCTCCACTTCAACCTGATCATGGGTAGGTCACTCGGTTTCGGGCTCAATGCATGCAACTAAGCGCCCTATTCAGACTCGCTTTCGCTGCGGCTTCAGTGCTTAACACCTTAACCTCGCTGCATACATTCGCTCGCCGGACCGTTCTACAAAAAGTACCACATCAGACATTGACGTCCTCTGTGTGCTTGTAGGCACAGGGTTTCAGGTTCTATTTCACTCCCCTCCCGGGGTGCTTTTCACCTTTCCTTCACAGTACTATACGCTATCGGTCACTGGGTAGTATTTAGGCTTGGAGGGTGGTCCCCCCGTGTTCAGACGGCATTTCTCGTGTTCCGCCCTACTCTGGATACCAGTCGCTCACTCTTGTTTTCGTCTACATGGCTCTCACATTCTTTGGCGTGCTTTCCCACACACTTCGACTAACAATTATGATACTTATACTGGTCCATACCCCGAAAGTATTTCTACTCTCGGTTTGGCCTCTTCCGCGTTCGCTCGCCACTACTAGCGGAATCTCGTTTGATTTCTCTTCCTTGCCCTACTTAGATGTTTCAGTTCAGGCAGTTCCCCACATACACCTATGTATTCAGTGTATGTTACATGGACATTCTCCATGTGGGTTTCCCCATTCAGAAATCTGCGGATCAAAGGATATTTGCTCCTCCCCGCAGCTTATCGCAGCTTATCACGTCTTTCTTCGGCTCCCAGTGCCAAGGCATTCGCCCTGCGCCCTTTTTAGCTTGACCGTTTTCTTTGCTATTTTTTGATTCTTCATTTGCCAACAAAAGTTTTCGTAAAATTGTAGATTTATCTAAATTATATTATTTCTTTTGTCTTTACGCAGTCATTATTCAGTTTTCAAGGTACATCGTAATTTAGCTACTGTTTCTTTACCATATAGAATATAGATAAAGATGGTGGGCTCAAGTGGACTCGAACCACCGACCTCGCGCTTATCAGGCGCGCGCTCTAACCACCTGAGCTATGAGCCCGTATGGTGGAGATGAGGAGGATCGAACTCCTGACCCCCTGCTTGCAAAGCAGGTGCTCTCCCAGCTGAGCTACACCCCCGTGTTACTTTTTCTGGGTTTGCTAAATTACATATTACTGAAAGTCTACTAAAAGTAGGCCTTCAAAATTAAACAATATCATTTACTTAACTTCTCACCTTTGTACCAATCAAACACCTAAGTGCTGATTGCCTGACTCCTTAGAAAGGAGGTGATCCAGCCGCACCTTCCGATACGGCTACCTTGTTACGACTTCACCCCAATCACCAGTTTTACCTTCGGCGGCGTCCTCCTTGCGGTTAGACTACCGACTTCGGGTCCCCCCGGCTCTCATGGTGTGACGGGCGGTGTGTACAAGGCCCGGGAACGTATTCACCGCGGCATGCTGATCCGCGATTACTAGCAATTCCGGCTTCATGGAGGCGAGTTGCAGCCTCCAATCCGAACTGAGACAATTTTTCTGGGGTTGGCTCCACCTCGCGGTATTGCTTCCCTCTGTTAATTGCCATTGTAGTACGTGTGTAGCCCAGGTCATAAAGGGCATGATGATTTGACGTCATCCCCACCTTCCTCCGTTTTGTCAACGGCAGTCTCATTAGAGTCCTCTTTCGTAGTAACTAATGATAAGGGTTGCGCTCGTTGCGGGACTTAACCCAACATCTCACGACACGAGCTGACGACAACCATGCACCACCTGTCTAGATGTCCCGAAGGACTTCCCTAATCTCTTAGGTATGCATCTGATGTCAAGACCTGGTAAGGTTCTTCGCGTTGCTTCGAATTAAACCACATACTCCACTGCTTGTGCGGGCCCCCGTCAATTCCTTTGAGTTT
>RZZU01000065.1 GCA_009929735.1 Clostridia bacterium | reverse complement strand
TTCTTAATAATCATTACAAGAACAGATGCAATCAGCAGGGAATAGATTACACTCCAAATGCTAAAGGTAGAGGGGCTTGGGGTAATGAGAGTAGGGAACATATCAGATACCTCTTTTTGAGAAAGGCCGTTGATAATTCCCAAAGCACCCAGTGTGTTAATTCCAAGCGTTACCATTAAAAACAAAGCATTGACCCATGCATTTTTTCTACTGCTCATAACTATCCTCCTATAATCATCCATAAAAACAATTTTTGTGGTTTGTTACCCCGAAGTTAGGATATTGCGTTGCAAAAGAGTGGTGTAAATGTGTATTTTGAGAAAAAGACTGTCTTCTTACAGCAGTTTTTCGATTTCTGCCGCAATGTCCTTCGGCTCAACCGTAGGCTCAAATCTTGCAATAACTCTACCGCTGCGGTCAACTAAAAATTTTGTAAAGTTCCATTTTATCTGCGGGTCATTGTAGCTTGACTGATACTTTGCCTTGAGCATGGTTTCAAGTGCTTTTGCTTTTATGCCCTTTCCAAGCCCTTCAAAGCCTTTTTGCGTAGTCAAGTAACGGTAAAGAGGTATTGCAGTTTCCCCGCGAACATCTACCTTTTCTGACAGCGGAAAGCTTACGCCATAACGTAGCGAGCAGAACTCAGCAATTTCGGCCGAGCTGCCCGGTTCTTGCTCCATAAACTGGTTGCACGGAAATCCGATAACCACAAAACCTTGATCTCTGTATTTTTGATAAAGCTCCTCTAGCCCCTTATACTGGGGTGTAAAGCCACATTTGCTGGCTGTGTTTACAATCAGCAGCACCTTTCCGGTATACTCCGACAGCTTGGTTGGTTGGTCTTCAATGGAAACATAGGAATAATCATAGATGGACATCTCAAAGCCTCCTTTTAAAATTATACAGACGATGTGTGCTTTATTTGGGCAAGAAGGTCATAAAATACACCAAATGTCCACACAAAGATACTAAGCTCAGGCTGATCAAATTTACTGCACTGTTGGTGATGAAATTGTATCCCTTTAATGGCTGTTCGTTGTGGTAATGTGGTCTGTCTTGCATCTCACCCCCTGTGCCTAAGTACTTACGTTGAAAAGCTGCCCCAAGTATACTGTCGATAACAGAACCCAAAAATCCCAGTGCGCCGACAAATATTACCCCCTTCCAGCCAAACTCAGGCAGTGCAAGTATTGCAAGCAGCAGGCTGCCTGTCAAACCAGCTGCTAGCCCTGTCAGAGATACGCCGCCAGACAAGCCTCTTTGCATCGGCTTGCCGTTTAAAATGTTATACACTTTGCCTTTGCTCATCATGCCGAGTTCAGAAGAAAAGGTGTCAGCGGCAGCCGCACAAAATACCCCGAAGGAAAGAAGCAACAGGCTTGGCTGGGGATAAAACACCGAAATCCACAGTAATACACAGGCAGGAAGAGAATTGCACAAAACCTGCTTCCAGTTACGGGGTCCTCCCAGCTCCTGTAGCTGCTCCGCCTTTTGCTTGTGGGAATTTCTTAGGCGACTCACCCCGCTGCCAAGGATAAAGAACACCAAAAGGCTTGCTCCAATCCACATCCCACCCAAGGCGTACAGCGTAGCGGCGGTGAGCAGGGCAGCAACAATTCCATCAGGTGTAATCGCACGTAGCTTATAAGCAAAAATTAAAATCGCAGCCGCTATGCAAAGGTATAGATAATAACCCATGCTACCAAAGTACAAACACAATGTGGCAAAAAGCCCCGAGCCAATGGGAAGTATTAGGTTGTCGCAACCCTTGCTGCCTGTCAGCTCAATAAAAGCAGAAAAAACAGCTGTTGCTGCCGCAATAACCAGCACCATGGGCCAGCCTGTGACCTCTAGCTGTGCCGGGCTTGCAAAAGCAAAAATACACCCGGCCGTAATGATAAAGGCGGCCACCGCAACCACGGCACTGCCGACTAAGGTTTTTTGAGGGGCGAAAGAAAACGGTTTGCTTAGCCCCCAGCGCTTTCCTGCGATTGCGGCCAACCCATCGCCGTAGGCCATAATAAGCAGGCCAATAAAGGGAAGGGTTTTCCACCCCAATATAAACCCTGCTCCTGAAAGTACAAACATACTGATAGCATAATAGACTGTACCTAAGCTGTCATCATTGCGCTCCATAGCTGGAATTAGCTTGTATTTAAGGCTTAGGCTGTTGATAATAATAAATGAAAACGGCACAAGTAGCACCGCCCATAGCTCGGTAAACATTGGGGTAATAAACACCCAATTACCTACCAAGATGTGCACCAACTTGCGTGATTTTTCGGTGGCTCCTTTGTTGATACGGGCAATTACTGTGGCAACTGCCAGTACCAGTAAAATATAAGCCATGGAGAGTGCAATGCCAATCATGTTTTGCATAAACTTCCCCTTTAAACTCAATCTATGTTGTACTGCATACTGCTACGGGCAACTTATGTTTTTGCCGCATCACCCTTTTTGTAGCCGAGGCGATTAGAACAGCTCGGGTTGCTGCATCGGTGTAGCAACGCTTGCTAAAGCAATTGTATGACTGTCCCCGCACTGCATCGGCAATGGCTCGATACACCAAAGCCGCTGATGTCAGAGGAATTTGACAACTGGGGTGAAACCAGGAAATCCAGTTCTCATATTCAAAATAGTATTCATCGGCAAGCATAGCCAGCCGTTCCCACAGCAAAATAAAGCTTTGGGGGATTGCCGCCTGCAGCCTTGATTCATCGGTGCAAGCTGCTAGCTCTAAGAGCTCCACACGCGTGATCCGATACTCTTTTAGCAAATCAGCGGGCAGGTATATCCTGTTTCTTGTTTTAAGGTCTTCACCTACATCCCGCAATATATTGGTTATCTGCATACCTACCCCAAGCGATTGGCAGGCGTGCACAAACTCGCTGTTGTCCAAATCTGCGTCGTCGGCTACCAAAAGCGGAAGTAGCATTGTTCCCACTGAGCCTGCCACCAGGCGGCAATACTCCAGCAGCTCCCCCATGGTTTGAACATCGCTAAAATCTGCATCTCTGCGCTGCCCCTCTATTTGATGCAAAAAGCTGTCTATCGGTATGGCAAAGCGGCGCACCGTATCTGCAAAGGCAGGCCACCAAGGCTGGTCGTCAGAAAGCTCCCAATTATGCTGTTCTGTATACATAGCCCGCAGCTTTGCTTCCAACCGATCCAGCTGCTCCAACTCACTGCCTTTTTGTCTTAAGGATGCTTGGTCCACGGTATCATCTGCGTAGCGACAAAAGGCGTACACCGCCGCAACCCCTTGAAATCTCTCGGTGGGAAGCTGATGAAATGCCTGGTAAAAGCTTGTGGCTCTGTCCTTCATAATTTCCTCAGCAGCATGATATGACGTGGTTAGAGTTTTGTCAAAAGATATGTTTGTTCTCATGAAAAATTGTCCTCCGGTTCGTCCCGGCGCAGTTCCTCGGCACAAATTTTACCGCTTTGCAGTACAATCGGCACACCCGCGCCCGGATGGGTACTGCTGCCGCTAAAATAAAGCCCCTGGCACTGCATTGATTTGGCCTGCGGTCTCCAATGGTTGCTCTGCCTCAGGGTAGGCTGCAGCCCAAAGGTTGCACCGCGGTAGGCAGAAAAGCTCTGTTCAAAATCCTTGGGAGTAAAAACACGCTCAACAGTAACCATATTGCGGATATTTGTGAGCTCAAGGAGCTGTGAGAGCGTGTCATATGCCTTTTGTCGGTAATAATCAACTGTATCGTCATTCCACTCGTACTGTGCGGTAACAAGCTCGGAAACAGGCATAAGCACATAAAAGCTTGACCGGCCTGCTGGCGCCATATCAGGGTCGACCTGGGAGGGAATATGTAGGTAAATGGATGGGTCGCTGATTTTACGGCCATCAAAAATGCTGTTTAGGTTGTCTTCTAAATCCTCCGAAATTACAAAGGTATGAGCTGCCAGCTTTGGAAAAGTACCCTCTACACCCCAGTAAAATACCAAGCAAGAACAGGAATAGTCCATTTTCTCTATCTTTTGGGGTGTATATTTGCCTCGCACACTGCTTTCTTCAATTAATGAGGTCATGGCATAAGGGAAATCTGCATTGCAGACTACATAGGGTGCATCGATAGAGCTGCCGCCCACCGAAATGCCAAGCACTTTTTTTCCATCTGTGCGGATTTTATCAACATGGGCATTGTAATGTATCACACCGCCCAGCTCCTCAAAAAGCCTTGCCATCTGTGTTGCCATGGTATGCATTCCACCCTT
>RZZU01000064.1 GCA_009929735.1 Clostridia bacterium | reverse complement strand
GTTCCCTACTCTCATTACCCCAAGCCCCTCTACCTTTAGCATTTGGAGTGTAATCTATTCCCTGCTGATTGCATCTGTTCTTGTAATGATTATTAAGAATAAAGAGTCATATTATCACCAGGCCATCAATCGGCTCCCTGTGCTTTTCCCTCTTTCTTGCATATTTAATATTGCGTGGATTATTTCCTTTTCTTATGTTCAGATTGAACTGTCTGTACTTTTTATTTTGGGGCTTGTCTTCACGCTGGCCTTGATTTGCAAGCAACTTTTGCACATACAAGAAGATGGGCGCTGGCTGCTGCCGCTGACCTTTGGGCTATATACAGGGTGGTTGTTTATTGCAACTGTCGTCAATATCTCTGCGGCACTTGTCAAGCTTGACTGGAATGGTTTCGGTCTGGCTGATGAAATTTGGGCTGCCATAATTTTGATTGTAGCAGTTTTGCTGGTTATCGGGGTACAATTAAATATTCGCAACGCTGTATTTCCATTGCCTGTCGCCTGGGCTTATTTTGGAATTTATCAGTTTCTGAAAGCATTGGAAGGCTTCGGAGGGCAACATGGTCTTTTGCAGGTCATATCACTTGCAGGGATGACTGTTTTAATTGCTTCCGCTGCAATTCAGCTTTATAGAAACCATTTTTCTCTAATTCCATCATTAAAAAATAATTAGTTGCTTATATCTTGGTACAAACCAAGCTATGGGCACCCAGGAGAGAGATGTGGACAGCCTGTGGAAAATTCTTAAAAAACTTTCCGAGCATTTTAACTTTCATTAAAGCCATACTGAAAGGAATTACTATGACCAATTTCGGGTATGCCTGCCTTGCTCTGGGTGTTGTTGACACGCAAATGAAGTCCTGCACAATGCGCACTGCCACACCGGAGCGATTACGAGAAATTATCGAACACAATCTTCAGGTGCTAATGCGGCTTGTGCAATATAATAAAGCCAACCATATACATTTATTCCGTATCAGCTCCGATTTAATTCCATTTGGTTCTAGTCCTGTAAATACCTTGCGGTGGCAAGAGGAGTTTGCGGATGAGTTTAAAAAAATCGGTAAGGCAATTGCGGATGCAGGTATGCGTGTTTCAATGCATCCTGGGCAGTATACGGTTATTAATTCCCCTGATGATGATGTAGTGAATCGTGCTATTGCTGATTTGGAATATCATCAACAAATACTGAACCTGCTGGGCACAGACAGTACAAGTAAAATCATACTGCATGTTGGTGGCGCCTATGGGGATAAATTATCTGCAATCCACCGGTTTTACCGAAACTGGAATCGGTTAAATGATAGCGTGCGTAGCCGGATAGTACTTGAAAATGATGAACGTATTTACAACATAGTAGATGTGCTGAAGATAGTGGGGCAATTAGGTATTCCCGCTGTGTTTGACACGTTACATCATTCCATTAATTTTCCTAAGGAAAACGTGTCTGAAGCCAACTGGATTTTGCAATGTGCCAAAACCTGGGGCAAACTTGATGGAAGACAAAAGATTCACTACTCGCAACAAAGCTCTGCCGGGAAGCCGGGCGCACACTCCAAAACAATTTACACCGAACAGTTTCTTAAATTTTATCAAACTGTGCGCCATTTGGATCTGGATATAATGCTGGAGGTAAAAGATAAGAACCTATCCACTATAAAGTGCAGTCTGATGGCTTCAGAGACAAACAATATCTCTGCCTTAGAACGAGAGTGGGCAAAATATAAATACAGTGTGCTTGAGCATTCGCCCAGTGGATATTTGGCAATACGTTCACTACTAAAGGATAAAGGAGCGTATCCAGCAGAACAGTTTTACAGTATATTAGATCAGGCAATGGATGAGCCGCTGGAGACTAACAATGCTGTCAACGCGTTGCTGCATGTTTGGGGATACTTTAAAAGTGTTGCGCAGCCGGATGAAAAAAAACGGTTTCTGTCCAACCTTGATAAATATAAAAACAATACCCTCAAGTTAACGATAGTAAAGAATCAACTTTATAAACTGGCGAATAAATATGAGGAGAAGTATCTTCTTCAATCATATTATTTTTAAAGGGATGATTGTAAAATGAAACTGGACAGATAGGAAAAAACCATAGTGATTTTCCACGTAGTAGAATGGAGTTCTCAAACAACCATCTTCCAATGGAGGGCAATCACCATGGACTGCCAAGATTATACTGCAGTTAAAGCAGAACACAAGAAGGGACAGCATCTTGGAGCAGAAGAGCGAGATGCGATTAAAGCCCTCGTCAAGCAGGGTCTCGGAATACGGGCAGTTGCCAGAGACATCGGTTGCGCTCCTTCCACTGTCACAAATGAACTTCGGCGCGGTAGTGCCGAAAATTTTGTGTATTCTCCGAACGCCAGATAGTATTAAGTGGCTCGGCAGGGCAAGGTTCACCTTTGCCCTGTTTGGTTACCGTAACACGGTGCCCTTAGAGCCGGACGTTGACCCTGTCTCCGAAGTAGATCATCAGGTGCATCAGAATATTTCCCTAGTCCTTGATCGGCATTGTCCATTTCTCCGTCACCTGCATCGTTACCAGATACAGCTACTTCAAAAGGGCATTATCGCTGACAAAAACGCTCTTGGTTTTAGTGGTTTTACGGAGATGGGGGTTGAAATTCTCAATGGCGTTGGTGGCATAGATGATTCACCGGACCTGCTCGGGGTACTTGAACATGGTAGCCAGCTCGTCCAGATGCTCCCGCCATGAAGGAATAGCCGCAGAATATTTCGCTCCCCAGACGCGCTCTATATCGTTCGGGGCCTCTAGCGCAATTTTCTGGGCAGGTGCCTTGTAAATGGGTTTGAGCGCAGCCGTAAAAGCCTTGACGTCTTTGTACGAAACATACCGGGTGGAACTTCTGATCTGATGGATGATGCAGCGCTGGATTTCGGTTTTGGGGTATTATGTGTAAACTGCTAGTTTGTCACATCTATGAACACCTCATCGATGGAGTAGACATGAATAACCCGACCAAATGCTTTGAGGTACAGCGTGACGTGCGTATTCCCGCAAAGAAGCTCATAACAGAGGAGCCCAGGGTTTCCGTTCATACTCTCCGGTTTTTTCATCCCGGCAGCGCTCATGCCCAGCTCACGCTTGGCCAGCTCACATGCTCGGGTCAGGCTCAGCTTAAACTTCTTTTCCATGGTGCTCTTCCTCTTGCTCTTACTATCCGGGCCACGCCGCTGCAATGCCTTTCGAACGACCTCTCGCTCTTTCTCAAGGTCGTAACCGGGCCGCTGGTTCTTATCTAGCTTCCCGGTCTGGCCCCGCTTCAGCTCGTCATAAATGGTGCTGAGGTGGCAGCCTATTTGCCTATTTCATATGCAATATTTAGTGCGGAGGCTTCCTCCAAGTACCGTTTTGCTATCAACTGATTGTCATCAAATGTCAAGTATCCCTTGGCAATAGCCATGACCTCCTCTAGGGTAAAAAATGCCCAGAAGGGAATTTCTCCCCTTCTGGTTTAACAATAGCATCTTCATTGCCCAGTCGGGGATGCCATAGCGTTTCAGCGGCGGCGGTACCGCAAGGCAGATGGTCTTTTCCGTTCGGCTCTCGTCAGCTACAACGGGGTTCGTTTTCATCGGATCAAGCCCGCGTTCGATACATTCAACCGAAGCATAAAAAGACTTGAGGTGGATGGCTAAATAGATCCTGTTTTCCATACTTCGGCTGCTCCTTTCAGACGATTTTATTCATCCCCACCAGCTTTCACCGTGTGCAAGTGTATTATACCACGCCGGGCAACCATGCAGGCAAAAGGAGGTGACGCTTATCGCCGCCACAAGACTGATTCCTATCCATGCCGGGAGCGGCAGGACGATTGAGGATGTCATCGACTATGTAGCTAACCCGGAGAAGACAAGAAACGACGAACTCATTTCCTCTTTCATGTGCGAATCCAAGACCGCCCATGCTGAGTTCGCGCTTTCCAAGCGACAGTATGCACAGCTCACTGGGCGCAGTCAGGGTAGCCAGGATATCATCGCCTACCATACCCGTCAAGCCTTTCTGCCCGGCGAGGTAACGCCGGAAGAGGCAAACCGCATCGGGCAGGAACTTGCGCTGGCCTTCACAAAGGGACGGCACGCCTTTGTGGTTTGCACCCACATCGACCGGCACCATGTTCATAATCACATCATTTTCAATTCCACCGCTTTGGATTGCAGGAGAAAGTTTCGCAACTTCATCGGCTCGGCCTTTGCCCTGCGCCGGGTCAGCGA
>RZZU01000063.1 GCA_009929735.1 Clostridia bacterium | reverse complement strand
TTCTTGGTAAGATTGACCAGTCGTCTGTATTTGTCGTTTATACGGACGATTCCAGCCACCTCTCCGAACTCGTTCAACGATTCCTCAAATGAACTGCCATAGTCCGTGTTTTTCTTTAGAAACGTTTGATAGTTTTCGTCATATGCTTTTTGCATTGATTCTGCATTTATTTTATTCATTTACTATCTCCATAGCGTCTTCCACGCTTCTAGCTACACCAGCTAGTGCGCCACGTTTTTTCATCTGCTCTATAAATTTTTCTTGTTCTGGTCTTACTTTTCCAGTTTCGTTTTTTACTTCGATGAAAAAAATCCGTCCGTCTGGTCTAAAACCAAACAGATCTGAAAAACCCTTAGGAAGACCTGTGTCAAAATATCGTCCGTCTGCCGTACGGACTTTACCAACGTTTACTCTAAATACTGCGTGACCTGCTTTTGATAATCCAACTCTGATTTGGTTTTGAATTAGTGATTCTGTAGTCATATATTCCCTCTGGTTATTTAAGTTGCGTAACTCGTTATCGCTACAATAACCGCTGAAAACGTTGATTTTACTGGGCTTTTAACGTGTTTAGTTACTCAGTTACAACATTTTTGTTTCCCTCTCTCTATATATTATTTATTTATATTATTTATACTAATTTAATTAAATATAAGTAATTAAGTAACTAATACAGTAGAAAGTGAGTAATATCAACGCTTTCGAAGGTTATCGCACGGAGTAATTTTTGGTTACTAAGTAACTTTTCTGATTAAAACTGCTGTTTTTTTCTTTTCTTCATCCGTCCAATTAAACATACCATCGTAATAATAGTCAGGTTTGTCACTTACTGGCTTGAAAAATTCTAATGGTTTTTGCCTTTCTTTTACCCAGCCATCTGGCAAACAATTTTCTAACTCTTTATCAAAATTACTTTTTTTAGGTAATGTGACATTGTTTGATTTACACCACCCTTGATAAATCACCCAAAGATACTTGACTGGAATTCTAGTGGAAATAGCTTCTTCTAAAAATTCGTTTAAGAATTTCATTATCGTGTTATTCTCTTCTTTAAATTCTCGCATACGTTCCTGCGTTGCTTTAGGTTCGTAAAATTTATCGAATTTTAAATTGATTGCTTTCCATAAAACGTATTGAAGGACTTCTTCACGGTTGATATAATCATCCTTGATCCGCCAATTATCTTCCTTATCTGAAAATGTTTTTCTAAAAGGAATAATTATAATTCTTCGATACGTACCGTTCGATTTATTTTTAAAAACTGGCATCGCATTTGTAGATTGAATAACAGTTTTTTTAAATACTGCCATATAAGGGTTTTCGCCTTTTTTCTCAATGTTGACAGGCTCACCAGTCACTACAGAATTAAAGTTACTACTTTCGTCTACATATATACCTGCTTGCACATCATCGCCAATGATGACTGTTTTTCCTTCGATGATTGCAAGTCCGAAACGCTCCGAAAATTGATTGAGTTTTAATTGCGCTACGTTTCTTAACCCGATCAGATTGCTCACCATCTGCTGAAATGTACCCTTACCGTCGTTACCGTTACCGATAAGCCAAATGGATTTTCGGTAAGAGTAGTTTCCGTTTAATGATGCTGATACGACTTGCCACAATAGCTTGACAAGCTCTTTATCTCCGCTCATTAAATCGAGCAGCCAACTTTCAATATCCCAACCATCAATAATTGGAAGTGGTGCATTTGGTACTAATTTTGTTTCAATCGTGCTGAAATTAATAAACTTATAATCAAATGGTAGTAACTCGCATTTCTCTTTGTCGTAAATACCGTTTTTTACTAAAATAAATCTTCGATTATTTCTATATTCTGGTTCAAAATCACAATGAATTCCGTTGTACTGGAATTTTCTATCCATGCTTGATAGAAGGAATAAAACGTTTCGTGCCTTTGTTTCGTTGAATGTTGGTTGTAAAACATGGATTATTTTATAAGCATACTTATAATCTTTCTGGTAGTATCCACGCTCTGGATCGTAAATTGCCACTTTCCCATTCTCGAGGGTGACGGTATAGAGGATTTTATTGATACCTTGAGCAACTGCGTACTCATTTAATTGCTTTGGATAATTCTTTCCCTCTGATTTTTCCTTTGCGTTTTCCAACCACTCATTGCGATAAGCGATGCACTTAGCTTTAATCCCATCCCAACTCGCTGGCTTTCCAGCTTTTAATGCAGACGGTTGTAATACTTTTCTATATTCGTCAAAATCAATTGTTGTCTCCACCCCTTCGCCTCATCTCCTTGTCTAACATACTTTTAAATGTCCTTTCAAACTCTTTGTCACTTAATGGGTCGCTTGTGTTATTATTCGCTAACTTTGCTAAGTGATAAGCTATTTCTATATCGACATTTCTTAGTAATAACCCCCCAGCAAATTCTGCTAGTGCATTATTCCTACCGCCCGAATCCCCAAA
The DNA here is from genome assembly GCA_009929735.1 of Clostridia bacterium. Classification (GTDB taxonomy): domain Bacteria; phylum Bacillota; class Clostridia; order Lachnospirales; family Anaerotignaceae; genus Chakrabartyella. Next base: position 1,828 of record RZZU01000063.1, on the reverse strand, counting down.
ACCAATAATGATTGTTTCAAATAATTTTGCGGTTTTATTGCTTCCCGTGTAAGTAAAATTTGAAAAATCATAACTTGGTTCGACTGGTTTCATTTTTTGCAACTCTTTAACTAATTCAATAGGTGCTTCGGTAATACTTCCATCTTTTGGCGAATGAATCATATCCCACTCATACGCACCCTTTGAATTGCTGGATGGTGGTACAAGTATGTAATTGTTAACATGTGCCTTAATATCCACACCGTCAATCATTCCAATGTTTTGACTAATTGGCATTTCAGGTATTTTTTTAAGGTAGATATGTCTTCCACCACTCGGAGTAGTCGCTTGCAATGTTTTTGGTATTAACCTTGCATGTTCCCAATTTCTTAAATTTTCTAAACCATTAATTTCCCCGTGCATGTCCACATCGATAACAAAGAATGAATCTGTGCGAAGTGCAATGTTTGCATCTGGATAATCTCTCCAAATTCGTTTCAAATCATTCTCTGTAAGTTGTGGCTTATCAGCAAAAGCTACTAGTGGTGTTTTTCCATTTTTAGAAATTGGTATTACATTAAAACCCATTTTTAGATAATTGAGTGCGTAATCAATCATCTGTACCATAGATTAAAATGGTAGGTCAGAATCATCAATGGTTGGTGCACTGACTTGTGTTGGTGCCATGATAGATGACTTTTCTAACTTTTTAACATTTAAGTTTTCATAAGTGTTTCCGTTATATTCTGATTTTTCGTTGCGGACAGTTGCTTTCAAATGTTTACCAACTAGTGCGTTTAGAAATTCTTCAACACCAGCATATTTTGCACCGTCTGGGAGTTGTGCTGCTTTTGCAAGTGCATTGACTTGTGCAGAGTTGTATTGTTGCGTTTCTTTGCTTACCCAAATTTTATGGAAGATAAGATTATTCTTAAATTTCTGTTCAAAGTCATCACGAATTTTAAATTGAATATTCATGAAATCAGTTCCGCCTTTGCTTGCATCTGGTTTGGCTGATTTAATCACTACTTCGTAAGTACCATCTGTGATTGTTGCGAATTCTTGAGCTTTTGAGTAATCGATTGTAAACATATTTCTGTTCTCCTATAATAAATTAATAAATGAATTTAAGTTGTTTAGCAACGTGATATTGCCAACCTGGCTTATATCCTCGTTGTTTGCGGTATTCTGTCAATTCTTCCATACTTAAACAGTCGGAAGGTTTCTTGTATTTTTTAACTTTCTGTGTTAACTGAGCCTGTTTTTCTTCTCTTATTTCTTCAAGTCTTGCCTCCTTAATTTCTTCTAATTCTCGTTCGGTTATTTCGTTTTGGTGTCCACACAATGGGCAGATGCGTTCTGCACTCCAGTATGTAGCGAAACACAGATCACAGGTTCGAGTTGTTGGTTCTCCGACTTTCGCTTTCTGTTTCTTTGTTTCGACTCCGGAAAGCGTCCAATCTCTATCCATGTTTGGAAGTCCAAATCGTTCTACGTTTGCTACGTGATCAATAATAATTGCCGTTTTATCTTTCCGTGGATTTAGGGGGCGCATTGCAAACTGTAAGTAAAGCGACAATGATTGTGTAGGTCTTAGCATGATACACACATCAACATTTGGTAAATCTATACCTTCTGTAAATAATTCACAGTTAACCATAACGGTAAGCGTTCCATCTCTAAACTCTTGCATAGCGCTGTCACGTTCTGTTTTATGTGTTTTTCCGCTAATTGCAATAGCTTTATAACCGTTTCGATTAAATTCGTCAGCCACTTGCTCAGCGCTCTTGATGCTATGCGTGTATACAATCGCTTGCTTTCCATCTGCTAGTTCTTTGTAATGTTTTAT
>RZZU01000012.1 GCA_009929735.1 Clostridia bacterium | reverse complement strand
CGGATAACTACCGGTCTATTTGTGGTACACAAAAACAAAACATAAATAAATTTAAAAACCTGCTAATAAAGTATTGACTTTTGTTAGCAGGTTTTTTTGTAAGGGGTATACAATCCATGAGTTTTTTTGACTGAGATTTGTAGGTAGGGGGTTATGTGAAATGAGTCATACTGATAATAAGAAAACAACAAAAATGGTTGAGGGCATCAATACCAAGAGCGAAGCAAAAAAGATATCACAGGAGCAGTTGCAACGGGAATATGATTATATCCTTGCGCAAAAGATGCTGAAATCTATGCTTGAAAATAGACTGATTACAGAGGATGAATTCCACAAAATAACGTTACTAAATAGAAAAACATTCTCTCCTTCCTTGGCTGAACTAATGGCTTAAAACCTTGATATAGTGCCACTTTAGAGGTAATATGTGACCAACAGAATAAGGGGTGAGAGGATGAAACGAATAACAAAACTTCATGAAAATACGGAAATAATGCAAACCAAAAAACTGCGTGTGGCTGCTTATTGTCGTGTATCAACGGCAAAGGATGACCAGCTTGAAAGTTTAGATGCACAAAAAGAACATTACGAAAACCACATCAAAGGAAATCCGGAATGGGAGTTTGCAGGAGTATATTATGATGCAGGTATTTCCGGCACGAAGAAAGAAAAACGAGAGGGCCTACTTTCTATGATTACGGATTGTGAGCATGGAAAAATAGACTTCATCATTACAAAGTCCATCAGCCGATTTGCCAGAAACGTCACAGATTGCCTGGAACTGGTTAGAAAACTCCTTAACCTAGGGATTTCTATTTATTTCGAGAAAGAGAAACTTGATACAGGTTCCATGGAAAGTGAGCTCATGCTTTCTATATTAGGTAGCCTTGCGGAGAACGAATCAATATCCATTTCAGAGAATGAAAAATGGAGTATTAGAAAGCGCTTTCAAAATGGAACCTATGTGATTTCCTATCCGCCCTATGGCTATACCAATGTAGACGGTGAGATGGTTATCGTGCCGGAACAGGCTGAAATCATCAAAGAGATGTTTGCTGAGGTTTTAACGGGAAAAGGAACATATACTATTGCAGCCGCTTTGAATAAGAGGGGTATCCCTACCAAAAAAGGGGGAAGGTGGTATGCTGGAACGGTGGGTAAGTTGATAAGCAATGAAAAATATACCGGAAATGCTCTTTTCCAAAAGACGTATACGGATAGTAGTTTTAACCGCCATATCAATTACGGCGAGCAGGATATGTATCTTGTGAAAGGGCATCATGAGGCCATCATCAGCCATGATGATTTTGAAAAAGCTAATGTAGTGCTAGAACAGCGTGGCAAAGAAAAGGGAATTGAAAAGCAAAGCACCAAATATCAGAATCGGTATGCCTTTTCCGGCAGAATCAAATGTGACGAGTGCGGCAGTAGTTTTAAACGCAGAATACGTTATCAGACCAAGGGTACATGCGTTGTGTGGTGCTGTTCCAAGCACATTAAAAATATAAAGGAATGCTCTATGGAATACATCACTGACGATGCAGTGAAAAAAGCCTTTGTAACCATGATGAATAAGTTGGTTTTTGGACATCAGGTTATATTAAAACCCTTGCTGAAAAGTTTACAAAGCATGAAAGACAAGGATAGGTTTTCTGAAATTCAGGAGATTGAATCACGAATAGAGAAAAATACAGAACAGCGCCAAGTATTAACTAGCCTTATGGCAAGTAAATACCTTGAGTCTGTTCTTTTTAATAAGGAGAATAACAAATTAAGACTGGAGGCAGAAATGCTTCGAAAGGAAAAGGAAAGTTTGATACACTCCATCGGTGGGGATAGAACTAAGGCAGAAGAACTCCAAAAATTGATTAAGTTTACTTGCAAAGATAAAAAGCTGACACAGTTTGATGATGAAGTTTTTCTTACCTATGTGGAGAAAATTAAGGTTTTATCATGCACGGACATTGTTTTTGAATTGAAATGTGGGCTGCAATTAAAGGAAGGGTGGGTGGATTAAATGGGGCATACACCTTATGGTTACCGAATTGAAAACGGTAGAGCGGTTATTGATGGAACACAGGCAGAACAGGTTAGAGGTTTGTTTGAGGGTTATATTTCAGGGTTGGCCCTTACCATGGCAGCAGAAAAGGCAGAGCTGAAACTGTTCCATGGCAGTGCTGGGAGGATGCTACGAAATAGGAAATATCTAGGTAATGATTATTATCCTGCCATCATTGATGGTGTAACATTCGAACAGGCAGAGGATGAACGCCGAAAAAGGGCAAAAGCATTGGGTAGAGTGTATGAAAGAATAGAGCCAATGAAAATTGAAAACTCCATGTCCTTTACCATTCCAAAGGTTCAGAAGAAATATACAAATCCTTTTCAACAGGCTGAATATACCTATAGTCTAATCGAATGCGAGGTATGAAAATATGAATGCAACTAGAAATGTTACGGTTATTCCTGCACGCAAGCGCGTGGGGAATACGGTACAGTTAGAAGAAAAGCCAAAGCTTAGGGTTGCCGCCTATTGCCGTGTTTCTACGGATAGCGAGGAACAGGCTACTAGCTATGAGGCACAGGTGGAGCATTACACCCAGTTTATACAGAAAAACCAAGAGTGGGAAATGGCGGGCATATTTGCCGATGATGGAATAAGTGGAACCAATACCAAAAAGCGTGAGGAATTTAACCGTATGATTGCAGAGTGCATGAAAGGCAACATCGATATGATTATCACCAAGTCCATCAGCCGATTTGCCAGGAATACCTTGGACTGCTTGAAGTACATACGTCAGCTGAAAGATAAAAACATTCCCGTATTCTTCGAGAAAGAGGGGATAAATACCATGGACTCCAAAGGCGAGGTATTGCTTACCATCATGGCAAGTTTGGCCCAACAAGAAAGTCAGTCACTTAGTCAAAACGTGAAGTTGGGATTGCAGTATCGGTATCAAAATGGCGAGGTTCAGGTTAACCACAATCGTTTTCTTGGATACACCAAGGACCAGAATAAAAACCTGGTGATTGCGCCAGAGGAGGCGGAGGTAGTAAAACGTATCTATCGTGAATATTTGGAGGGTGCAAGTCTGGTACAGATTGCAAGAAGCCTTGAAAAAGATGGCATCCTCACGGCTGCCAATAAGCCGAAGTGGAGACCGGAAACACTGAAGAAAATTTTGTTGAACGCTTGTGTTATTATAAGCATAACCCAATAAACCCTGTAACAATAAGGTTTTCAAAGGTTATGCTTATTTTATTTCCCCAAATTAAAATAACACAAAGGAGATTACATATTATGAAAACCATAGCAATAGTAAATCAAAAAGGCGGTGTAGGTAAAACTGTTACAGCAGTAAATCTAGCCATTGGACTTGCTAACGAGGGCAAAAGAGTGATTGCTATAGACCTTGATGCACAAGGTAGCTTAACGGTCAGCTTAGGTTATATTGAGCAAGATAAAATGGATACCACCGTTTCTACAGTTCTTGAGAAAATTATTGAGGACAAACCAATTGCACCTAGCGAGGGTATTTTACACCATGAGGAAGGTATCGATCTGCTACCTGCTAACATAGAATTATCTGGACTTGAGGTTACTTTAGTCAATACAATGAGCCGAGAATGTGTGCTACGTGAGTACCTCAAGACAATTAGCAACTCCTATGATATAGCTGTCATTGACTGCTCTCCTTCGCTAGGTATGCTTACAATCAATGCACTAACCGCGGCAGACGAATTAATTATTCCTGTACAAGCACAGTATCTTTCCATTAAAGGCATGGAACAGCTTTTCAGAACTATTGGTAGAGTAAGAAAACAGCTTAATCCCATTCTTCAAATTGGTGGTGTTTTAATCACGATGGCTGATTTGCGAACCAATTATACCAAAGACATCATCAGTCTGCTGCACGATAGCTACGGAGGTAAAGTTAAGATATTTGATAGTGTTATCCCACTATCGGTAAGAGCTGCTGAAATGAGTGCCGAGGGTAAAAGCATCTATCTCCACGATCCTAACGGAAAGGTTTCTATTGCATATCAAGGGTTCATCAAGGAGGTTGGATAAATGAAAAGTAGTGCAAGTAAAATAAAATTGACTTCATTTGATGAACTATTTGGCAGCAATGAGGAAACCATATGTAGTCTAAATAACGAAAATTCAATACAATATATAGAATTATCTAAGCTGTTTCCGTTTTCAAGGCATCCGTTCAAGGTGCTAGATGATGAAAAAATGGAGGAAACCAAAGAAAGTATTGCAAAATACGGTGTACTTGTCCCTATCATCGCAAGACCAAAAGAGGGTGGTACCTATGAAATCATTGCAGGACACAGGCGAAAAAGAGCTTGTGAGCTGTTGGAGCTTAGAACCATCCCTACCATTGTACGAGATTTAGATGATGAAGAAAGCACAATAGTGATGGTTGATAGCAACATTCAGCGCGAAAATCTTCTGTTTTCTGAAAAGGCTTTTGCTTACAAAATGAAGTTAGATGCGATAAAACGAAAAGCTGGCAGACCCAAAAATAATGGTGACCAAGTTGGGTACAATTTAGAAGGTAAAAAATCTATTGAAGTACTGGCGGAACAATCAGGTGAAAGTAGAAATCAAGTACAAAGATATATCCGCCTAACAGAGCTTATATCTGATCTTCTAGAATTAACTGATGAACGCAAACTTGCCTTTAACACTGCGGTAGAACTGTCATATCTAAGCTACCAGGAACAAGAAATCTTGCTATTTAAAATAGAAGAATTAGAGGTCATTCCCTCTATGGCACAGGCTACCAAGCTGAAAAAGTACAGCAGTGAGGGTGGTTTGAACGCAGCTTTAATCGACGCCATTCTTTCAGAAACTGTGAATAAACCGGTAACCGTTACTCTTAAAAGCGAAAAATTAACTAAATATTTCCCCCAAAGCTACTCAAAGGAGCAGATGGAAGAGGTCATCACTTCTTTATTGGAAAAGTGGGTCGAGCATTTTAATAAGCAACATTAAAAATATATTATTTATCATGAATAACGGTAATTTATAACGCCCCTTGACTGATCAATTTCAGTCAAGGGGCATTTTTTTCGTTTTTAGATAAAATCCAGGAGGACTTAAAATGACTGATTTAAAACTTAATTATCATTACGGAAATGAAGCTGAACAATATTCTTTTTATCGAATACCTAAGATACTTTTTACCGATGAACGTTTTAAAAGCCTATCCATTGATGCAAAAATGCTTTACGGACTTATGCTTGACAGAATGGCGTTATCCGTTAAAAACAACTGGTTTGATGGTGAAAATCGTGTATACATTTACTTTACACTTGAAGATGCCTGTGCATTTATGGGTCAGAGTCAATCTAAAATGGTGCGTATTATGGCAGAGCTCGATGATAAAAAAGGCATTGGATTGATTGAACGTAAAAAGCAAGGGCAAGGTAAGCCTACGATTATCTATGTCAAAAATTTTAGTTCTTTAGTTTTGAAAAAAGATCGCAGTCCTAAGACAGTATTAAAAAAACACAGTAAACCTAACTTTATAGCAGAAGATAAGACTTCCCATAATGACAAGTCTGAACAGGAAAATATCGATGAAACTGGCATAATACAGCCTTTACCTGTGGATGCCTCTGTGGATAAATGTGACAGTACAGGTGATTTTTCTCGTGTTACATATGAATCGAAGATGCAGACTACTGAATATGAAAGTTCTTCACTTAACAAAAAAGGAAGTCAAGACTTTTCAAAATGGAACACTAATAATACTAAGATTAATAATACTGATTTGAGCGATACTGACTCTATCAATCTGTCAAAAGAGAGGCAGACACAAAAGGAAGACTTGACAAGCTCGGCGTTCTTGATGGATAGGATGGATGAAAGAAACTTGTACAGTGAAATTATCAAAGAAAATATCGGGTACAATCATTTTGTAGAAAAAAAGCCTTATGATACAGGTGAAATTGATGGAATTGTGGAATTGATGCTTGATATTGTGTGTAGTAATGCACAGACTACCCGCATAGCTGGACAGGATATTCCAACGACAGTTGTAAAAAGTAGATTTTTGAAATTGGATAGTAGCCACATTGAGTATGTGTTTGACAGTCTTTCCAAAAACACTACAAAGATAAATAACATTAAGGCATATCTGTTGACAAGCCTATATAATGCACCTGTTACGATGAGTAGTTACTATTCGGCCCTTGTCAATCACGATTTATACGGCAAATAAAATACAATTAGGTGAGCGCAAAGCTATCTTAACCATTTTCGGTTAGATGGCTTTTTTATATATAACAACATCAAGAGGGGAGGTTCCTTTATGCAGAAATATCTTTTATACAGATTGGTGATACCGCCTTAATTTTCAAGAATAGAAAAAGTTAAAAAAATAAATTTGAAAAGGAGTTTTTTGATGAGACTAAAGTTGAATAAATCAACCCAAGTCATATTGATTGTATGCTTGGTGCTAATGAGCTTAACCGGTTCAGCTTTTGCAATGCAAAAGATGTTCTCGGATAGTGTGGGGCATTGGGCAGAAAATATTATCAATACACTTGTGGCAGAAGGTGTTGTAAGCGGATATCCCGACGGATTGGTTCACCCCGATGCTACGATTACAAGAGCAGAGTTTTCGGCATTGGCGGCAAGAAACACAAATAACACTACCACAGATGACAATATCCTTGATGTTGAGTTTACAGACATCAAAGGTCATTGGGCTGAAAAAGAAATAAATCATCTTATTCTTACTGACATAATCGAGCCAAACGATTACGGCAGTGAATTTTCCCCTGATGAACCTATTACACGCTATGAAATGCTCCGTATGCTTGTAAGAACATTAGGTAATGGTTTGCATGAAGATAACTGCAAATGCGAAACAGGCTTTACAGACCTTGAAGCAGTATCGAAAACACAGCTTGAATATATCTGTATTGCAAAGAAATACAGCATTGTAGACGGTTTTCCCGATGGAACGCTGAAACCCTTTTGGAATGCAACCAGAGCAGAAGCCTTTGCTATGCTGTTAAACCAAAACAAGGCCGATAAAATAATAAAAGAGGAATCAGCAGACAAGGAATTAGTTGATAAGGAACAGAAACAGCAGGAGGATGAAAAAAATAAGCCTACAAAACCATCAAGGCCTTCAAGTGGTTCTTCCTCCGGTGGCGGTAGCAGTAGTGGTGGGAATGATAACACTACCCCTGTTTTTAGCTTTGATTTACAACAAGCTGGCTATGTTGGAGATACCTTAAGTGTTACTACCGATAGTAAATCTGTTAGTACTGTTACTTGGTCTTTAGAAAAAGACAGTGTTACTGTTGCCTATGACAAATTCTTGGACGGTGTACTTGGCAATAATGGTGGAAGTATCAAAGCAAAAGAAAGTGGAAACTACACATTAATTGCCACAGCCAAAAACAGTCAAGGAAAAACCACGATCGCCAGGAATAGTTTTACAGTATATGCAGTAGTTACAGTACAACTTGATGCACCAAAGATTAGTTATACCGACAGGGAAGTTGATATAGATTTTGTCTCTGAAGATCTTGGTAGCAGTGTAGTAAAATGGACCATTTCCAAAGATGGGACAGTCGTAAATATTGATGATGTAATAGACGGAAAACTTGGTGACACAGGTGGTTCTGTCTTTTTTAGTGAAAAAGGGTTATATACCGTAACAGCTTCGGTGGTAGCTGGTATGGGCAACCCTAGTTCAGCTTCAGCAGAAATTACGATTTATTCTAAAGTTTTACTTAGTATGGATTTGCCAAACAACACCTATACTGATAAGCCTGTTTGCATTGATGTAAATTCCCAGAATGCAGATATGCTGAAAATCAACTGGGAGTTATCCCGTAATGGTACAGATGTCATAATTGACGAATACATTGAGGGCATTTTAGAAGACGGTGAAAATATCCGTTTCAAAGAAAAAGGTGTCTATAAGCTGACAGCTTCCATTACCGACGATAACGGTCGTAAATATTCGTGCAGTATAGATATTACCGTATACCCTGTTGGCTTTGCCGGATTTTATTTACCGGAGATATTCCACACCGACAACTTGGTTATGGTAGATACCAATTTTGCTGAGATTGGTAATAGTACAGCAAACTGGGTACTTAAAAAAGACGGTAAAGTAGTTTCTATGGCTGAATTTATCGAGGGTACACTTGATAATGACGGTGGCTCTATAAAATTCATAAAAGCCGGTAAGTACACACTTTCCGTATCCTTTAGCGATGAGGGTGGCAGAGCATACAGTTATGAGCAAAATTTTCAAGTGTTCGCAATTCCTGTTGTAACCTACAATATACCGGAATTTGCTCATACGGATAAAGAAATCGAGATTACATCAACTCTTGAAAATGTAAGTGATTTAAAAATTGAGTGGCTTATTGATAATACCTACGGGTATCAAGATTGGAACACCTATGTTGATGGGAACTTGGATAACAATGGAGGTAAGATTTATTTCAAACGAGCCGGTGTTTATGAGTTGGTGGCAAGAATTACTGACCAAACTGGACGAGTATTCCTATTTGAGTCCAAAGATAAAATTGAGGTTTTCCCTGTTTTGGACTTTGGATTTACACTTCCAAAGCTTGCCTATACCGATACCGTGCTTGATGTCAGAACCCACGGAAACAATCAAGTATTGCCTGTGGACTGGACAATTACTAAGGACGGAATTGCAATAGTGTTTGACAGTGCGGTTGATGGCACACTGAATGCTAATGGCGGTAAATTCCGTTTCAAGGAATATGGCACTTATGTTTTAACAGGCACCATGACAGATTACCTTGGTCGTAAGTTTTCTCACAGCGAAGAAATAACTGTTATGCCATTTGTTGAATTTAGCTTTTCGGTACCGAACAGTATCCACTATGGAGCAGATTTTGAGGTTACCATAGATAATACCATTCACGCTGATATGTATGATGTGAACTGGGTACTGAACGATAAAAACGGTGTAGTAACCTTTGAAGGTTCTCTTGGTAATAGTGGTGGTACAATGGCTATTGACAAGCTGGGAACATTCACATTAACAGCAACCATTACCGATAAAGAAGGAAGATTGTTTGCTCACAGTGAAAATATTGAGGTGCTAAACACAGCACCTAATAAGCCAGTTGTTACAGCTGAATTAACTAGAACTACGAAAGATAATAACTTTTTAGTAAAGATCGGTGCCACTGCCACGGACCCGGAAAATGATGAAATTACGTTTGAATGGGACGGAAGAACGGCAGATGATTATTATCCTGTTGGGATACATGAAATTAGAGCAAGAGCAAAGGATATTGCAGGAACATACTCTGAATGGGAGAGTATTACCTTAGAGGTTACCAATCATGCACCTACAGTTACGGTGACAGCAGTTCCTACAAGAACCACGAAGAACGGTAATTTCTTAGTAAATATCTCTGCTATTGCAAATGATGAAGATAATGACAAAACCACGCTTGAATGGGACGGACGCACAGCAGATGATTACTATTCTGTTGGTAGCCACACCATTAAGGTAAGAGCGAAGGATATTGCAAATACCTATTCCGAATGGGAAAGCGTAACTTTTGATATTATGAATCATGCACCTACGGTTACAGTGACAGCGGTTCCCACAAGAACCACGAAGAACAGTAATTTCTTAGTAAATATCTCAGCCACATCAAATGATACTGACGGTGATGCAACGACTCTTGAATGGGATGGACGAGCAGCGGACGATTACTATTCCGTTGGCGCCTACACTGTTAGAGTAAGAGCAAAAGATATTGCTGACAGCTATTCTGACTGGCAGACAGCTACTTTTGAGGTTGTCAATCATGCACCTATAGTTACAATGGCAGCAGTGCCTACAAGAACTGCAAAAAACGGAAATTTCTTTGTAAAAACTTCTGTTGCTGCTACGGATGCAGATGGGGATAAAACAACACTTGAGTGGAGTGGTAAAGCAAGTGACGATTATTATGCAATTGGCACTCATACTATCAAGGTTAGAGCAAAAGATGAGGCCGGGGTTTATTCAGAATGGGTAAGCCAAACATTTACGATCAACAATTCAGCACCAACTACACCGGTGATTACAAGAACCCCCAATGGTAATTGTGTAGCCCCCGGAAGTCCCGTTACAATCTCAGCAAGCAGTACCGACCCCGATGGAGATATGGTCACATATATATGGGAAGGACGAGATAGTGAAAGACAGGCTTATCCTCTCGGTAAAAATGTGGTGCGCGTAAAAGCTGTTGATGATACAGGTGCTGAATCACCTTGGGCTGCTATTGTATTCTTTGTAGCAGATGCAAGCAGTGGTGGCGGTATGACTTTAACAGGGCCCGAATCCACTATTAATGAAAACGGTCTTGAAGGTGCAACTATTACAAAATATACATTTACGGTTCCTCCGGTATCCGGTCACAGCGGTAAAGATTTTGGCAGAGTGCGCGGCTATAATGTTAAGACGAAGCAATGGGATCAGTTAAGTTATGGTACAACAAGCAACGGTATCACTTTTGACAACACACTTGAAGCTGGAATTTACTCGCAATTGGAGTTTTATTACTACACAAATCATGATTGCATGTATAACAAATCCAACATTACTTATTCTGTTGAATATTACTTTGAGTAAGTATTTTCTGATGGAAGGAGTGGTTTTTTGCAAGAAGATATAAACCATAGAAGCATAACCTTTGCTGTAAACAGCTCTAAAATGACAGGAAAGTTGTTGCTTAAGTTAATCAAGCTATATCTTGCACACCAAAAGGAACTGCCCCACGGTAAACAGACGGTCAAACAGCTCGCAAAGCACGGTCAAGGGATGACAAACATTGAGGTTACGGATAAAAATATCAAGTGCTTTGAAAAGTATGCGAAAAAATACGGCGTGGATTTTGCTCTCAAAAAAGACATTACCGAAACACCACCTAAGTATCTTGTTTTCTTTAAGGCAAAAGATAATGATGCTATTCTCTCTGCTTTTAAGGAATTTACAGCAGACAGAATGCGAAAGGTTGAAAAACCGTCTGTATTGCAAGAACTTCGGGAACAGAAAGAAAAAATCAAAAATGCCGTGGTGGAAAAGGTCAAGAAAAAGGAGCAGGTGCGATGACAGATAAAGTGAAAAAACAATTAATCCTGCACATTCCGTATCTGTTCATCGGCTTGTTTATGACTAAGGTGGTGCAGGGCTTCCGCCTTGCGAATGGTGTAGATTTATCAGAAAAGCTACTTCATATTGGTGATGGATTTGCCCTTGCTTTTAAAAGCTTTATTCCAAGTTTTCACCTTGGAGATTTACTTTTCGGACTGCTTATTGCAGTTGTTATAAGGCTTGTGGTGTACATACGAGGGAAAAGTGCAAAAAAGTATAGGCACGGTAGAGAGTACGGCTCTGCTCGTTTTGGTACTCCAAAGGATATTGCGCCGTTTGCCGACCCTGTATTTGAAAACAATATTATTCTCACCAAAACAGAAAGCCTAACAATGAGCAGTAGGCCCAAGAACCCAAAGGATGCGAGGAACAAAAATGTGCTGATTATAGGCGGTTCGGGCAGTGGTAAGACAAGATTTTGGTTGAAACCCAACCTTATGCAGTGCCATTCTTCATATGTTGTGACTGATCCAAAGGGCAGTATTGTAATCGAGTGTGGTAATTTGCTATTGAAAGAGGGTTATAAAATTAAAATTTTCAATACCATTAACTTCAATAAGTCGATGAAATACAATCCTTTTTCTTATATCCGATCAGAAAAGGATATTTTGAAGCTGGTTACTACCCTAATTACCAATACCAAGGGTGACGGCAAAGGCGGCGATGATTTTTGGCAGAAGGCCGAAACACTGCTCTATACTGCCCTGATTGGCTACATCCACTATGAAGCACCAGAGGAAGAAAAGAATTTTAACACCCTTATCGAAATGATTAACGCAAGTGAGGTGCGAGAAGAGGATGAGAACTTTAAAAATTCCGTGGATAGAGTGTTTGAACTCTTGGAGAAGAAGTCCCCAGACCATTTTGCAGTAAGGCAGTATGCAAAATATAAGCTAGCTGCGGGCAAGACAGCCAAAAGTATTTTGATTTCTTGTGGGGCAAGGCTTGCCCCCTTTGACATTAAGGAGCTTCGGGATTTAACAGAATATGACGAACTGGAGCTTGATACCTTGGGCGATAAGAAAACTGCTTTGTTTTTCATCATCTCCGATACTGATGATACCTTTAATTTCTTGGTATCAATGGCATACACACAGTTATTTAATCTACTTTGTGAAAAGGCTGATGATGTGTATGGTGGCAGACTTCCTATCCACGTTCGTTGTCTAATTGATGAAGCTGCTAATATTGGGCAGATACCAAAGCTAGAAAAGCTGATGGCAACTATCCGATCCAGAGAAATATCGGCTTGTCTTGTATTGCAGGCACAGAGCCAGTTAAAGGCACTCTACAAGGATAATGCCGATACTATTATCGGCAATTGCGACAGCATGATTTTTCTCGGTGGCAAAGAAAAAACTACATTAAAAGAACTAACTGAAACAATGGGCAAGGAAACGATTGATACTTATAATACTTCCGACACAAGAGGAAGTCAGAGAAGTTATGGGCAAAATTATCAGAAGTTGGGAAAGGAGCTTATGAGCATAGATGAGCTTGCTGTTATGGACGGCAGTAAGTGTATTTTGCAGCTTCGAGGTGTTCGCCCATTTCTCTCGGATAAATATGATATTACAAAGCACAAAAACTATCAGTATTTAGCCGATTATGATAAAAGAAACACCTTTAGCATTGTAAAATATCTATCCACAAAATTAAAAACAAAGCCCGATGATATATATGAAGTTTACAATATGGGCGAAGTCAGCGAATAAGACACTACCAAAAAAATCAGTGGTGTCTTTTATTTTACTCAAAATAAAAAATTAAAGGAGATTTTATATTATGGAATTTTTTAACGAAGCAATTAGCGTATTGCAAACACTAGTAATTGCACTTGGTGCAGGTCTTGGAATTTGGGGCGTTATCAACCTTTTGGAGGGGTATGGTAATGACAATCCTGGTGCAAAATCGCAAGGTATGAAGCAGCTTATGGCAGGCGGCGGGGTTGCACTTATCGGAATGACACTTGTTCCTCTTCTTTCTGGACTTTTCGGTTAATAGGAGGTAACAAATGCAAAGTATCATCGACGCTATAACCGAATGGATTAAGGAGATTTTAATCAGCGGTATTATTGGAAACTTGACAGGGATGTTTGATACCGTTAATTCCCGTGTCGGTGAGATTGCAAGTGAAGTGGGAAAAACTCCGTCAGCGTGGAATGGCGGAGTTTTCTCCCTTATTCAAAATCTTTCCGAGACCGTGGTAATTCCCATAGCAGGGATAGTATTAACCTTTGTAATGTGTTACGAGCTTATATCAATGATCATTGATAAAAACAATATGCACGATTTTCCACCCTCCGATATTTTCAAATGGATTATGAAAACCTTTATTGCAGTGTTAATTGTTACCAATGTGTTTGATATTGTAATGGCGATTTTTGATGTATCTCAGAGCGTTGTGGCAAGCTCCGCAGGCTTGATTATAGGTGATACAGGTATCAATATTGAAAGTGCCATCGGCAACTTGGAAACGGTATTGCAAGAAATGGACATCGGACCATTGATGGGGCTTTTTATTCAAAGCTTTGTGATACAGGTAACGATGCACGCACTGTCATTCTGCATTTTCATTGTCATTTACGGAAGAATGATGGAAATCTATATGGTAACCTCCCTTGCACCTATTCCCTTTGCTACAATGAGCAATAAAGAATGGGGTAGCATGGGACAAAACTACATTAAATCCATCTGTGCCTTGGCATTTCAAGCGTTCCTCATTATGGTGTGCGTGGGCATTTACTCCGTACTGATCAATGATATTGCAATGGGCGATGACCCAATGGGTGCAATTTGGACTTGTCTTGGATACACATTGCTATTGTGCTTTACCTTATTCAAAACAGGTAACATTGCCAAGGGTATTTTCAATGCCCACTAACTTTATAAAGGAGAACGCTTATATGAATATGAAAAACGCACCTACCATTGATAATGAAGCTGTTGCCGAGTTTTTTGGCAACCTAGAGGAGTGCTTAGAAAATATGGTGGACAGCCACTATGAGCAGATTGAGGGTGAAACCTTTGTGATTATGACGGCGAGGGATTTCCACTATTTGCAGAACTGTCAAGCTCAGCAGCCTTTTATTAATTTGCTTTTGGAACAGCTTGAAGATTTCTCTATACAGCAGCTGGAGCATATCCGTACCCTTGACACCTCACAGCTAAATATTAAAATGGCAAGGGATTATTTTGAAAGAAAGGAATTAGCCTAATGGATACAAGACCTTTTTATCCCCACAGCTTTGGGGAAGCAAAACGAAATGACGATGCCGAGCGATATGTACTTTCCCACAGTGCCAATATTGATTGTAAAAATGCTATAGAAAAAGTTATCAGAGAAAACTACGATGGTTATAGACTTGGCAAAGATATCGCGAAGCCTGTCATTGAGGAATTTGGCTTTGACCGTATGAAATATGTGCTTTCTTATACGGTACAGCATTTTGACTATGATGGTCGTATCAGCAGCAATAACAAGGCTTGGGCAAAAGAAACCTTTGTGCCGGAGGACACAGTTATGGATAGAGATAGAAGAAATGAATTTTTAGTCAATTCTTCTACGGGGCTTGTGGACCTCTTTATCAACCAGTACAAGCAAGAATATGAAAAACTGAATTTGTGGGATAAAACACAGGTGAACCCTCCCAAGGATATGAATTTTGAGGGCAAGGTTATGGTTTTAAAGCCGGAAATTCTAAATGAACAGCATAAAACAAGGGATGAGCAGTTGTTCTATGCCTTTGGTGGCTTTGGCTGTGATAGTGAAAAGGGTAATAAAAAGGTAATGGGTGAATTTCTCACTGATGGAGAAAAAACCAACTTCTATCGCTTTGATTTTTTGGGCGAAGCCAAAATAGACCTATTACCCGACTGGGCAAAGGAAAAACTTGCTGAAAAGACGAAGGAACGAAAGCCCTCCGTTCTACAGCAGTTAAAGGAAAACAAGGATCAAATGAAGAAGGGTAGTCTTGCCCCTGTGATAGACAAAAAACAGGATAAGGGGGAACGCTAATGGCTTATGTATCTGTTCCAAAAGACCTTAATGCGGTCAAAACAAAGGTTATGTTTAACCTTACCAAAAGACAGCTTATTTTCTTCTCTCTTGCAGGGCTTGTGGGATTACCCATATTTTTCATCTTAAAAGGCAGCATTGACATTACCGTTGCAACTCTTGCAATGATGGTTGTTATGCTACCTTTTTTCTTATTTGCAATGTATGAAAAGCACGGACAAAAACCCGAAGTGATCATTAAGCAGATATATATGGTCAAAAAAGGCTTGCCATCGGAGCGACCCTATAAAATTCAAAATGCCTACACACTTTTGGAAAAGCAATATAATCTCAATAAGGAGGTAACGCAAATTGTCAAAGGACAACACAAAACAGGAAGTAAAGCTCACAAGAGCTGAGAAAAAGGAAATCAATAACATTATCGCAAAGTATAAAGGCGATGATAAAAAAACAATGTCTGCACAGCAAAGTATCCCCTATAAACGCCTTTATCCCGATGGTATTTGCCGTGTGGATGAGGACTTTTATTCCAAGAGCATTTTATTTGAGGACATCAACTATCAGCTTGCGGAAAACGAGGATAAATCCGCTATTTTTGATGGTTGGAGCAACTTTCTTAACTACTTTGATACGTCCATTAAATTTCAGCTCTCTTTCCTTAATATCACAGGCAACGAAAAGATATTTGAAGATAGCATTACAATTGCACCACAGGAGGATGATTTCAACTCTATTCGTGAGGAATATTCTGATATGCTCCTAAAGCAGCTTTCCAAGGGCAATAACGGCATTATCAAGCGTAAGTATCTCACTTTTGGTATTCACGCAGACAGCTACAAAAAGGCAAAAACAAGGCTTGAACGCATTGAAACCGACATCTACAACAACTTAAAAAAGTTGGGTGTGCGTATGGAAAGCCTTGACGGAAAAGAACGGCTCCATCTACTTAGAAATATGCTTTATTTGGACGAGAAACAATCCTTTAATTTTGAATGGAATTGGCTACCTGTATCGGGGCTATCCACCAAAGATTTTATTGTTCCTTCGTCCTTTTATTTCGGAGATGCCAAGCGATTTAAGACCGGAGATAAATTTGGTGCAGTATCCTTTATGGAGATACTGGCTCCTGAACTCTCGGACCGTGTGCTTGCAGATTTTCTTGAAATTGAGGGAAATCAAAATGTAACAATGCACATTCAGTCTATCGACCATACCAAAGCCATTAAAATGGTAAAACGCAAGCTGTCTGACCTTGAGAGAATGAAGATTGACGAGCAAAAAAAGGCGGTTAGAGGTGGATATGATATGGATATAATGCCCGCTGACCTTGCTCTGTTCCTCACCGAGATGAAAAAGCTATTACAGGATTTACAAAGCAGAAATGAGCGACTTTTCTATTTTACCTTTATGATTGTGAACACTGAAACTTCTAAAGATAAACTAGATAATATCGTTTTTGGAGCAACAAGCCTTGCCGGAAAGCATAACTGTATTCTCCATAGGCTTGATTATCAGCAGGAGCAGGGATTTATGAGCTGCTTGCCACTGGGGAAAAACTTAATTGACATCAGAAGGTGTATGACCACCACGGCAACCGCAGGCTTTGTGCCATTTACTACTTGCGAACTGTTCCAAAATGGCAATGCCCTCTATTATGGTATCAATGCTCTTTCCAGCAACCTTTTAATGGCTGACAGAAAGCTACTTAAAAACCCCAATGGACTGATTTTAGGCACACCAGGTTCGGGAAAATCTTTCTCAGCCAAAAGAGAAATCGTCAATGTGTTTCTTATTACTGATGATGATATTGCAATATTAGACCCAGAAGCCGAGTACGCACCCCTGGTGCAAAAGCTGAACGGTCAGGTCATTAAAATCTCTCCACTTTCCAAACAGTTTATCAATCCAATGGATATTAGCCTTGATAATATGGAGGAAGAAAATCCACTTATCTTAAAGAGTGATTTTATTCTTTCTCTCTTTGAGGTGATGATGGGAAAGGTACAAGCTGATGAAAGAAGTATCATCGACAGCTGCTTGCAACAGGTTTATATGCCGTATTTTGTAGACCCCCAAAATACTCAAATGCCAATTTTAGAGGATTTGTATAACACGATTTTAGAGCGAAACAGCCCACAGGCAAAGCACATTGCCGATTGTATGGCGATTTATGTCACAGGCTCATTGAATGTGTTTAATCATCGCACCAATGTGGATATTAGCAATCGTGTGGTGTGCTTTGATACCAAGGAGCTGGGCAACGCTCTAAAAGAGTTTGGTATGCTTGTGGTGCAAGACCAGATTTGGGGCAGAGTCAGTAGAAACAGAAATGATAAAAAATCAACACGTTATTATATTGATGAAATGCATCTGCTTTTGGGCAAGGAGCAAACCGCCAATTATACGGTGGAGATTTGGAAACGCTTTCGTAAATGGGGAGGTATTCCGACAGGCTTAACGCAAAATGTAAAAGACTTTCTTTGCTCTCCACAGGTGGCAAACATCTTTGAAAACTCGGACTTTGTGTATCTACTGAACCAAGCAGGTGGTGATAGAGAAATCCTCTCCAAACAGCTTAATATCTCCCCGCATCAGCTTTCCTATGTGACTAATTCGGGTGCAGGCGAAGGATTGCTTATTTATGGCAGTACCATCATTCCCTTTATTGACCACTTCCCGAAAGATACAGAGCTTTACAAGATTATGACCACAAAGCTTGAGGAAGTGTAAGATGGAGGGTAAATTAAATAAATCTCGTTTAAAACTTGAAAAAGCTGAGTTGGAACGAGATAAAGCACGGGAAAAGGTACTCAAGAATAAGAAACAACTCAAAATGCAAAGAAAGTTCTATGAGAAAGAAAAGCCAAAGTCAAAGCTGGATTTTGGCAAAAACAAGTCAAAACCTTCTGATAAGCTAACAGATAAACCAAAACCATCTGATAGCTTGGTGGATATAGTAAAACCACAATCCACTATAGTGGGAAAATTCAAAAACGCACCACAAAAGGCAGTTGCCAGCAATATGCATAAAGAAATTTCCGAAAGTGAAGATGACAATGTGGGTGTTAAAGCCACCCACAGCAGTGAGCAGTCTGCTGAATTTATGGGTAGAAAATTGAAATCAGCATACGAGCATCAGAAATTAAAGCCCTATAAAACCCTTGCAAAAGCGGAAAAGAAGCTGAAAAAATCACAGGTTAATTACACCTACAATAGGGCTATGGCTGAAAATCCGCAGTTAGGTAGTAATCTATTTTCCAAGTGGCAACAAAAGCAAAATATCAAAAAGCAATATGCCAATGCTCGCAAAGCCGGTACTGCTACCCGTAACACAGCCACCACCATTAAAGATATTGCTAAAAAAGGTGTTGATACAGTTGCTGCGATTGCAGCTAATGCTGTGAAAAACCCTAGGATTTTAATTATCAGCGGGTGCTTTCTGCTAATCATCATCATTTGTGGTGGTTCGTTTTCCTCTTGCGCTGTGATGCTCCAAGGTGGTTTCAATTCCATTGTGGGTACTTCTTATAACTCTGAGGATGAGGATATTGTAGAGGTTGACAACGATTACAAAAATCTTGAAAAAGAGTTGAAGAATAAAATTGACAACATCGAAAGTGATTATCCCGGTTACGATGAGTATCGTTATAACCTTGATGAGATCGGTCATAACGCCCATGAACTTGCGTCCTATCTTACAGCCTTATTGAAATATTATAAGCCAAATGAGGTACAAGGCGAACTGCAACAGATTTTTGATTTACAGTATGAGTTGGAATTGGAACGAGTGGTAGAAATTCGTTACCGAACTAAAACGAGAACGGACAGCGAGGGGAATACTTATAAGGTAAAAGTACCTTATAAGTATTATATTTTAAACATCACTCTTACCAATACACCTATCAAAAACGTGGCTGAGGAGTTGCTTACTGCCGATCAGCTTGAATTATTTAGAGTTTATCTTGAAACCAAAGGCAATAAGCCCAACGTTTTTGGAGACAAATACAGTGAAACCGATAGTAATCAAGATTTAGAATATCAAGTACCGGCCCATAACCTCACTGATGAGGAGTTTGGAAAAATGCTCAAGGAAGCTGAGAAATATATAGGTTACCCCTATGTTTGGGGAGGCAGTAATCCCTCTACCTCTTTCGATTGCAGTGGTTTTGTATGCTGGGTTATCAATCAATCGGGTGTTGGCAACATCCCTCGTACCACAGCAACAGGGATATATAATCAAACAACACCAATTCCCAAAAGCGAAGCAAAGCCGGGAGATATAATCTTCTTTGAGGGTACTTATGATAGTGCAGGGGCTGTGTCCCATGTTGGTATTTATGTCGGTGACGGAATGATGATCCATTGCGGAAACCCTATAGGCTATGCCAATGTAAACAGTGGTTATTGGCAAGATCATTTTTATGCCTATGGGAGAATACAACCCTAGAGTAGATATTTTATTTCAAAGGAGGTATACTTATATGCAAGATAATTTTGATAATTAAGCAGTCTTTGAATAAAGCTTTTTGATGGAAATTTATATTGGGCGGTGAGAAACAATTGAGATTTAAGCATTTGTATTTGCCTGAAATAACAAGCGACTGCAAGAAAAAACCAGAGTCTAAAAAAATTTATGAAGCAAAAGGAGTTTACCCTTGCCCATGTTGTGGTTATCATACATTTCCTGTTCCTAAAGAAGAAGCTATAGCTTATATATGTCCTGTATGTTTTTGGGAGAATGATGTTTTCACATCAAGTGATGATGAGCCAAGTGATGAAAACCATGGGATGACATTAAATGAAGGTCGAAGGAATTACAGCTTGATTGGAGCTTGCTCCCAAGATGTGCTTATTTATGTTAGAAAACCAAAATCAGAAGAACTTGCAAAATGAGCACCCCTGCATTGAGAACCAAAATAGAAGCGAATAAAATCTAAATAATAAATTATGCGAAGTCAAGAAAGACGGGAGAAATCTCGTCTTTTTGCGTATTTAAGGAGGAAAATTCATTGCAAAACAAGCTAACTAAAATCAAAAAGGATATTCAGAGAACAGAAGTAAAAATCACTGAATACCAAAGCAAGCTAAAATCCTTGCAAAAGGAAAAGACAGACCTTGAAAATCTAATGATGATTGATGTGCTTAGAAAACACAAGGTAAATCACAACGATTTGCCTACAATATTGCAGATTTTCGAGGAAGAAAAAGGTTCAAGTGTACCACTTAAAATAAACAATACGGAGGAACAACAAAATGAAAAGATTTAAAATGTTTACTACAATGCTGGTGATGAGCGTACTATTTTGTTCAATGTCAACCGTAGCCTTTGCAGGTGGCGGTTTTGAATACGACGAAACCCCGCCTGTGGCTGTGACACCAAAGGAAGAAACCACACCCCTTACGCCAGAGGGCAATTTGACCCTTGTTGATGATATTACCACCACTGACGAAACTGACAAGCAGTTTATCACGGCAGTTTCAAAAAATGGCAACTATTTTTACTTAGTCATTGATCGTGCAGGGGATAGTGATAATGTATACCTACTTAATATGATTGATGAAGCCGATTTAATGTCATTGATGGAGGGCGAACCCGCTAAGATTGAGGAAAAGCCAACAATCCAAGAACCCGTGCCTACCCCCGCAGAGCCAACAGAAGAACCCACAGATGATAAAACAGATGAAACCAAAAGTAACACCTTACCGCTGTTAGTGTTTGTATTGGCTATGTGCGGCGGAGGTGCTTTTTATTATCTGAAGTTCGTTAAGGACAAAAATACTCATAAAGGTTCTACCAATTTGAATGAACTCAGCGACGATGAATATTCCGACGATGAGGAAGAATATCAGCTTGACGAGGATGATAGCTATTTAGCAGATGAAGAAAATACAGATTATAGGGAGGAATAAAAATTGAGACTAGTCATTGCAGAAAAGCCCTCGGTGGCACAGAGTATTGCAAAGGTGCTGGGTGCTACCGATAAAAAAGATGGATACCTTGAGGGCAATGGGTATTTCGTATCGTGGTGCGTTGGGCATTTGGTAGGTCTTGCCGGCACCGAGAAATATAATGAAAATTATAAAATATGGGATTTAAAGGATTTGCCTATTATCCCACAGAGCTTTGAATACGAGGTATCAAAGGGCAAGGAAAAACAGCTTAAAATCCTTTGCAAGTTGTTAAATGACCCTAAAGTAGATGCAGTTATCAATGCCTGTGATGCCGGGCGTGAGGGCGAGCTTATCTTTCGCCTGGTGTATCAATTTGCCAAGTGTCAAAAGGCGATGAAAAGGCTTTGGATCTCTTCTATGGAGGATAGTGCCATACAAAAAGGTTTTGAAAATCTAAAAGACGGAACTAGTTTTGATCTGCTTTTTGAAAGTGCTGCTTGCAGACAAAAAGCTGATTGGATTGTGGGCATCAATGCTACAAGGTTGTTTTCACTGCTCTACAATCAGCGGCTAAATGTAGGCAGAGTGATGTCCCCCACGCTTTCTATGATTGTGGAACGTAATGCAAGCATAAAAGCCTTTCATCCCACACCCTTTTATACTATTGTCCTTGATAACGGCGCAGTGGTCTTTACCTCTAAAAAAACGGAGGGCAAGGCACAGGCGGAGGAACTTCTTAAAAGGTGCAAAAATCAGCATTTAGTAGTTACAAGCATTGAAAATAAGGAAAAGGCAGAAAAGCCGCCAAAACTGTATGACCTTACCACTTTGCAGCGAGAAGCCAATCGTAAATTAGGCTTTACCGCCAATCAAACATTGGAATATACCCAAAGCCTTTATGAAAAGAAGCTATGTACCTATCCAAGAACCGACAGTCGATTTTTAACCGAGGATATGGCAGGAATCTTACCGGAGCTGTCACTATATGCTTTGGCAACTTTGCCATTTCCAAGGGACGAAGAATTTGATGTACCTTGCAATGCTCAGCTTGTGATTGACAGCAGCAAGGTTACCGACCACCATGCCATTATCCCCACCAAGAGCCTAGCAAACTATGATATAGAACAGCTTCCTTATGGAGAAAAAGCGGTCTTGACACTCATCATGTTAAGGCTGCTTTCTGCTTTAGGGGATAACCACAAATATAGCGAAACGTTGGTAACGGCAGCCTGTGGTGATGCTGTTTTTACAACCAAAGGCAAAACTATTTTGCAAAATGGCTTTAAGGAATACGAAGCACTCCTTAACATGGCGGAGAAACAGGACGAAAAATCACTTCCTCTTATGGCTGAAGGCGAGGTCATTGAAAATTGTAACGCAGAAATAAAGGAAGGCAAGACTTCTCCACCTAAGCAATTTACCGAGGACACCTTGCTTTCCGCTATGGAAACAACGGGTAAAGACGAAAATATTGAAAAAGAGTTTTGTGGTATTGGAACCCCTGCTACTCGTGCAGGCATTATTGAAAAACTCATTAGTGTTAATCTTTTGGAACGCAAGGGGGATAAGAAAACAAAGTATCTTCTGCCGACAGATAAGGGCGATGCCCTCATCACTATTTTGCCCGAAAGTATCCAATCCCCACTGACTACGGCTGAATGGGAAGAAAAGCTAAAATCCATTGAAACAGGCGATTTGTCCGCAAATGAATTTCTATCGGAAATTTCTAAAATGACCGAAAACCTTGTCATAACCTATGATGTGGTAAAAGGCAGTGAACAGCTTTTTCCCTCACAAAACAAGGTGATTGGAAAATGCCCAAGGTGTGGTAGTAATGTAATTGAGAACAAAAAAGGATTTTGCTGTGAAAACAGAACCTGCGGTTTTGCCCTCTGGAAAGAAAATAAGTTTTTTACTTCAAAAAAGAAAACCTTAACCGAAAAAATAGTAAAAGACCTTTTAACCACAGGCAAATGCAAGTTAACTGGCTGTTATTCAGAAAAAACTGGTAAAACCTACAATGCTACTGTTTCTTTTGATGATACAGGCGGTAAATATGTAAATTTTGTTTTAGAATTTGAAAAAAGGGGATAAGTGATGAGTGATTATCAAGTAAAAGATTTCATAGAATTGGTCAATCAAAATCCAAAAGAGGTTTTGTTTGCTCTAACCAACGATCAGAATTTGAGGAATAGAGTGAAAAAGCTTGTAAATATGTGCGATATTGGGCAGGACTTGGATACTCCCCACAGTTTTGAGGAGCTAAGTATGATTTACGATTACACAAAGGATATTTGGTTAAAGTCAGAAGATTATGCTCTGGCAGATATTCAGTATTTTGCAGCAAAGGCAATTAACTACAATATAATTGATGCATCTTCTCTTTCCCTCATTCCTCGCAGAGAGTTTATTGAAGCCCTTTGTGATGATAATACCGATGCGCTGTATAAAGCTGCACTGACTGCATTAGAAAATACTGATGATCGGCTTTTCTTTGACAAAGAAAATGGTACACTGACTTGGCTATACTACAATCCCGATAGCATTGCAGGTGGACAATTTGTGCAGAATATGCTGTCCTATGAACAGATTTTAGAGGTTGCTAAAATTACAAGTAATCCACAGGATTTTTTCTATGACCAGTTAGAAAGCAGAGCAAAACAAGAACTGGGCGATATTGATACCGATGAATTTGTTGCTAGGCGGGCAACTTTTTTAAGTGGCAGCCATACTCTTTCCGGCATTTCGGAAAACACAATGAAAGCTCTAATTACTCTTGCAAAGGAAAGAGAAAACTACCTAAAGACCGCTGAAATGAGCAGTGAGCAAAATTATAATCAAATTGATGGTATTATCAACAACGAGCTACCTCGCACCATTGGTGGATATGCTGTTACCGAAAGCCATATTGTTGGCAATTATGAGTTTGCCTTTGGCGAAAATGAAAAGGCTCCCTCACCTTATGGCTCTTGGCAAAGGAATATTATAAACGATGAAGAACGAGCTGATGGTGATAACTGGTTTTGGGGGCATTATTTCAGTGACAAAGACAAGGCCGTTTCCGATTTTAAGGAACGCATCAAAGATGCTTTGGAAGAAGTGGCTACGAAAAGCCACTCAGTTACCACAAAGCTAAAAGCCTTTAAAGAACTGGAAAACCAAAGCGAAGGTGCAATTCATAAAAATAAAAACGTTGAGCGATAATACCTGTTGACAATATGGGATAAATCCCATATAATATTAATGAGGATAAACACATATCCTATAAAGGTGGATTACAAATGACAGATTTTGAAATCGAATTTTATAAAAATCAAAATGGAGATGTTCCGGTTAAAGATTTTGTCCTTTCTCTTGATACAAAAATGAGAGCCAAGATGTTGCGGTGCATTGAAATTTTAAGGAAGAACGGAAATGATTTACGAGAGCCATATACAAAGCCTTTAGGTAATGGCATATTTGAACTTAGAGCAAAACAAGGTAGTGATATTTCAAGGGTGTTATATTTTTTCGTAATTGGGAGAAAAATAGTACTAACAAACGGTTTTATCAAAAAAACGGCGAAAACACCACCTAAAGAAATTGACCTTGCTGAAAAGTATCGCAAGGATTATTTAGAAAAAAGTGGAAAGGAGTTGTAATTATGCGTGATGATTTTGATAGACTTTTAGAACAAGAATTGAAAGATCCTGAATTTCAAAAAGAATGGAATGTTCTTGAGCCAGAGTTTAATATCATTCAAGCAATGATAGATGCTAGAAAAAATAGTCACCTTACACAAAAGGAGCTTGCACAAAAAACCGGCATCAACCAAGCAGACATCAGCAAACTTGAAAATGGCAATGCAAATCCCACTCTTTCCCTTTTACAAAGGCTTGCTGAAGGAATGGATATGCAGTTGAAACTTGAGTTTATTCCAAAACAAGAAATTGTCGCAAAATAATGAAAAGCAATCCCGATACAAGGACGAATTTCTTTGTATCGGGATTTATTTATTTTTTTCTTGCTGGTTTTACGTTCACTTCGGGGTTTATATCCCCGATTATTTTGCCATGCTCATTTTCGTATTCTTTGATATTGTTGCGAATTAATACGAGAATGTGACTATTAACAGAACGTCCCTCATAGTCAGCAACAAAAGCTATTTTTTCAAGCATTTCTTCTTCGATACGTATGGATACACTTTTTATAGACATAATTCAAACACCTCTTTTAGATATATTGTGTATTTATTTTACATCTAAACCATGATATAATGGGTTATATAGATATACGATATATTTGTTAAAATATAAGGGGGATTAAGTTTGAGCAATCGAAGTATTTATAGAAAAATAGCAAAGCAAAATGGTGTAAGCATGAAAGAAGTCAAAACCGAAATGCAGGCAGCACTTGAATACGCTTTTACGTCGAATGACGATGGTATTATAAAAGCCTATCAGGAGCAAGTTCCCCGCAGGGGAGAAGTCCCCACACCCGAAGAATTTATAAAATATGCTGTCAACAAGATAAAAGCAATTTAATAACAAAAAATAAATCCCGATACAAGGGCAAACCTCTTTGTGTCGGGATTTTTTATGTCCAAAATCAAATTTAAGGAGGAGCGAATGAGCAGAATAAACGAAGTTTCAAAGCTATTTACCGATACCAAAGAAGATGTCTTGAAAAATATCAGTAACTGGCAGGACTATCTTACTACCGCAAGCAAACTCTATAAGTACAGTTTTGATGACCAGATTATGATTTACGCACAACGTCCCGATGCCACCGCTTGTGCCAATATCGAAATTTGGAACAAGAAGATGAACCGCTGGGTGAAACGAGGTAGCAAAGGCATTGCCCTTATCCGTCAAAATCAAGGTGGAAAACCTCGTATTGAATATGTTTTCGAGGTTTCCGATACCAACGAGGTACGAGGAGCAAAAACGCCGTATCTGTGGGAAATGCTACCAAACTATCACGAGGATGTGCTAAAGCAGCTCACAGGGTTTTATGGCGAGATTAAAAAAGATGATTTTGCAAGTAGCCTTATGGAGCTTACTGAGCGAGCCGTGGGTGAGCATTACCGAGAGTTTTTGCACGATTTAAACTACGATCTTGAGGATAGCTTTTTAGAGGGAATTGATGAACTGAATATGGATGTTGCCTTTAGAAATGCTGTTACTACAAGCGTTCAGTATATGGTGCTTACACGGTGTGGCATTGATGCAAGAGAATATCTTGATGAGGACGATTTTAGAGGAATTACCGACTTCAATAGCCCTGCCGTCTTCTCTCATTTGGGCAATGCCATTAACTTGGTATCAAATGAAATGCTCCTCACCATCGGTGCAGTGATAAGAGAAAGTGAGCGAAATTTACTTGCAAAATCTATTGATAATAAGCGGAAAGTAGATTATACTGACAATATAGAATTTAGCACTCTAAAGCGTGAAAGTAAAAATACAAAGGAGGAAAATGACAGTGGTAGAAAAGGTGAATTATATTCAGAACGGGGACTATCTGATACCGGATTTACAGATGGAGGATTTGGACAATCTACCCGACACAGTGGGCAAGTATGGAATGATGAGAGAAACGCATCTCAAGGAGAACCGCAGGGGAACCTACGGCCGAATGCTGCAAGATGGGAGTCTGTGGCCACACTTGGTGGAGGTGGACAGGACAGCTCACAGCCAAGTAGATCAGATGACAGAAGAAATGATGAAAGCACAGGGAGTAACCGAGGCGCTGAAAGCCAAAGATCAACTTCTATGGGTGCAGATGGCAACAAACATCAAGCTACAAGCCGAGGAAGTGGTGATGAAGGACTTGATTTACGCAAGGTAAGTGGCAATCAAGTATCTATATTTCCTACTATCCATGAACAAATTGAGTCTATTGCAGAAAGTAAAGCAGTAAGCGACGAAGTCCTAAATGGGTCAAGCGTCACGCTTGCTGCTTTTTCTTTTGCCCAAAACAGCATATTTGATGCTGAATCTATCTCCTTTGAAGTGGTGGATAAGATTTTAGCAACGGGTGGCGAAGAAAAAAACAGCACTTCCCTTATCGCTGGATATATGGCATTTAATACTGACCTTTTTGAAAATGCAGATTATCTAAAAAATCATTATGGTAGAGGTGGCAAGGGCTTTGAGATTGATGGAGTAAAATACTCTTTTTGGTATGATGAAGACGGCATTACCATTGCAAGGGGAAATCAGACCTATCACGCACAGAACAAAATAAATCTTTCTTGGGTGCAGACTGCCGAAAGGATTAGAAATCTACTGGAAAAGGGCGAATATCTCACTGCCGATAAACTGGAACAGTCAAAAGAAGTTTATCAAAAATATGTGGCTGAATATTTTTCCTTTATGTATCGGGATAAAGCCGAGGATTACACCAATGAAAAACTTGATCCTATTGTAACGAGGTTTGTATATCCTGATTGCACAGAGGAAATTTATACTC
The DNA here is from genome assembly GCA_009929735.1 of Clostridia bacterium. Taxonomy (GTDB): domain Bacteria; phylum Bacillota; class Clostridia; order Lachnospirales; family Anaerotignaceae; genus Chakrabartyella. The sequence continues at coordinate 49,149 of RZZU01000012.1, read as the reverse complement.
ATTTGACGGATAAAGAAAAGTTGTCTACTTTAATGCTTGGATTAAAGCAAATGGAGCAAGATTTTATTGCAGATAAAGATGCAACTATGCGAATGACCTTTCATACACCAACAGAGATTATTGGTATGGCAAAGGATTTGCAAAATGAGCCTGTTATGTTCCCATCCAAAGAGGAATTTGCTCCAATTACCCCGTCTTTTATTACCCAAGATGAACTAAATGCTATCTATGCAACTGATAACCGCACAAGGCATTTTAATACTTCTCACATTGATACCTATGCCTTTTTCAAACAAGGGCATACAGAGAAAGAGAAATCCGACTTTCTAAAAAATTATTATGGCTGGAGTGGCAGTGCACACTGGGGTATTAGCTTGAACCATTCCGCAAAGGGTACTATATACGCAAGGGAAATTGACTTTAAGCCCTACGCAACCGTTATGGAAAACTGGGGACAAGTAACAAAGCGAATTGAACGTTTGATTGCTGAAAATCGCTATCTTAGCAGTGCGGAGCTTGCCTACATTCCCACTTATGAGAAAGAAAAAATTGCAAGAGGCATTGTTTACTTTTACAGTTATGCTCCACCGGATATAGAAAAGCCTTTTACTGCTCCAAGCAGTGATTACAGCTATATGGATAAGGTTGTAAAAGAGGTTGCGGAACAACTTGAGGATAGCGAGTTTGTAGGTAATCTTATTGGACAGATGGAATATGTGTTAGGACATACCCTCTCTGATGCGCGTGGGTTTGACTATATGCAGAAGGCTTTTGCGAATTTAAAGGATTTTCAAACCGGTGATTACTCTATTTTCAAAAGCCAAGAATACGCCATAAAGCGGGTGGAAAAAGACCATGAGGAACTGGACGAGGACAGTATCGACGATATTACCAATATCGCCAAAAAACTGGAACGCAAGCGAAAATCCACCCACAAAGAAACAGACAGTGGACAGCTCACTCTCGATTTGGTAGGCGGTTCCGTATCCTCCATCTTAGAAGATAGGGGGCTTATGGTATCCGAAGAACTTATCGACTTTGCTACAGAAAGCCTTGAGGATCCCACAAATGAAAATATAGTTGCCAAGGTAGAAGAAATTATCAAGAAAGAAAGCAGAATGACCGAGCCTGCTAAACTTGCATATCAAGTAGGCAACCGTTACTTCTCCATCCGAGAGGTTGACGAAGGCTACGATTATTCTATCTTTGATGAAAACCTCCACCTTATTGATGGTGGCGTTTATGATGATCCATCTATTTCTATGGAGCAAGCCATTAACCTGATTTGTGAAGATGATTTGGTAGAGGGTATTTCCGCACTTACTGACAGGGGCAATGCAAAGGAGATTGACTACAACTACCTTTTAGAGCAAACAGAAACACAAGCAGGTGAGGAACTACAAGCAGTTACAGCTTTTGATGAAAATTTTGCTGATTTTCATGAGGGAGTCGAAACAGCCATTGTAGAAGAAATTGGCGAAAAACTCTCCCGTGAGCGAATGGAACAGCTCCTTAGCGACGAAAAAACAATAACCGAATATTTAAACCAAAAAGCAGACCACCCACATCAGATTGTAGGTATACAATCGGGTAGTCTGCTTTTGTTTTATGGTGATGATGCCGAGATAGCTGCACCTATTCTTGGTCGCAAGGTAATTGAGCGAGACATACCCCTTATCGGTAATACCAAAGTAACTGGCGGTTATGTGGCGGATTGGCAAGTGGCAACAAAAAACCTTAAAGATAGAGGAATTAACTTCTGTTTCATTGGACAAGAAAACGGCGAGTACCACACCATTACTGAGCATTATGCAAAGGATTATATTCCTATTGGTATGGAGCTTACAATCGGTGGTAGAGATTTTGTCATTGACAGCGTAAATTATGACTTCGACAAGGTTTCCTTGCGTGATACAACCTTCCAAAATGGCACTGGCTTTCCTATCTTTCGCAGTGAAACTGTGGACTATATCCGCTATTTTGTGGAGCAAAAGCAATCACAGCTGCAAGAGCAAAATATCTCTATTGTTACTGATGAAAAGCAGCCGGAGCCGCAAAGAATAATCAATTTTGATTTTGACGGTGGCAGTTTAGAGGATACACCTTTTACCCCTCCCACTAAACAAGTAGAAAATGAAATTACGGATACTTCACCTAAAATCAATTACGCAATTACCAATGATGATTTGGGTGTCGGCACAGCCAAAGAAAAATATGCCCACAACATTCTTGCTATTCAAATCCTAAAACAACTTGAAACGGAAAATAGACGAGCTAATGCTGAAGAGCAGGAAATCTTATCACAGTATGTCGGTTGGGGCGGTCTTACCGATACGTTTGATGAGAACAAGGATAATTGGCGAAGTGAGTATGCTGCGCTAAAAGCCATACTGACACCCGATGAATACGAAATGGCAAGAGCCAGTACCCTAAATGCCCACTATACTTCACCCACTGTTATTCGAGCGATGTATAAGGCGCTGGAAATTATGGATATTCCAAATGGCAACATTTTAGAGCCTGCAATGGGCAGTGGTAACTTTTTCGGGATGCTGCCACAGAGTATGCAAACCTCAAAACTCTACGGTGTGGAATTGGATAGTCTAACTGGAAGAATAGCAATACAGCTTTATCAGACGGCAAATATTCAAATTAAAGGCTTTGAGAAAACCGATTTTTCCAACGACTTCTTTGATATGGCGGTGGGTAATGTGCCTTTTGGTAACTACAAGCTCAATGACAAAAAATATGATAAGCTGGGTTTCTTGATACATGATTACTTTTTTGGAAAATCCCTTGATAAGGTTAGAAGTGGCGGTGTGGTAGCCTTTATTACTTCTAAAGGCACTCTTGATAAAGCAAGCAGTGAAGTGAGAAAACACCTTGCTGGGAGAGCCGACCTGCTGGGTGCTATCAGATTGCCTAACACAGCCTTTAAAGCCAACGCGGGAACGGAAGTCACCAGTGATATTATTTTCCTTCAAAAGCGTGACCACGCACCGGAGCGTTTACCTTCTTGGGTAGAGCTTGGCGAAACTGAGGACGGTATTGCAGTGAATAAATACTTTGAGGAAAACCCTCAAATGATTATGGGCAGAATGAAAATGGTATCGGGTCCTTTTGGAATGGAAGCCACCTGTGTTCCAAACCATGAAATCCCCCTTGCACAACAGCTTGAACAAGCAATACTCCACATTCTACCGCCCGATAAAGCACTGCTAAAAGACCCTGTTACCGCTATAGATGGAGAAAAAGAAGCTGCCACTATTGAAGCCACTCCCGATGTGCGAAATTTCAGCTATGCTCTTATTGATGACAAGCTATATTTTAGAGAAAACAGCAGAATGAGGCCTGTTTCTCTATCTGATACAGCACAAAAGCGAGTAAATGCCTTACTTGGCATTCGTGATAAAACCAGAGAAATCATTGAAATGCAGTTGAATGAGTGTTCTGATGATGATTTGCAAAAGGCACAGCTAACATTAAACATACTTTATGACGATTTTAATAAGAAATTTGGACTAATTAACAGCAAAGCTAATAAGCAAGCCTTTGCAGATGATGTTTCTTATCCTCTCCTTTGCTCTTTGGAGCAATTAGACGAGAATGGCAATCTAAAAGCCAAAGCTGATATGTTCACCAAACGCACCATAAAACAATCGGTTAAGGTTACCTCTGTTGATACTCCTACGGAAGCGCTGGCAGTATCTATTTCTGAAAAAGCCCGTGTGGATATTGGTTTTATGGCACAGCTTTTAGGTGGGGAGGATAACATACCTGTTATCATTGAGGACTTAAAAGGGATTATATTCAAAGACCCTTTAAGTGATGCAGACAATAACCTTATTGGCTGGCAAACAGCAGATGAATACCTATCTGGCAATGTCCGTGAAAAGCTTGCTATTGCAAAGCTATCTGTTTCAGATAATCCGCAGTATCAAGTCAACTTAGATATGCTTACAAAAATACAGCCAAAAGATTTATCCGCAGCTGAGATTGATGTTCGTATTGGTGCGACTTGGGTAGATCCAGAATACTATAAGCAATTTATGTTTGAAGCTTTAGGCACTCCACGTTATATGCACAGTAGCAGAATTGATGTTATGTATTCAAAGCATACAAGCGAGTGGAATGTTAAGGGGAAAATGGAGGATAGGGCAAACCCTCGTGCCATTGCTACCTATGGCACAAAACGCAAAAATGCCTATCAGATTATAGAGGATAGCTTAAATCTTCGTGATGTGCGTGTTTTTGATACCGTCATTGATGATGACGGCAAGGAGAAACGAGTGCTAAATGGTAAAGAAACCACCCTAGCACAGCAAAAGCAGGAAGCCATCGGTGAAGCCTTTAAGGAATGGATATGGAAAGACCCACAGCGTCGAGAGGTTTTAGCAAAGAAATACAATGAAATTTACAACTCTATCCGTCCTCGTGAGTTTGATGGTCAGCATATTAAATTTGATGGTATGAACCCAATCATTAAGCTAAATGCACATCAAAGTAATGCCGTAGCTCGTACTCTTTACGGTGGTAATACCTTACTTGCCCATGTGGTTGGTGCTGGAAAAAGTTTTACAATGGTGGCAAGTGCCATGGAGGGCAAAAGACTTGGTTTGCAACAGAAGTCTCTATTTGTTGTGCCCAATCACCTAACCGAACAGATGGGTGGAGATATTCTTACCTTATATCCTGGTGCAAATGTCCTTGTTGCCACAAAGAAGGACTTTGAGCCTGCGAATCGCAAGAAATTCTGCTCTCGCATTGCCACAGGTGATTTTGATATTGTGGTTATCGGACATTCTCAATTCGAGAAAATTCCTCTATCGGTAGCAAGGCAGGAGGAAATCCTAAAGACCCAAATTGATGAAATTCTCTTTGCAATACAGGATGCAAAAAGCCAAAATGGTGAACGTTATACCATAAAACAGCTTGAAAAAACAAAGAAAAGTCTTGAAACAAGGCTAGAAAAATTGTCCTCGCAAGAACGCAAGGACAGCGTAGTAACCTTTGAAGAATTGGGGGTAGATAAGCTCTATGTAGATGAGGGACACCTTTTTAAGAATTTGTTCCTTCAAACAAAAATGCGTAATGTTGCCGGTATCGGACAAAGTGAAGCACAAAAATCTACCGATATGTTTACTAAGTGCCGTTATATGGACGAGTTGACAGGCGGTAAAGGTGTTGTTTTTGCCACTGGAACCCCTGTGAGTAACTCAATGGTGGAACTCTACACAATGATGAGATATTTACAATATGGAACCCTCCAAAGGCTTGATTTAACCCATTTTGATAGCTGGGCAGCCAACTTTGGTGAAAAAGTTACGGCTATTGAACTTGCTCCGGAGGGCACGGGTTTTCGTGCTAAGACACGCTTTGCAAAATTTTTTAATCTTCCAGAACTGATTAACATTTGGAAAGGTGCAGCAGATATTCAAACTGCCGATATGCTAAACCTACCTGTCCCCGTAGCATATCACACAACCGTTGTAACCAAGCCCTCCGAGTTTCAAAGAGAAATGGTAAAAGACCTTGCAGACAGAGCAAATAGCGTTCGTAAAAAAGAGGTAGAGCCTAACGTGGATAATATGCTGCGTATTACATCTGATGGTAGAAAGCTGGCACTTGACCAAAGGCTACAAAATGATCTGCTCTCCGATGATGAAAACAGTAAAATCAATACCTGTGTAAACAATGTATTCGACATTTGGGAGCAAAGTACCGATACCAGAGGAGCACAGCTAATCTTTTGCGACCTCTCCACTCCCCATTATGACGGCACTTTTAATGTGTATGATGATATTAAAAACAAGCTGATGGAAAAAGGTGTCCCACCGGAAGAAATCAAGTTTATTCACGATGCCAACACCGAGCAACAAAAGGCTGAGCTTTTCGCAAAGGTGCGAAGTGGTGATGTTCGTGTGCTGATTGGTTCAACACAAAAAATGGGTGCGGGCACCAATGTACAGCGGAAATTAGTGGCACTTCATCACACAGACTGCCCGTGGCGTCCGGCGGATTTGGAGCAGCGTGAGGGAAGAATTATAAGGCAAGGTAATGAGAATAAAGAGGTTAAAATCTTCAAGTATGTTACCGAGAACACCTTCGATGCGTACAATTGGAGCCTGATCGAAAATAAACAGAAATTTATCGGTCAGATATTCACCAGTAAATCGCCTGCCCGCAGTGCAGACGATATTGATGCTACGGCTCTTTCTTATGCTGAGGTTAAAGCACTCGCCACCGGTGATCCAAGAATTAAGGAAAAGATGGATCTCGATATTGCTGTTGCAAAGCTCAAGCTAATGCGTTCTAACCACCAAAGTCAGAAATACGATATGGAGGATAGGCTCATTAAATACTACCCACAGGAGATTAAAAAGACTGTGGAACGTATAGACGGACTAACCAAGGATTACAAGGTGGTACAGACGCACCCCATAGCTGAAGATAGCTTTTCTATGACCGTTAAAGGCAAACTATATACTGAAAGAAAAGCTGCCGGGGAAGCTGTTTTACAGGCTTGTAAGGCTATCCAGAACCCCGAGGATAGAGTGAAACTTGGTGAGTTTAGAGGATTTTCAATGACCCTGTATATTGACAATGGCACATTTAAGATTGCAATGAAAAACAATATCACCCATATAGCAGAACTGGAGAACAACATTACAGGTAATATTGTGCGTATTAACAATGCTCTTGAAAATATGCCTAAAACCATTGACAACCTCAAAAACCGTTTAGAAAACCTAAATGCTGAGCAGGCAGCAGCACAGTCTGAGGTGGATACCTCTTTTCCCAAAGAGCAGGAATATAAGGAAAAACAGACACGGCTTACACAGCTTAATATCGAGCTTGACAATGCAGAAAAGGAGGAAGAAGAAGCCGATCATACCGACACCGAACAGGAGAAAAAGCCATCTGTTCTAAAGGCACTCAAGGACTTCAAAGAAGAAATTCGAGCCGATGATTGCACAACTGAAAGCCCTGAAAAGTCTTATGAAGAAAGATAACTATCCCTTCATGTAGACTGCAAAATTAAACAAGGAATGGTTTGTTTTTTGCAGACCATTCCTTTATTTTTTTATCAGAATATTTATGCTTCTATATTGACTTTAATGCTCTAAAGCGATAGAATAAAGATAGAAAAGCAAACATCAAGGAGGTCGAAAAAATGAGGACTTTATTTAAAATATTCCTATTTCCCATCATCGCAATTTTAACCGTATTAAGCTTAGGTTGTCGATTGATAACCGTAGTCGGCGGAACAATTATTGGTACAATTTCTTCACTACTGTTTCTATTTACCCTTGTATGTTTGGCTATGGGGTTTGCCCAGTGGGAACAGGCAAAAGGATTGTTGCTTCTCTGCCTTGTATTCAGTGAAATCGGACTGTTTGGCTTGGCAAACCTCCTTCTAAATGGTGTAGATTGCGTTACAAGAAAGCTACGACAAGTTTAAAAGTTAATCATCATATTATAGGCTACTTCTTTGGAGGTAGCCTTATTTTTTTAGGGAGGATTTATGGCAAATAGAATACGAAAAATACAGCTGCACTTTATGGTTGATGAGCAGGAACGCAAAATCATAGATGCAAAAATGGAGTTAATCGGCACCAATAATTTAGGTGCATATATTCGCCGTATGGCTATTTACGGTTATATGATAGAACTGGATATGGAGCCATTAAATAGGCTCACTGTGGAGCTTTCACGCATAGGCAACAACCTTAATCAGCTTACCAAAAGAGCCAACGAAACAGGCAATATTTATATTGATGATATTGAGGTCTTGAGCGGTGATATAAAGGCAATTAAAGAGGATATTCGCATCTTTACAAATGATCTTTTTGCTGATGAAAAATAGGAGATGATTTTATCGCCACAACACGAATTATTCCAATGCACATCAACAAGGGTAAAACCCTTGCCCAGTGCCTTACAGATAGAACCGATTATGCTAAAAACCCTGACAAAACCAATAGCGGAGAATTAGTCAGTAGCTTTATGTGTGATGCCGATTTAGTGGATAGTCAGTTTCTCTTATCCAAGCAAATTTACCTACAAAAAACAGGCAGAATACAAAAGAATGATGTGATCGCTTATCAGCTTAGGCAGTCTTTTAAGCCAGGGGAAATTTCTCCGGAGCTTGCCAATCAAATTGGCTACCAATTAGCCGAAAAAGTAACAAAGGGTAACCACGCATTTATTGTGGCTACCCATATAGATAAGTCCCATATTCATAATCACATTATTTGGAACTCTACTAATCTAAACTGCAAGAAAAAGTTTAGAAATTTTTGGAACTCTACCAAAGCGATTCAAAAAATAAATGACTTACTTTGCTTGCAAAATGGTCTGTCTATTGTAGAAAATCCAAGGGGGAAATCTAAAGATTATGGCAGTTGGCTAGAGGAGGAAAAGCCACTTAATTTTTCTGATAAATTGCGGCTTGCCATTGATGAAGTCTTAGCGGAAAAACCGGAAAACTTAGATGAGTTTTTTAGCAAAATGAAGTCTAAAGGCTTTGAAATTAAGACAGGAAAATATCTCGCTTTTAAGGGTGCTGGACAAAGGAAATTTATCCGTTTAAGGTCACTTGGAAAAAGTTATCAAGAGGATAATTTAAGAGAAGTTATCGAGGGTAAAAAGGAGCATAAGCCACAAAAAAGAGTTCGACAATATAACGATAAAAAAATTAATCTTGTCATTGACTTGCAGTCTAAAATCAGTCAGAAGAAAGGCGCTGGATATGAGCGTTGGGCAAAGACTTTCAACCTAAAACAGCTTGCCAAAACGATGAACTATCTAACCGAAAACAACTTGCTTAATTATGAAGATTTAAGGGCAAAAGCCGAGGGCATTATAAACGAGTTTTCCCTCCTTTCTGACAGCATAAAATTTACTGAAAAACAGATGGCAGAAATATCTATTTTGCAGAAAAATATTATCGACTTTGCAAAAACAAAGGCTGTTTATGAGGATTATAAAAAATTTGGATATTCTTCTAAATTCAAAGAAGAAAATATCACTGAAATTCTGCTCCACCAGGCTGCTAAAAATTATTTTAAAGAGGTGGGTTTAAGTAAGCTCCCAAAGATGGCAGACCTAAAAATAGAGTATGCTACTCTCTTTACCGAGAAGAAAAAGGCATACTCTAAATATAATTCTTTGAAAAAAGAAATGCAGGAAATTTTGAATGCGAAAGCCAATGTTGAACAGCTCCTTGAGCTTGATGAAAAAGAGGAACAACAGCAAAAGAAAAAAGCTGAACAGTCCTTATAAACCGCTAGCGAAGCAAGGTGCTGCTACTCTCAAAATGAGAGTATTAAAAACACAACAGAGGCTGATTGTGTTTTAGTGGGGATTGGGGATACTTCCCCAACAAGCGCCTGCCAGTGTGTACTGGCAGGCATTGCTTGCCAAGATTGTTCATTATATATTATATGAAAAAAACCTCTGTATTTTTAGATAGATTCTTCGTTCTTGCACTCGAATGAGAAAATGTCGCAATAAGTTGTGATATTTCTTTATATATTTGGTGTAAAATCTTGTAAGGATAACCTCAATGCTTTATAATATAGTTAAGTTGAAGCATAGTAATATATCTGTGATGAATGAGGGATGAGAATGAACATTAGCTATAAAAAACTATGGATTAAGTTGATTGAAAAAGATATAAAGAAAAGTGATTTACGAAAGTTAACAGGACTTTCAGCAGGAACTATTACTAGGCTAAATAAAAACGAGCCTGTTTCTATTACTGTCTTACTATCTATTTGTGAAATTTTAAACTGTGATATCGGCGACATTTGCTCGGCGGTGACAGATGCTGAGTCTGCTACAACAGATGCTAAATAATATAGACGAATATAGTTAGGTATGGAGGAAGATATATGGAGAAAAAATATAGCTCTGGATTAGTATCCGAATCCTTTTGGTTTATTGAATGTAAAAAAATTATCAAACTAAAATATGATGGTTATTCTTGGGATGGGATAAGAGCAATGTGCTTAGAAGAAAATTTGCTGGGTATATCCAAAGAGTATCGAGCCAAAAGAATATTTGGATATTTAAAAAATAGAATTAGCACGCTAGATAAAAAGGTGATGAAAATCTTTTTAGAGGGTGACTTGGCAACACAAAAAATTATAATTCTTATTGCAGCTGCAAAGCAAAATAGATTGTTTTATGAATTTTTATATGAAGTGTATAGAGAAAAAGTAATCCTAGGGGTATGTGAACTTAACGACAGTGATATTAATATATTCTTCAAAAACAAGCAAGATCAAAATGAAGATGTTGCGAACTGGACAGACACTACACTGAAAAGACTTAGAAGCACTTATATGAATTTTATGGTTGATGCGGGGCTGTTGACTGTAAATGGTAAAAAGAAAGAGCTTACTCCTCCAGTGATGGATATTAAACTAGAGCATTACTTTAAAGATAATGGAGAAATACAATTAATAAAAGCAGTTACGGGGGTGAGCTAAATGCTGGATTTAGAAAGCAGACTAAACAAGTTAGAGGACAAGATTAAGCTCCCGAATTTCCGGGAAAATAAAGGTCTTGGCAATGAGGTTGGATATTATGTATTTGACTATCCTGCTGAGCAGGAGATGGTGGTTCGAGAGAGAGTTCAATATCTAGTCTCAAAATATGAAAACAGTGATATTAAGTTGGTTGTTTTTGATTTGTACGATACAATTATTGACTCGCTAAAGAAAGAGGGATTTCTTGACCTTTGCATAGAGTTCGAAAAGACGAAAGGCTTACCTGAGATAACCAAAGCAATTAACGAAATGCTACGCATGGAAGAAGATAATTACGGCAACGAGCTCTTAGCTCATATTAAGGACAATACCCCAGAAGATGCTATTGTTTTTTTAACTGGAATTGGCAAATGTTATCCGCTTTTGCGTTCTCATAAAATACTAAATAATATGCACCAATTTGTAGATAATGTCCCGGTTGTAATGTTCTTTCCTGGCAAGTATGATGGTCAGTCATTGATGCTATTTGGCGAAACTAAGGACGATAATTATTATAGGGCTTTTAGGATTGTAGATTGAGAGGATAAATTATGATTATTAAAAATATGTTTTCTAAGCCAATTGATAGAGATATTAAAGGCGTTATTAAGGTTGGCCAGGGTGATGATGAGAATGTAAAGCAAGAGCTTGAAGAATATGTTGTAACAAGGGAACTGCAGAAGCATTTTGCAGACTTTTTTGCGAGCTATAAAAAAGGAATCGTAGGAAATACCGATAAAATGGGAGTATGGATTTCTGGCTTCTTTGGAAGTGGTAAGTCTCATTTCTTAAAGATTTTATCCTACCTTCTTGAAAATCGTGTGGTTGATGGAAAAACAGCAATTGATTACTTTGTTGAAGACAAAAAAATCAAGGATGAAGTGGTTCTTGGTGATATGAAGCTTGCAGCAAATACATCTGCGGATGTTATCCTATTTAATATTGACTCTAAGAGTGGAATGGCAGATACCCAGAACAATAAAGAAGCTATCCTGTCTGTTTTCTTAAAAGTATTTAATCAGCATTTGGGATTTTACGGAGCAAACCCCCACCTTGCTGATTTAGAAAGAACTCTTACCGAAGAAGGTAAATATGAGGAGTTCAAAAGTGCTTTTTTATCCATTCGTGGAAAAGAATGGATAGACTCACGCCATCAATTTAGATTTATTCAAGACTATGTTTGCAAAGCATTGGTTCAAATTGAATATATGAGTATGGAAGCAGCGAAAAATACTTGTGAGAGTTTCACTAATCCCTATAATATGGATATTAGTACCTTTGCAAAAATGGTAAGCGATTATATAAAGAAAAAAGGCAATAATCATCATGTAATATTTTTGGTAGATGAAATTGGGCAGTACATAGGCGAAAAAACTGACCTTATGTTAAACTTGCAAACAGTTGCTGAGGATTTAGGCACTGAGTGCAAAGGCAAAGCTTGGATTATTGTAACAAGCCAGCAAGACATTGATAGCATCACAAAAACCAGAGGAAATGACTTCTCTAAAATTCAAGGTCGTTTTGATACAAGGCTGTCCCTCTCATCTGCCAACGTGGATGAAGTGATTCATAAGAGAATTCTTGAAAAAACAGAAACAGGTAATCAGACATTAGCACTTCTTTATGATGACAAAGATACCATTATAAAAAACCTGATTATTTTTAACGATGGCATTGAAAAGAAGTTATATTCGGATAGAGAAAATTTTTCTGATGTTTACCCATTTATTCCATATCAATTCAATTTGCTTGGAGATGTATTAACCTCCATTAGAACCCACGGTGCCAGTGGTAAGCATTTGGCTGAAGGTGAACGATCAATGCTTGCCTTGTTCAAAGAGTCCGCTATGAGAGTTATGGCAAAGAACGAGGGTGCCCTTGTACCATTCAATATGTTTTATGATGCACTGGAGCAGTTTTTAGACCATAGTCATAAAGGCGTTATCATTAGAGCTTATGACAACGAGTATTTAAACCCTAATAAGCTAGAAGATTGTTTTGAGGTCAATGTTCTAAAGACATTATTTATGATTAAATATGTCAAAGAAATTACTCCGAACCTTGAAAATATCACTAGCCTTATGGTTTCTGATATTGATGATGACCGTATTGCCCTAAAAGACAAAGTGGAACAAGCCCTGATGCGTTTATGTCGTCAAACACTTGTCCAAAAAAATGGTGAACTATATGTGTTTCTTACTGATGAAGAACAGGAAATCAATCGTGAGATTGAAGCTCTAAGTGTGGAAGCCTATGAGTTGACAGGCAAAACAGCAGAACTTATTTTTGATGGACTGTATGATGACAAGAAATACAGATACTCAGCTTTCAATGGTAGATATACTTTTGGGTTCAATCAAATTGTAGATGATAGACCTTACAAGGGAAATCAAAACTATGGCATATTTCTTAAAGTATTAACACCAAACTTTACAGATGCACAGATGAATGAAACGACTCTTCGAATGATGAGTGGGCAGAGTAAGTGTGTTATCGTAGCATTGCCCGATGATAAGGCTTTTATTAACGAAATTCGTTCTGCACTGAAAATAGAAAAGTATTTACGGCCTAATTCTAATAATATGAATAGCAAGTATGAGCAAATTAAAGAAGCCAAACGAGTGGAAATGCGTGAAAGGAATGCTAACGCAAGGATTTTCCTTGAAGAAGCAATGAAACAAGCTGCTATCTATGTAAATGGGGATAAGGTACAAATTGCTGCGAAAGATATTTCTTCTCGTATCAATGATGCACTTGGTAAGCTAATCAGCACAGTATTTCATAAGTTGTCTTATATTGATACAGCAATGAATGAATCACATATACGAGCAGTGCTTAAAGGGACTAACAATGCACAGTTATCTCTTGATGGACAAGTACAAACTCCTAACAGACTTGCCTTAAATGACGTGCTTGATTTTGTTAGCATGAATACCCAAAGACACGCTAAAACATCGCTGAAATCCATTATGGAACGCTTTACAAAGGCACCATATGGATTTATTGAGGATGATGTAGAGTGGCTTGTTGCAAAGCTGTTTAAAGAGGGTGATTTGGCTTTCTTTGTAAACAATGATGCTGTTACACTTCTGAATAAGAGTGAAGATGAAGTGTATCGCTACCTAAGCAGAAAAGAGTTTTTAGAAAAACTACTTACAGAAAAGCGAGAAAAAGCCAATGATAAGCAGAAAAAAGCTGTTCGTGATGTGATGAAAGAACTCTTTAACATCACTCCAATGAGCGAAGAAGATGATGCAATCTTAAAGAGCTTTATGCAGTATGCAGATAGACTAAAAAATGATCTAGAAAAATTAGAAATACATTATAAGAACGAACAAAGCTATCCTGGTAAGCAGGTGGTAAAGAATGGTAAAGCTTTTATGATGGATTTACTTGCAATTAAATATTCCGCAGAATTTTTCAATATTGTTACTGATAAGCAGGATGTTTTACTGGATTTTGCTGAAGATTATGAGCCTATTAAAGCCTTTTTTCATGGCGATCAAATCGAAATTTGGAATCATAGCCTAAAGCTGATGAAGATTTATGATGACAGCAAAACTTTTATTGTGAATAGCGAAATTGAAGATGTTGTTACTGCAATTAAAGCAATAATGGCAAAGGCAAAACCATATAGCGAAATTAGAAAAATCCCTGAGCTTCTTGAGCGATATACAAACTTATACAATGACATGCTTACCCAAATGGAAGAACCTATTACAACCGCCATTGAAGAAGCGAGATTGCGTGTGATGCAGGAACTTGAGGGGAAAGAATGTCGTAGTATATTATCGAATAAGATTGCAGAGCGTTTTGCAGAGATAAAGAAAAAAGCTGAAACCTGCAATAGTGTAGCTACCCTGCAAAACATCAAGGTAGAGGCTGATGCCTTAAAAGTACGTTTGCTCAATGAAATTGCTGTGGAAGAAGCTAAAATAATCGCTGCAAAACAGCCTGTTACACCGCCAAAGATTACTACAAGTGGCGAAGAAGTAATTACCCCTCCACCGGCACCGAAAGCAAAAATTCAAAAAACCATTAGCATAAAATCTATTAACTCGGAGTCAACATGGAGAATTGAAACAGAGGAAGATGTAGAACGCTATGTTGAAGTTCTAAAGCAGAAACTAAAACAGAGCGTAAAAGATGATACGATTTTAAATATTGAGTTTTAGGAGGGCTTTAAATGAGTGATGTTCAATTTAAATTTACTATTCAAGGGGATAGTGATGGATATGTAACTTTTTCTTGTCCATATTGTTCCTCAGAATTTAAACTTAGTGCTGATGAATTTCAAAGTGCTGATGAACCATTTCATGAGTTGTATTGCCCATATTGCGGATTGTCTAACAGTACTCGTTCCTTTTATACAGATGAAGTAATAGAGAAAGCACAAGCAATAGCTATGAATTATATGATGGAAGAATTAAATAAAACCTTTGGTTCTATGCAACGCTCTTTAAACAAGCATGGAAGTATTATTAAAATGTCTTTTAAGCCTCTTGAAAAAGTGTACGTAAAGGAACTAAAAGATAAAGATACCGTTGAGACAGAATTTAAATGTGGATGTTGTAACCATCATATGAAAGTTCTATATTGTGCGGGAATATCAAAAATATTTTGTTCGTATTGTGGGGTGGATCTATGATTACAAAAAGAGAGTTAAGGGAGTTGAGTTTAGACTTTAGAAGAATATCCAGTAATTTACTAAGGTCAACAAATGAAACTGCAAGTGCAAACATACAAAGATTTAAGAATTTCATCGACTCAAACCCTTTTATTTCAAATATAGTTCAAAAGAAAATATCTAATATTGATTACGAGTACACGTCTTGCTTTATAAATGAGAATGGTGGATGGAATCAGATAGTTGTTCCAGTGGATGAAGCGTGTCATATAAAAGCTATGTATGATTATATGAGCACAATAGTAGGAAACGGTAGTAATGTGCTTGGTGCTGCACTTTCATACTTTCATTCTGCTAAAAAGTATGATGACATTATTCAAAATTTTGTAGATGATGCTTTCAAAGCATTAATCGATTTTATTAACGATAGCATTACAAAAGAAATGATGCTCTTGGAGGAAGAAAAAGTGACAATACCAAGTATAACCCAAAACTTTAATGGGACTAATTATGGAACTACCAATGTTGGTAGTGTAATCACATCTATAAATAATGTTACCATAGGTGATAATGAAAAATTATTTGAATTGCTATCAAAAGCAATAAGTGTTGTTAAATCTATAGATATAGATGATGATTTAAGAGAAGAAGTTCAAGATGACTTAGAAGTTTTAAGTGAGCAAATTCAATCAGATGTGCCAAAAAAAAGTAGGTTTAAAAAGGCATTAATAGGAGTTAAAACTTTTGTGGAGCAATTAGCTACAAAAGCTATCGTTAGTGCATCTGTTCAAGCTGTAGATAGTTTTGACTGGAATGAGCTTGTAAATGCTGTGGAAGTGTTTTTTAATAACATCCAATGAAGGAGGGCACACCATGAATAAAACAGCCATTAAAAACTTTGCTGTATGGGCAAGACGAAAGCTCATCAGTGAAATAACATATAAAGCAGGGCTTATCGGTATTAGTGAAGGGGGTAAATTATCGCCACTTCCAATTTCTACCGATAATATCGAGTTCTATGACGTTGGCACAGGCAAGCCAACTGAACTTACCGGGGTCGAAGTCAAGCAAAGAAAGGCTTTAGTTAAGAAAATTGAAGAAACAGAAAACACCTCCGACTACAAAACTGCATTTCAGTTTGTGGTAGAAGAAGTTGCCTACACTTGGTTTAACCGCCTTGTGGCTATTCGTTTTATGGAGGTCAATGACTATTTACCCTCTCGTGTGCGTGTGCTTTCCAGTGAAATGAGTGGCAAGGCAGAGCCTGATATGGTAACCACTCCTTTTGAAACCGATATGGAGTTTAGCTCCTTTGAAACAGATAGAATTGTGCAGCTCAAAGACGAAAACAAGCTGGACGAGCTGTTTCGTATGCTGTTTATTAAGCAGTGCAATAAGCTAAATGAAGTGTTACCAGAGCTTTTTGAAAAAACAAACGACTATACCGAGTTTTTGCTGAATATCTCTTTTACGGATAAAGACGGCATTATTAGCCACCTTGTAAATGACATTGCAGAAGATGATTTTAAAGAAGCAGTTGAGATTATCGGTTGGTTGTATCAGTATTACAATACCGAGCCAAAAGAGCAAGTATTTGCACTTCTTAAAAAGAACGTAAAAATCACAAAAGAGCATATTCCCGCAGCTACCCAGCTTTTTACTCCCGACTGGATTGTGCGTTATATGACAGAAAACTCCCTCGGCCGTTTGTGGTTGGAGGGACACCCCAATGACGACTTAAAAGCTGATTGGAAATACTATCTTGATGAAGCGGAACAAGAAGAAGCCGTACAAACGGAATTTGAAAAAATAAGAGCAGAATACAAAAAGATTACGCCTGAGGATATAAAGCTTATAGACCCTTGTATGGGTAGTGGGCATATTTTAGTGTATGCTTTTGATGTGCTGATGCAGATTTACGAAAGCCAAGGTTATACACAAAGAGATGCAGCACAGTCTATTATAGAAAACAACTTGTACGGTATTGACATTGATAAAAGAGCATATCAGCTTGCATATTTTGCATTGATGATGAAAGCAAGACAATATGACAGGAGATTTTTAACTCGTGGAATATCTCTTAATTTAATCTATACATCGTCTAATATAGATTATGAATTTGCTAATAAATACAATTCAAAACAAATGCTTGAGTATTTACAAGAAACAGAAAATTCCTCCCTTGTAGGTTCATTAATTGAATGTTCGCCTATTGATTATAAAGAGATTTTACAGTTGATTGATAGTAAAAGAGATGTTGACTTTGGAATTGAATTTGCTTTGACTTGGGAAGAAAAGCGAAAAGAAATTAAAGACAAAATAAAGTTACAATATATTGTAAACCAAAAATATGATGTTGTTATCACTAACCCGCCATATATGGGGGCAAGTGGCATGAATGCAAAACTATCTGACTATGTAAAGAAAAACTACCCTGATAGCAAGTCAGATTTGTTTGCTGTGTTTATTGAAAAATGTTTGCAAATGGCAAAACAAAACGCTTACATAGCTATGATAACCCAACACGCATTTATGTTTTTATCAAGCTATGAAAAATTGCGTGGAAAGCTACTCAATACCGATTTTATAAATATGGCGCATTTAGGTGCAAGAGCTTTTGAAGAAATTGGTGGCGAAGTGGTACAAACTACATCTTTTGTAATGCGTAAAAGCAATATCAAAGACTACAAAGCAATCTTTACACGCTTAGTGAATTATAACAGCCAACAAGAAAAAGAAAATGCTTTCCTTGCAAAAAATGATTTGCACATAGCACATCAAGAAAACTTCTCTAAAATTCCTGGCTCACCCATTGCGTATTGGGTTAAACAAGCTATATTTGATATATTTTCTAATAATAAATCATTGGGAGAATTTGCCGAACCACGACAAGGCATGGCAACAGGGGATAATAATAGATTTCTGAAGATGTGGTTTGAAATATCAACAGGTAATGTAAATAAAAAATGGTTCCCATATTCAAAAGGTGGTTCATATAGAAAATGGTATGGCAATGGAGAGTATTATGTGAATTGGGAAAATGAAGGCTTTGATATTAAAGCATTTTCTGGAAGTGTAATACGAAATCCATCTTATTATTTTAAACAAGGGTTAGCGTGGAGTGCCTTAACAAGTGGCAACATATCATTTCGTTACCTTCCAACTGGATATTTATTTGATTCTAAAGGTCCGGTATGCTATCCGCTAAATAAAGAAAATATGTTTTTCTTGCTTGGATTGGTTAACAGTAATTCCATAATGTGTTTTTTGCAAATACTTGCTCCAACGCTTGATTTTAACCAAGGGCCAATAGGTAAAATACCTTTACCTAAATTTCAATATAGAGAAACCGTTGACAAACTGGTCGAACAAAACATCTCCCTCTCCAAAACCGACTGGGACAGCTTTGAAACCTCATGGGATTTTGTAAAGCATCCATTATTAAAATATGGCGTTTCTTTGTATGGTGGTCTGGGTGATGTGGAAAATGGAGTATATCTATCGAGTATCAATTTTGGAGTTGATAATTCGAACGGAAATTTAAAAGTGTATGAAAAAAATGCACCGCAAAACTATACCATACAATCAGCATTTAAAATATGGCAAGACATATGTGAAAAACAATTTAAAGAATTAAAGGCCAACGAAGAAGAACTAAACCGTGTTTTCATTGAGATCTACGGTTTGAAGGACGATTTAACCCCAAATGTGGATGACAAAGATGTTACCGTCCATTACATCTGCGACAGCAAGGACACAGCACCCGAAAGTATGAAAAACTCCAATTATCTGCTAACTAAGCAAGAGGTTGTAAAATCCTTTGTTTCCTACGCTGTGGGTTGTATGTTTGGTCGTTACTCCCTCGATGTAGACGGTCTTGTCTATGCTGGCGGTGACTGGGACGATATCAAATATAGCACCTTCATTCCCGATGCCGATAACTGTATTCCTATCACTGACGAAGAATATTTTGAAGATGATATCGTTGGTTTGTTTGTGGCATTTGTAAAGAAAGTGTATGGTGCTGAAACCTTGGAAGAAAACCTTGATTTTATAGCAAAGGCACTGGGTAACAAGGGCAACACTTCAAGAGAGATTATCCGCAATTATTTTATAAAGGATTTCTACAAAGACCATGTCAAGATATATCAAAAGAGACCTATTTATTGGTTATATAACAGTGGCAAGCAGGACGGCTTTAAGGCACTTGTGTATATGCACCGTTACACTGCCGACACTACAGGACTTGTGCGTGTAGACTATCTCCACAGAATGCAAAAAACATATATAAGTGAGATTGAGCGTATGCAAGACATGGTGGATAACTCAAAGAATGATCGTGAGGTAGCACAGGCAGAAAAGCGAAAAGAAAAGATTGTAAAACAGCTGAAAGAAACCAAAGAATATGACGAGAAAATTGCCCACCTTGCACTATCTCGTATTACCATTGACTTGGATGATGGTGTAAAGGTAAACTACGAAAAAGTGCAAACAGGACAAGACGGGAAAAAACTTGATATTCTTGGGAAGATTTAGGAGGAGAATAATGGCTATTGATAAATTAAAAGTAATGCTAAGTTTTATGAGAGAAGTAAACGACGGCAATATTCCGAACGCAAGTGAATATGGTATTGAAAATTGGGAATATTGGGACATCGTTGAAGCGTGTCAAGATGAAGGACTTATAAAAGGTGCAAACTTTACAAAAGGTGGAAAAAGTCATCAAATTTTGATTGGATTTTTAGAAGGAACAAAACTGACAGTCAAAGGAATGGAGTATTTACACAACAATTCGGCATCAATGAAAACATACAAAGGGCTTAAAGAAATAAGGGAATGGCTACCTTTTTAGGAGGCAAACAAGATGACAGAACTTAATTTAAAACAAATTACCGACAAGCTTAATGCCGAGTTTGTCGGTGAAAGTAGAAAACTTATATTTTGGTATGATGCAAACGCTGAGTTTGTAGATGATATAGACTCTATGGAACTACCTAATGCCAAGGTTTTTCACCTTGAAAAGGATAACCAGTTTTATACCAAATACTTTTTAGAGCGTGTGGATATGCACACAAACTATTTGATTTATGCTCCATTTCCGAAACCTGCTCTTTGTGATAATCATCTTGCGGATACAATCCGTTATTCTAAAGAGTTTTTTGCTGATAGAGCCTCTCTAATTTCTATAGATTTAGGGATTGATGAAAAGTACAAACCTGTATTGCAGAACTATATCAGTTTCTTTGGTGAAAAAGGGAGAACACAGAGGTTCTATAATTTAGAGATAGAGAACTGGAATGAGAATGTAATTGAAGTGGCAATGATGAGTGTATTATGCAGAACAAAGGTGGTTTCTTTTGAGGAGCTTGTTCGTACAATCATCACCAACGGTGAGCTGGAGAACAATAAGTACATGGAGCTTCTCGGTAATTATGACCTAATAATCCCATTTTGGAGAATGTGCGAGGAAACCTTTGGATATACAGATGTGCAGCCAACCTTATCTAAATTTGTATATACGCTTTTTGTAACCTACTTCGCAAAGGTGATTCATCGTGAGCTTCCACAGTCACTCAAAAACTATTGCTCTTTCAAATCGGGAAATATTATTGCCTTTGTAGACAGTATGATGAACAGTGTTATCTTCCGGGATAACTTTGACAAATTGTCAGAGCTTACTTATAACACGGTAAATATTGAGTCTGTTCTAAAAAGTTTCGAAGTCAGTAGCTTTGCAGAGCTTGAAATTTTCCGCAAGACGGATATTTTTATTATTAAATGGCTAATTGCAAGACTTGAAAATGAAGATACTGATGCAAAGCTTTCAGGACTCTCTATTCCAGAAATCTGTAGGATGAGAAGGAAACTGCACTATGGCAACCTTTATTTTTCTCATTACTACATCATAGAAAATGCCTATCATTTAATTATGGCGGCTCACTTTGAGCCTGAAAAGACTGTGCAAAACATGTGGGAACGCTATGTATCCGCAGATTATGTGCTCGACCAACGGTACCGCTATTTTTACTATCATTATGATAAAATTACAAACAATGCAATGTATGATAATTTGCGAGAGCTTGTAGAGAATATCTACACAAATGAATATCTAAACCCGCTGTCTGTTGCTTGGAACAATGAGTTTGTAGAGTGCAAGGGTGAAACAGGTCTTACAAAACAACAGGATTTCTACAATAAATATGTTAAAAACGTAAAAGAAAGAATCATTGTAATTATCTCTGATGCACTGCGGTTTGAAGTGGGACAAACTCTAATGAAACGTCTAACTGAAGATGAGAAATGCACGGCTACTATAACCCCCATGCAGAGTGTTCTGCCTTCTTACACAAGGTTTGGCATGTCGGCACTCCTACCACATAAAGAACTTACTATGGGAGAAGATTTTAGAGTTTTGGTTGATGGCAAAATTTGTGATGACCTTAAAAGCCGTGAGCAAATTTTACAAAGCTATTCACCTAAGAGTAAAACGATACGGTTTGATGATATAACTACAACCATAATTGCTAAAGAGGTTACCACAGGACAAGATGTTGTATACGTTTACCATGACCAAATAGACGCTCGTGGGGATGATTTGAAAACAGAAAATGAAGTATTTAATGCCTGTGAGGAAGCTGTGGAAGAAATCCATACAATGATTAAACGACTTACCAGTGCAAGCAACACACATTTCATCATCACTGCTGACCATGGTTTTATATATAAGCGAGATAAATTGTTAGAGAGTGATAAAATAAGTGGATTGTCACAGAAAAATGCTCTCGTGGGAAAAAGGTATGTTGTAGGTGATGCAGCAACGAATGCCGATGGTATTGGCACAGTAGCACTGGGCGAAGTTTTAAGAAATCAAGATGCAAGAATTATTTCATTCCCAATAGGTAGTGATATTTTCAAAGTGCCCGGTGGTGGTCTTAACTTTGTGCATGGGGGTGCGTCACTTCAAGAGATGCTTATTCCTGTAATTGATGTACGTACCAACAAATACCATACAGAAATAAAGGCAGTTTCTATTTCTCTTGTAAGCCTTGTTCACAAGATTACAAATCTTACAACGAACCTTGATTTTATACAAAGTGATGCTGTTACTGATGTAAATAAGGAGACTGTTTATAAGGTGTTCTTTATTTCTGATGACAATGAGAAAATCTCTAACGACAATATTTATGTTGCAGATAAAAAAGATACCGATGCAAGCAAAAGAATATTCCGCTTGAGGTTTAATTTCAAAAACAAGCAATATGATAAAAACCGAAAGTATTATCTTGTAGCCTATGACGAAAAAAATGCTCTTGAAGTGATAAGGCATGAAGTCCAGATGGATTTGGCATTTGTAGATGATTTCGGATTTAACATCTAGTGAGAGAGGGGAAATTCTATCTATGTTAAATGAACCAAATAGTAATGAAGATAAAATCACATTAGGAGATGAGCCCTCCTCCAATGAAATTATCAATAAAAAGTTACGTCAATATTTTGATGGCAAAATTGTACGCAAGGATTTGACTAAGTCAATCAAAGAGGGTGCTAATGTACCTATTTATGTTTTAGAGTTCCTTTTGGGGCAATATTGTAGTTCAGATGATTCGGACATTATAGAAGATGGTGTTAAAACAGTTAAGAAGATATTATCTGAGAACTTCGTTAGACCAGATGAATCACAGAAAATTATGGCTAGGTTAAGAGAATATGGGCGTCATACGGTTATTGATAAAGTTTCTGTAAAATTAGATATAAAGAAGGATGTGTATGTAGCTGAGTTTTCTAATTTAGGTATAAATCAAATTATTGTGAGTGAGAATGATGTTTCAAAATATGAACGTCTTTTATGTGGTGGTATATGGTGTATTGTAAGCTTAAATTATGTAAAAATGGATGATAGATACGAAGAGCACGATAATATTTTTGGGGAAGTCGAACTTGTTAAGGCTAAAGATAAATCTCCAATTATGATTGATAAACTCACACCTATTCAAATGCCATATATAGATTTGTCAGAAATAAAAGAAGCAAGACATTATTTTACGAAAGAAGAATGGATTTCTGTTCTCCTGCGTTCTACTGGTATGGAAGTAGACAAGTTTACTGACCGTGAAAAATGGATGTTACTTGCTCGTATGATACCTCTTGTTGAGAATAACTTTAATCTATGTGAGCTTGGACCTCGTAGTACTGGTAAATCTCATATATATAAAGAAATTTCGCCAAACTCAATTTTAGTGTCTGGTGGACAAACTACAGTTGCTAACTTATTTTATAATATGACAACTAAAACGGTTGGTCTTGTTGGTATGTGGGACTGTGTTGCTTTTGATGAAGTAGCTGGCATTACATTTAAGGATAAAGATGGCATACAGATCATGAAAGACTATATGGCATCAGGTTCTTTTGCTCGTGGTAAAGAAGAAAAAGCCGCTAGTGCATCAATGGTTTTTGTAGGAAATATTAATCAGAGTGTAGATGTGCTATTAAAATCATCGCACTTATTTGAACCATTTCCGGAAGCAATAGGTTATGATACAGCTTTTCTTGACCGTATGCATTGCTATGTTCCTGGTTGGGAAATACCAAAGTATAGACCTGACTTTTTCACGAATGAGTATGGCTTTATTACAGACTATTTTTCAGAGTTTATGCGTGAGATGCGTAAAGAACAATTTAGTGATGTAAGCGATAAGTACTTTAGATTTGGAAATAATCTAAATCAACGTGATGTAATTGCAGTTAGAAAAATAATATCTGGTTTCACAAAATTGGTATATCCTAATGCTGATTATTCAAAAGAAGATATTGCTGAAATCATCACTATTGCTTTAGAACTACGACGGAGAGTAAAAGAACAAATGAAAAAAATCGGTGGTATGGAATTCTATGATGTCAATTTCTCTTATATTGATGCAGAAACTTTTGAAGAGCATTATGTATCTGTTCCTGAACAAGGTGGCGGAAAACTGATACCAGAAGGTATGTTGAATCCCGGAAATATTTATACCGTATCAAGGGGGAAATCTGGTATGGCAGGAGTCTATCGCTTAGAAACCCAAGTGTTGCCGGGTAATGGGAAGTTTGAAAGAACAGGGCTTGGTGCAGACAGAGAAGCAAAAGAAGCAACCAATACAGCTCTTAACTACTTAAAAGCCAATGCAAATAGCATTAGTAGTTCCATAAGCACAACTACAAAAGATTACATTATCAATTATAGCGACTTGCAAGGCATTGGAATGACAAAGTATTTAACACTACCTACAGTAATTGCTATTTGCTCTGCTGCGCTTAATAAACCAACATTATCCAGTTTGGCAGTTCTCGGTGATACAAGCATTAGCGGTACCATTATGAAAGTCGATGATCTAGCTAGTATATTGCAGGTTTGTTTGGATAGCGGTGCAAAAAAAGTACTTTTGCCAATAACTTCGGCTTCTGATATGGCGACAGTCCCAGCAGAATTAATGGGAGCATTTAGCATTATATTTTATAATACACCTCAAGAAGCAGTGTTTAAAGTTTTAGGCGTTGATTAAATAAAAAAACATTGCATTCGAGAATATTACAGAGGCAATTATCGATAGCGAGAATGATAGGTTAGTTCCAATATGTCCTCATTGCGGACACAATATATAAAATGAATAACTGATCAAGAGTAAAAAACCGTGCGAAGTAGATATTTAACTTCGCATGGTTTTTTTAATTGATAGATTGTAAAATGAAGTGCGCCATCTCAATAAGGGCAAAAGAATAGACCATAATGAAACCTTCGTGTAGAATGGAGTTAGGAGAACCGAATGACCGGTGGTTTTTGTAGGAGGTATATGCTAGTAGTAATAAAATGTACAGTGGAAGTTTTAATAGAAAGGTAGTTAGCGAATAGTAGTTGAATTTACGATAACCACAATATGTTGTGGTTATCGCCTTGACATGGAATTACTGGAGTGATATACTGATATTAAACTAGCACTCGAGGCGATGGAGTGCTAACAGAAAGCGTGCGGAACTTATCTGTTTCAGATTGTTGTACTAAGAATGGTGAGCAAGCCACCACAATGTTCTTGTAGAAAGGGGTTATTGAATGAAACTTAAAGCTTTAAGTCATTATTCAGGGGATAAGGATTCACGGTTCGGAGATTGCATACTGCTTTATGACAGTACATCTCTGGTGGTCTATGATTGTGGGCACACAAAACATGCAGAAGCAGTCGAAGCATTTTTACAATTTAACTCATTAATTTCACAGGTACATATTGTTGTATCGCACAATGATGGCGATCATACAGATGGAGTATGCGATTTACTTAATTGGTTAAATAATCACAGTAAATATACACTAAAGATTTATTCACACCAGTATCTGAAGCATGTTGATACAATTCTTGACAAAATTGATGATGGACGAAGGACACGTGATAGCTTAAAACGGTCGCTATTAGCTGAGTTTGATAATATCAAGGAGATAATAGAAACCGCACAGGAGTTGGGTTTTTCAACTATAGAAGCATTAAGCGGAACAGGCGTAGGCAGTTGTACAATTGTTGGACCAACGATAGATGAGTTTACTGATGTCGCGGCAAAAGCAGTAGATAGTCGCGTGGGTAATAATATTGGTGAAGGACATGCTGAGGAAACAGTAATGAATGCAGCAAGTGTTCAGTTGAAGTGTAAATTGGATAATGCGGAAACTATCCTGTTATGTGGTGATGCTTCACCCTCATATTTGCATAATCTTAATAGCTATGATATTATTCAGCTGCCTCACCATGGTCAATTGGATGATGCTCAGGCGATATTTGACGAATTAAATGATTCATATAGTAAAGAATATTTTATTTCTGATAATACTGGTTCAGGTATAACAAGCGGAGGATCCGATAAGTTAGTACATTATATGAAAGAGGAAAACTACAGTCCAGCCATGAATACTAAAACTGGAGTGTTACTTCTACCTAAAAACGGAATTGGAGTTGGAACGAGTAGTAAACCACAAGGAGTAAGGCTTGGTGAGATGGATTATAGGTACTGGTAAAGATATTGCTGTTGATATTAATCAAGTGCAGGCACGAAGAAATTATATTCAAAGTGTGACAAGTGCTGAAGTTTCTGATTGGAGCTTTATAAAGGTAGGCGGACAAATATGTAAAGAATACCTTTGCTGCACTTCAAATGATGGGATAGATGGAACATTCATAACAGCACATATCGGCGATGTTTACAAACTCTGTGCGGTTAGAGAAATTTACATGGGAAAGTTCGTTGTTGCAAACACATGTATATGGGAAAAAATGTCGGATAAAAAATTACTGAGCAATATGAAGTTTTTTAATCAAGACATTGTGCTTTGGTTTGCCAAGCAAGAATTATCAATAGATGGAAATATGATTTTTCGACAGTCAACAACTTTAAACAATAAAGGCACGTTTGGATTTCAAACGTCATTATCAGAGCGTGAATTGTTTAAGAACAGGAGAAAAGGCTTTATGGAGGCAATAAAGGAATCGTTTGTTCATGTGTCCCCCATCCTATTATTAGGAGATTGAAATAGAGATAAAGGACTGCTATGATATAAGTAAGTGGCCATTGATAAGAAA
The DNA here is from genome assembly GCA_009929735.1 of Clostridia bacterium. Taxonomy (GTDB): domain Bacteria; phylum Bacillota; class Clostridia; order Lachnospirales; family Anaerotignaceae; genus Chakrabartyella. The sequence continues at coordinate 22,390 of RZZU01000012.1, read as the reverse complement.
GGAGCATGCTGTGGATAATTTGAAGGACTACCGTGAAAAAGAGCAAAAAATGTATATTGTCGCTAATATATTTGTTTTGATTCTACTTTCTGATTTATTTAATTTACAGAACAACCAATATGAGTGGTTAAACGTCTTGGTAAAAATATTAGATTCGACACTTCTTTCATCAAGCATTTACATTTTTGCATTTTTAGCAGATGCACTGTTTAGTAGTGGTGTAAAAATGAAATTACTATATTTTACAGGACATTTACCTGGTGAAACAATTTTTAGTGAACTTAAAAAGAAAAATACGGACCTGCGTTTCACGACTGGGCAACTGCTTGCAAAGTATAAGGAAATATATGAAGGCTTACCAGTTGATAAGAAAGAAAAGTTAAAATATGAAAATTCTCAATGGTATAAGATTTACAATAAGCATCGCAATGTATCTATGATATTTGTATCAAATAGGGACTATCTTTTATGTAGAGACTTATATATATCAACTCTTGTGATAATTATATCCTATTTGATTTCATGCAACCTAATTAATGTACTTGAGTTTAATTGGACATCAATATTGTATTTAGTAATTATGCTTATAATTACTAATGTTACTGCACATATAAAAGGTCGGCGTTTTGCAACCAATGTATTGGCATATGATTTGCAAAGTTAGATACAACAAGTGAAAGAAAGGATGCTAAAATATTATGAGTATTATTAAGTCTTTTTCTGTTGCAAATGGAGATATGTTTTATATTGAACATGGAAGTGATAATTTTACCACAATTGATTGTTGCTATAGCACTGATTTAGATAATCAAGAGGATATTTATACGGAAATAAATGAAAAAGCTAAGAACAAAGGAATAACAAGATTTATATCAACTCACCCAGATGATGACCATATCAGAGGTCTTGTTGATTTTTGTTCTCAAGTTGGGATTGTAAATTTTTATTGTGTTGAGAATGAAGCTACAAAAACAGACTCAAGTGATGATTTTGGGAAATATTGTGAATTGCGTGATGGAGATAAGCATTTTTATTTGTATGAGGGTTGTTCTCGAAAATGGATGAATCAGAGCGATAATGAACGTGGTTCTGCAGGTATAAATTGCCTATGGCCCATTACTTCAAACAATAAATTTAAGGAAGCATTAAAAGCGGCGAAAGAAGGCAAAAGTCCCAACAACATTTCTCCTATTTTAACTTACTCTTTAACTGATAGTGCTAAAATTATGTGGATGGGAGACTTAGAACATGATTTTATTGATTCAGTTAAAGAAGAAATTGATTTCCCTGAGGTAACAATTTTTTTCGCTCCTCACCATGGAAGAAAATCAGGAAAGACTCCATCAGATATTTTGGAAAAACTTAATCCCCGAATTATTGTGATTGGAGAAGCTCCTTCCTCAAATTTGAACTATTATAATGGATATAACACGATTACTCAAAATACTGCTGGCGATATTGTATTCGAATGTACTGATGGAAAGGTACATGTGTATGTTTCAAATAATAATTATTCTGAATCTTTCTTGGAAAATGAGAAAATGCCAGATACATATGGACATTATATTGGTACATTAAATTTCTAGCATTTATTTAAATCGGACTTTCGCTCTAATGGTTTGCATTCCGCAAGGTTCATATTTACCAATAAGATAAAAATGACCACTCATTATTAACAAGTAAATTTGATTGAGGTGTGCTGTTAAGGTGCCGTATGTATAGGGGTATGTAAGTTAAAGTACATATATATTTTTGTTGAATATAAGCGTTCCGCCAAGAGTAAACTATGCTTTGAGTGAATCCGATTCGCAACATCAACACACGTTGAGACGATAGCGTTGATTACAAGGGCGGAGAAATAGGTGTGTGAAAAAGGCTTGAAATAAGGGGTTTCCGTGGTTTTGAATAAAACAGAGGAAAAGGTCGTAGAATGCTAATATTGGTCTAAATTAGACCAATATTAGCATTTTTTAATATTAGTGGGAAAATTTTGAAAAAAGGTGTATAATTATAAGAGTTATCTTGGCCAATACTAGACAAAATTTTTTTCGAAAAATTCAGAGCAGCGATAATTCTTTGTGCAAAGATTATTTATATAATTTGACAGAACGATAAACCATCTTTTTTAGGAGGAATGAAAGTGAAAAGAATAATTAGAGTTCTTATCTCGTGTATTTTAGTTATTTCATTAGTTGGATGTGGTGGAAATTCAAATGAATATGAAGGTGAAGCAAAAACACCAGCATGTCCAAGTGTTCAAAAAGGTAGGGATTACCAAGAGGTTATAGATGATTTTGAGGAAAAAGGTTTCAAGAATGTTAAAACAGAAAAGCTGGAAGATTTAATTGCAGGTTGGTTGACAAAAGATGGCGAGGTTGAAGCTGTCTCGGTTGATGGTAATACAAGCTATTCTCAAGATGTCTGGTATCCTAACGATGTAGAGGTTATAATTACATATCACACATTTGATGAAAAAGAAGATGAGGTTTTGACCGTGGAAAACAATGAGGATCTTGATATACTTGTTGTTAATGGTGAAACAGAAAGTGAACCGGATGCTTTTGCAGGATATACTTTAATTGAAGTTGATGGTGGAAACTTGTCAGGTCATCGGGAGCCAAATGTAGTGGTGGATATTGGTTATGGAAATAGAGAATACTACGCATTTACAAACGAATTCGGTCAACTTGTAAGAGTAATTGCAGATGAAATTATTTTGCAAGATGATTCGGTAGAACCAGTCCTTTCAACAGGAAGGTATTATTCTGATGAAGCAAAAGTACCAGGGGTAGAAAGCCCAAATCTAGATGAAGGACATGTGATTGCAGATAGTTTAGGCGGAGTGTCCAATGCTTATAATATAACACCACAGAATAGCACACTTAATCGTCATGGAGATCAAGCATATATGGAAAAGTGGATTAGAGATGCAGGCGGGTGTACAAATTTTGAAGCTACAATAACCTATCCTAATACACAAACTCAAATTCCAAGCAAATATAAATTTACTTATACTTTAAACGGAGATGTTATTGTAGATGAATTCGAGAATATTAATCCAGATGATACCGTATCAAATAGCTCACAAGAAGTAATAAGTAATTCAACACCAAAAGTTGCGCCGCAGGTGACAACTGAAGGTGATTTATCTAAAATTGACACCAATGGAAACGGAATAGTAACTATTGCAGAAGCAAAAAAAGCTGGATATAGTATGCCAATAACTTCTGATCATTGGTTGTATCAATATATGAAAGACAGCGATGGTGACGGAATGGTAGGAGAGTAATTTGGTAATTTGAAGTACGGTAGTTGGTGGTACGGGCAAAAGGCTAAGGTTTAGAAATCCAGTAAAAAAGCATTTTCTGAAATTTTAAGTATTGGATCTGAACTGGGGAAATAAATTTTCTAATTTAAGGAAACGGTGATTGATGAGGGCCAGGTTAGATGTTTATTTCGTTTAGATATTGCTATGATAGAGATATCCATACTTACTTGGTGGGGGTTTAATAAATGACGATAGATTTATTAATGATTTTAGCAATTTTAGCAGTTTGTATGATAATAATTGTTGGGGGCATCCAGATTAGGAAAAATAAATATTATAAAAGTCAGGATTACCTATCTTTAGTATCTCAAATCAATTTTTTTATAACTCAAATTGAGGGATGCAGAAAAGACTATATTACCAACAGCACAAAGCAACGTTTATTATCAGATAATGAGCAACTTAGAAAACGCTGCGGAAGGAAATCGGTATTTAAGGGGGAAGCGTTAAAAAACGCGAAAAGACTAATTGATATTTATGATAACTTGGAAGATAAGGTAAAAGAATGGAACAAAGAATATATTGAATTGGAAATGTCTCAAAACGGTAATTTTTTTGATGATATTGATGGGAAATCTCTTGATGATGAACAGCGTCTGGCAGTGGTCGTAGACGAAGATAATAATTTAGTAATTGCAGGGGCCGGTAGCGGAAAGACGTTGACTATATCTGGGAAAGTTAAATATTTGGTTGACAGGAAGAAAATAAATTCGGAAGAAATTTTGTTACTGTCTTTTACCCGGAAAGCTGCTAATGAGATGCAGGAGAGAATTTCTGAAAGGCTTAAGATCAATGTTGAGGCTAAGACGTTTCACAAGCTCGGTCTGGAAATTATTTCAAATGCGAAGGGGTATAGACCAAATATAAATTCAGAAACAGATAAAATTATTGACCAATATTTTAGGAATGAAATAATTAGCAATAAGAGTCTAGTGGATAGTATGCTACAGTTTTTCAGTTACTATTTAAATATTCCTATTGATCTAGATAAAGTTGAAAACTTGGGAGAAGCGTATGATTATTACAAGGATGTTGACCACGAAACAATAAAATCTAAAATAGAAAATTTGAAAAGAGAAAAGTGTACATTGAAAGGTGAGCGTGTTAAAAGTTATGAAGAAGTAGTTATAGCCAATTTTCTTTATATGAATGGCATCAATTATGAATATGAGAGAGTATATCCATTTAAGCAGCAGGACAGGTTTAGAAAGCAGTACACCCCGGATTTCTATCTTACGGACTATGAAATATATTTAGAGCATTTTGGCATATCAAGAGACAACAGGGTCCCCTGGTTGAGCAAAATTGAGGAGAAAAAGTATCTTGATGGAGTCAAGTGGAAAAGGGAATTTCACAAGGAGAATAATACTCACTTAATTGAGACTTATTCGTATTATTTTTCGGAAGGAAAGTTTTTTACGGAACTTGAAAAGAAGTTGCAAATATGCAATGTAATTTTTTCGCCCATTGATTGTACTGACGTCTATAAGAAACTCTTTTTAGAAAACAATGATAAGCATTTTAACGAGTTGAAAAAGCTTGCCAAAACATTTGTTGACTTGTTTAAGTCAAGGGGGTTTGGAGAGGAACAGTTTGAAAAGATGCTTCTAGAGTCGAGTAACATAAAAAACGATTTTTTCAGGGAGAGGACAAAACTCTTTATATCCATCATTAAGCCTTTGTATGAATTTTATCAAGAAGAACTTAAGCGTTTTGAGCAAATAGATTTTAATGACATGATAAATATGGCTAGTAACTTTGTGAATGATAATCTCGTTAAATTAAATTTTAAATACATTATTGTTGATGAGTTTCAGGATATGTCTGTTAGCCGTTATAAACTCATAAAATCCATCAGGGATAACACTGGCGCCAAAACAATGTGCGTAGGCGATGACTGGCAGTCGGTTTATAGGTTTACTGGTAGCGATATCGATTTGTTTGTTAACTTTACTAATTATTTTGGCTATACAGAGATACTTAAAATCCAAAATACATATAGAAACTCACAAGAACTTATAAATATTGCTGGGAATTTTGTTATGCAGAATCCAAAGCAAATAAAAAAGGATTTGAGATCTGTTAAACGCTATAATAATCCGATTAGAATATTCGGGTATGGGAATGATTTCATTCAGGCTTTTATCGCAGCGGTTGAAGAAATTGTAAAACAGAAAGAGAATATCTATTCTGAAATTATGTTAATCGGCAGGACTAATTATGATATTAATGTTTTTGTCAAGAATAAGGAAGAAACCGCATCCAATAATAAACAACTAGATGATTTCAAGGTAATAAATAAGGATGGACAAGTGAGTCTCATATATAAGAAATATCCGAATCTTATGATGACTTTTTTAACAGCACACGGTGCTAAGGGTCTTGAATCCGAGTATGTAATCATAATTAATATGGAGAATAGGCTACTTGGCTTCCCCAATAAAATTGCTGATGACCCTCTGCTAGGACTTGTTTTAACGGATGCTGATCCATTCAGTTTTGCTGAAGAAAGAAGATTGTTTTATGTAGCAATAACAAGAACTCAAAATACTACTTTTCTGATTACTCCTCAAAAGTCAAAGTCAATTTTTGTCGATGAGTTAATTAAGAAACAAGACATCGTATATGAGTTTAAGACGGATGAGGAACAGATACTTCATAACCCAAATTGTCCTAAATGTGAAACAGGATATTTGATTATAAGAGAAAATTCAATTAATAATAGCAAGTTTCTCGGATGTTCAAATTATCCTCTTTGTGATAACACATTTAAAAATGTTGAAATACTTAATGACCATATAAAGTGTTCTAAATGTGGAGGTTACATGGTTAAGAGGCATGGCAGTTACGGTGAATTCTATGGTTGCACTAACTATCCAGTTTGCACGAACACATACAAAATTGAAAGGGATTAGCGTATAATGGGCGTGAATACAAAGTTCGTGAAATAGCATAATGCGAATTTCGCAGTTGACCGACACCTAAATGTTAGCTATGAACAATTAGGTAATTAGATATGAAAAAATTAAATTTAAATAATAGAGGTGAATGACATATGGGAGGAAAAGAAGGTTCACGCGGATATTTATACCAAGCGTTTGCATCCGTTTTAGAGGCATTATGTCAGCAAAATTGGGATTGTATTTACATAGAGTTTGATTCTGATGATGACAAAATTGATATTGCATTAGAGAAAAATAATAAAATTTTTAAAAGTATTCAAGTAAAATCTACGATCAATACTTTTAGCAAGAAATCACTACAAAAATGGTTAGGAGATCTTATTAAAGATGATGTTGGTTCAAACGAGTTTGAGCTGTTTTTAATAGGTCAATGTGATAAAGATGCTATAACTTTTATTAATTCAATTGAAAAGTTTAAAAGTGATAAATTAGATGATACAGCAAAAGCATCACTAAATGGGTTTGATACAAGTATTATCAAAGGGAGAAAAATAGGATTTAAACGCATTCCATTCGAAATTGGGATATTAGAACAGATCGTAAGAGACTCTCTATTTAGATATGTTTCATACAATGAGCACTGGATGACGTTTGAACAAATTAGGTTAATTGCTTCTGCTACTATAAACGACCAAATGATTTCTTCAACCCATGGCAAAGGTATTGACAAAAAAGTTTTTAACGAAGAATTGGAAAAACGTATTTTTCTTGTAGCCGATAAGTATTCTCCTAAAAGAATATCTATTGGTGTTAAAAGTTTTGCTCGTGGAGCGGAAAAATTGGAAGATACAACAAGAAGCTGTTTGTTATTAATTGATATGTTTGATGGTCGTTATATAAGAGATGGATATGATTGGAAAGAGAATGTTTATAAAAATTTAGAACAATTTCTTCTGACAAACACAAGCAATGAACAAGCTTTTCAAATATTTTTGGATACGCATGCATCTTTAGCTTTTGCATCGGGAAGAATTCTCGATAGCAAATCAGGTATCAATGTTTTTCCGATACAAAAATCAGCAACAAATGGAACGGTATTATGGGATGTGAAACTGTCATCTAAGGGTAACTACTCTAATTGGGATATTTCACATGAAATATTTAATGAAAATCAATACGATTCTGCATTAATACTAAATGTCAGCCGCAGCATTTACAGTGACGTGATTGAATTTATTAAAAAAAACAATCTATCAATTGGACGTATCATTAACTGTACACCAAATGAAGCTGGTGCAACAAACTTTTCAATAGAAGATGGAACCCATGCAGCGACTCTTGCTAATTCTGTTTATAACGCCATAATACAAAGGACTACTTTAGAACGACGAGCAACACTACATATTTTTGCTTCTGCACCAAACGCATTTATGTTTTTCTTAGGACAAAATTCACGAGGCTTTGGTAAATGTGTTTTGTACGAATATGATTTAGAGCAACGAAATACTTGCTCATATTTACCGTCAATAGATTTTACAAATTAAAGGAGGATTATTTATGTCTGCTGTACCGTCATATTTTAAAGATTTCCTATCTAATATTCGTTTGTCTGATAATCAAGTAAATGATTTGAAAACAGGACATACAACATTAAGAAAAAGATTAGAGGAAGATGAAATATTATCAAAAATTATTATTAGCACTTTTTTGCAGGGAAGTTATCGCCGTTCTACAGCAGTAAAGCCTAAAAATGGTAGCAAATCAGATGTCGATGTTATTGTGGTAACAAAATTAGACTCAGAAGAATTTACACCAGAAGAAGCATTAAATTTATTTGTTCCTTTTTTAGATAAGCACTATAAAGACAAATATAGAATTCAAGGCAGGTCAATTGGTATAAGTTTAAGTTATGTTGATTTGGATATTGTACCTACTTCTGCTCCAAGTGAAAGCGAATCGGGTGTGCTGCAAGACGAGGCTATTATTTCTGAATATACAATTGAAGACTTCCAACAAAAGTTACTTACACAATCATTTGATAATATCTTGTTTGAAAGTGCTTATAACATATTTTCCAAAACAGATAGCGAACCTCAATGGAAATCCGAACCTCTTCTAATTCCTGACCGTGAAGCCGAAAAATGGGATAAAACGCATCCACTTGAGCAAATCAGGTGGACTGTTGAGAAAAACAAGAATTGTAATACCCATTATATAAATGTCGTTAAGGCATTGAAGTGGTGGCGTAAAACACAATATCCGGAGATGAAACATCCAAAGAGTTATCCTTTGGAACATTTTATTGGTGATTGCTGTCCAGATGATATTAATAGTGTTGCTGAAGGTGTTGTACTGACACTGGAAAACATAGTTGCTCAATATCAAGGTAAACCTTTTTTAGCTGATAGGGGTGTTCCTGAACACGATGTTTTTTCAAGAATAACGGATGAAGAATATTCTGACTTCTATGACACTGTTTGTGAAGCTGCCTCAATAGCTCGTGACGCTTTTGATTGTGAAGAACTATACAAAAGTGTTTGTGAATGGAGAAGATTGTTTGGTAGCCAATTCCCATCTGCTCCAGAACCTTCAAAATCTAATTCTGCAACAGGCTTTACAACTCGTACCGAAAAGTCAACCGCTATTCCAGAAGGAAGATTTGCATAAATGGAAGGTAAACGAATTATTGATAAATTAAATCAGGCTAGAAGGGCGTTGGATTCGTTATCTCAGGTTGAGATAATAGATGATTGGAAATTTGATAACGAATTGAAAATTTGGTTTTTACATTTAGGGATATCTGTTGAATATGAAACACCGTATTTCCCACAACTATCTCAGTGGTATATTGTTGCAGAATCTGAATACCCAAAAGGCAGTATTAAGGTGTATCCTGATGTAGTAAATAGTATAAACGTGACCTTATATCACCAGTCTAACAACTCTAAAGTTGAAAAGAATGGTTTATGGAGAAAAGGAGCATTGTGTCTTGAGGTAAATACGATATCTGATTTCCAGTCAGAGCCACATAATGTTGATGAACGTTTGCTTTATCATGTGAAACGGGCACTTAACTGGCTTGAGGCAGCTGCAAAAGGTAAATTGGTTTCAGATTATGAGCCATTTGAATTGCCTGAATTTACTTTGAGCAAAATATTGGAGATGAAATTTGCTTTTTCAGAAGATGTTGTTACTTTCATGCAATGGGAAAGTACTGAATGTAGATATGGAATCGCAGAATTAGATATTTATAAAAGAAAACCGTTTGTGTATTATGTAAAGTCATTTAAGTCATTAAATAGCAACATTGAGCACTACACACAATGGGGTAACCATCTTTCAAAATCGGTTATATCCCCTCTGATTAGTACTCCATGGATACTTTTGAATCAGCTTCCAGTAATTAATGAGTGGCAAGCACCAGAAACTTTTGGCGATTTAATAGATGCATGCAATAGTCAACACATTGACATTATGAGTGTTTTGAAAAATGTTGTTTCAAAAATTCGCGATGGAAGACGTCATTTACTTTTACTTGGTTTTCCTATTCCAAAAGTTTTTGGCGGAGACCCTGAGATTGTTTTTTGGAAGGCGTTGTATTTACCAGTTTTGTCATACGGTAATAAGACAGCAAATGGTTTCAGAACAAATGAGCAGGGTTGGTGGTTGCGTGACAAAATTGAAGTGTTAAATCGAAAAACAAAGTTAGACTGGATTGTTTCGGAAAACTGGAACCCACAAGAAATATCACAAAGGGGTAAAATGAACGATTTTTTCCTTAGAAAAAAGATGTTGATTGTTGGAGTAGGGTGTATTGGTGCATCAATGGCAGAAATATTTGTACGGTCAGGAGTCTATAATCTCACAATAATAGATTATGATATATTTGAAGTCGGAAATTTATCTCGCCACGTTCTAAATCTAAACAATATTGGTGAAATTAAAGAATTATCATTACGTAATCATCTTAATTCCCTAAATCCACATGCAAATGTTGAGGTAATAAACCATACGCTTTCGATTGACGAAGAATTTAAAACTAATATTGACTTAGATAGATATGATATAATTATTGATTGTACGGGAGAGAATAGTGTCCTTGATATTTTTCAAGATGTTGATTTTAGAAAGAGTCATATTCTAGCGTCCGTATCAGTCGGTTTGGGAGCAAAACATTTATATATTACGATGATGAGCGGAAATGATTTTAATTTCACTGTTTTTTATGAATTGATTTCTACATATCTACAGAACGAAAAAAAACTATATGCGGAATTCGACTTGCCGAGAAATGGTATTGGCTGTTGGCATCCAACATTTCCAGGGAGAAGTGATGATGTTTGGCTTGCAGCTGCAACTTCCGTAAAAGCAATTGAAAATTATATTATATCAAAATCCCTAAGGACACTTTCTCTTGTTTATGAGCAAAGAGAAAGTGATGGAATTTTTGAAGGTTATGAGGTGGTGGATAAAAAAGAACATGGATAATTTATATTTTCAATATACAAATCAATCACTTAGTGTTAATCTCATAAAAAAGGCGTATAAGCAAATGATCCATTATTGTGCAATATCTAATCCTTATGAAACAGGAGGCATTTTAATTGGAGACTATTCTTCCAATCAAATGATGGCTAATATTTTACAAGCAACACCACCACCTAAAAACTCTATATATGCAAAACATAATTTTTGGAGAGGATGCAGTGGATTGCAACAAACGTTGGATACAGCATGGAAGAGCGGACAATATTATTTGGGGGAATGGCATTATCATCCTAATGCTTCTGCAGTTCCTAGCAATACGGATATTAACCAAATGATTTCACTATCAAAAGATAAAAAATTAAAATGTCCTGAACCTATATTAATTATTATTGGAGGTAGCAGTATTAATTTGGAAATTTCTATTAATGTTTTTTCTAACAATGGGCACATGGTTTTGGACTGTGTGGAAAAGTTGAAGTGAAATATCCAGATTTCAGTATTGAGAAAGCTATATTAAGGTAATGATTAAATTGGGGAGTGTGCATATGAATAAAGACGTCTTAAAAGATAATTTATTAAAGTTTTCCGATGCCATTAAAAAAACACAGCAGAAATAAATATAATGCTTTTCGATCAAAGCAATTAACGTAAACAGCGTTACAAGGGCCTGATGCTAAAAACTAAAGTAGAAGATATTCGAGCTGTTGTAGAAGAGTCTTTTAAATATATGGAGAAGGAATTGGTTAGCTGTACGCTTGATATCGATTAGACTAACATTGTGCAGTACTTACTATGAACAATATTTTGAAGAATATATTTAAGGAGAATTAATATGCAAATTGATCTTCATCATACTGGAATTTATGTTTTGTGTCGAATAGCGGGAATGAAAAGTACTTATGCGGAGATTGTCGCTTATGCATCGCAGCAAGTTGACGATGCTATCTATGGTCATGCTTTGGTTTTCAAAAACGGATGTGCATTCCAACAAATACAAACTGCGCATCCACCAGAAACAGAGAAGAACTTTGATATAAATAATTCTTTGGAAGTATGGATGCCATATCATTTCTTACCTTCTCGTATTGAAATAAAAAATGAGGAATCTCAAATTACGAGAACAAATTCAGAAGTGTTGCAGTATTTATTAAATAATGTTATGGCTGTATCAAAATCTTCTTTAGCATTGTACCGTTTAGGTATTGCATTGCACTGTTTTGCTGATACTTATTCTCATCAAGACTTTAAAGGGTTTTGGAATTCATATAATAATGTTGATTTGATATGTGGAGAAAAACATAAAAAATTTTGGGATTGCTTAAAGGGAAGAGTTTTAACTTTAATCGGTAAGAATACCAAATTTTTGAATGTTGGACATGGAGAAGTTCTTACTAATCCTGATATCCCGTACTTAAATTGGTGTTATGCACGGGAAAATCAAAAATATGAAATTGACAACTTAAAAGAACGCTTTATTCCTGCGTTAAGAGATATTTATGAGTTTCTTATTCAGTATATAGAAAACAATCCTTATTTGAAAAATAGTAACAATATTAACCCCAAACCATTTGAATACTACCAAGATAAATTTGTTATTGTACTAGAGTTCGAAGGCGATGCACTAGATAGACATAATAATTGGCTTAGTTCGATTAATAATAACTTTTTTGAATTCTATGATTTTTGCCAAGAGGATCAAGAATTGGATTATCAACCTAGAAAATGGTTCAGAGAAGCAGTTCTTGCACAGAAAATACCTTGGTGGAATTTTGTAGAAAGATATCAGGAAAAAATAAGCAATTATCATACTTTTATTACAAATAATAATTTTGAAAATTCTAACTGGGTTAGATTTATGCATGCTGCCGCTGAACATAGATATATAATATTACATAAAATCTTTTCTTAAATAAGTGAAAGGTATAAGTTACAGTATATTATTGTGGCAAACAATCTGCAGATTTGCAACTTGCATGGACATGTAACCAGATGGCCGTACCGAGCGATGGTACTGTAGTACCATGCTGTCAGGATAACTGAGGTGATATTGCACTGGGAAAAATTTTTCAAACGCCGCTTTCTCAAATTCTATCCGGTTAACGAGCGCAGGCGCTTTGCAAAGGGTTTTCAGCACGCAATCTAGCTAGGAGTTTTGCCTATGATGTGGGTATGCAAAGCGCTTTTGAGGAAATAGGTAAGTGAGGAAATAGGTAAGTGAGGAAATAATAAAGTCGTATAATTTCGTTTTAAATATAAGTATGTAGAAGTTTGTTTTTTGAACTGTGCATTATGAGTAGTGAATTATCCGAGCAAAGGTGGATCATAGTCAAGCAAGTAGACACAATTATTAAAGAAAACTTTCTGAGAACAGATCACTAAGCCTGTCCCCAGAAGAGTTCTTCCTTTTCGTTAGGTGTTAACACTCCAAGTGTGCCATGTGGCCTTCTGGAGTTGTAGAATCCTTCAATATACTCAAAGACTGATAATTGCAGCTCTTTAAGGGAGTGATAAGTCTTTCTGTTCGTTTCTTCTTTCTTAAGATATTTGAAGAAACATTCGCAGCAGGCATTATCGAAAGGATATCCCTTTTTTGAAAATGACTGAACGACATTGTGAGAATCCAGAAGCTGCCGGAAAGTAAAAGCAGTATACTGAGATCGGTTATGTTCTAAACTTGTTTTTGTGATATAATGTAGTAAAAAAATATAGGGGATAAAAATGGCAATTATAGAAGTGAAATGTCCCAAATGTTGGAGTGCCCATGTGATTAAATACGGACGAACATCAACGGGAACGCAGAGATATTTATGCAAAGATTGCAAGGATAGTTTTCTGTTAGAGTATACATATAATGCATATAAACCAGGAACAGAAGAAACGATCATAAAAATGACTGCAAATGCAAGCGGAATAAGAGACATATCTCGTGTTGTAGGGATATCAACGGATACTGTTATTAAAACTTTAAAAAAACAAAATGTTCGATAAATAATATAAATACTGACTACATGTTAAAGCAAGATAAATTATATGAAGTTCAGTTTGATGTCGTTTTATACAATCAAGTTGATTGTGCAGAACTCGATGAAATGTGGAGTTTCGTTCAAAACAAAAGTAACCAGAGATGGCTTTGGCTTGCAATTAATCACGAAACGGGAGATATTCTGGCATATACTTTTGGCAAACGAAAAGATAAAGTTTTTAGAGAGTTTAAGTCAATTCTAGAACCTTTCGGCATTTCTATGTTTTATACAGATGACTGGGGTAGCTATCAGCGGAACTTAGAAAAAATCAATCATCAAATTGGCAAACGCAACACGCAAACAATTGAAAGAAAAAATCTCACTCTGAGAACTCGAATTAAAAGATTAACACGGAAATCTATCTGCTTTTCTAAAACACAAGAGATGCATGATATTGTGATTGGACTGGTTATTAACATTCTGGAGTTTGGCTGGTGTGTTGATTTATGGAAACAACAAATTTAGAACATAACCAATTTTGGTTAAATAAGATTGATAACTCTGACCTGAATGCCGTCTGCAATGAAATTCATGGCGGAACATAGTAATGAGCTATAAAAAAATTAGAACGATTAGCAACATATTTACATATTACAGCACAAGATATCAATCAACGTATTGATAAATATAAGTCTCTATTGGAGGAAATGGACAGCAAATTAGAATGTTACAGTAAAAGGATGATTGTTATGTTGAAAATAGCATATTGTGATGATATGAAAATAGATAGGGACACAGTAATGAAAGCCCTAAGTTCTATAGAAGAAAAATGGAAAGAAGACTTTGAAATTGTACCATTTTCTAACGGAGAAAAATTATGTGATGATATAGTCCAAAATCAGTATGATGTTATTTTACTTGACATTTTAATGGATGGCATAGATGGAATAGAAACAGCGACCAGAATACGTTCAATGGGTAAAGATAATTTAATTATTTTTATTTCTAGCTATGATGATAGAGTAAAAGAGTTATTTGATTTTAGAACCATAGCGTTTATTGATAAACCTCTTAAAACTGAAAAATTAGAAGAAGCCTTACGAAAGGCATATAATATTTTAAAAAAAGATTGTGAAACCATATTTAGTTATAAAAAAGGAAGAACATTGAAATATATTCCTATAAAAGAAATTTTATATTTTGAAAGTAGACGTAATGAAGTTACTGTTTATACAGGTGGTTACGAAGACACTTTTTATGATACGTTGTCAGCCATATGGTTAAAATTGGAAAGAATGGATCGGTTTATTATGCCCCATCGTTCATATATCTTTAATTTAAGTTATATTTCTTTAAAATCAGATGATATGCTTGTTGTTAGAAAAACAAATAAAATTTATAATATTGGAAAAAGATACAAAGTCGATACCCAAGAAAGGTATTTAAAATATATTGAAAAAAGGAGCAGAGAGTAGATGTTAGCGGTTGAGTTTCAAGTTGTTTTGTATATGGCCATAAATCTGTTATCGCTATACACATTAAATAATGCAATCAGCTTATTTTTAAAACGAAAAGCGGTAAACAGCAAAAGCGGTATTAAAGTAGTAGTTTATATATTATATTTCGTTATTGGAACTATTACATATTTTTGGCAAGTTTCTCCCATAACAAATATTCTAACGCAGGTATTATTGACATTTGTGATAATGATTCCATATTCGGGGAGCTTTGGAAATAAGTTGGTAATTGTATGTTCTTATACTACGGGTGTTGTACTATTAGAATTAATTGTAGGCATTACCTATAGTATCCATTTGAAAACTCCCTTAAGTCAAATTGTTAATGATGATATATCTAAAATAATAGGCTCATTAATGGCAGGCCTTGCTTTGTTATTAGTTGTAAAGACATTGCAACTTTATCAAAGGAAAAAAGAAGCGTCTGAAAGATTTTGTTTTTTTGATTCTTTACAGGTTGCTATAATTCCTGTTTGCAGTATTTTTATAATGCATACGTTGAAAGAATTGTCAAAATATGTTGTTAGTAACGTTCAATGGCTTGTAGTTGCAGCACTTTTATGCGTTGTATTTATAAATTTACTTTTTTATTTCTTATTTGATAGATTAAGAAAAATTGAAAAATTAAAATACGAAAATGAACTTCTAAAAAATCAATCAGAATATTACATTGAATTAGAAAAGCAGATCAATTTAACTTTTGAAAAAATTAGAACAATAAAGCATGATTTAAAACATAATCTGGTTTACTTAAAAGCTAAATTACAAGAGCAAACTGAGGATTCATTAAGTGAAGTAGAAAATAAAATTGATTTGTTAATTGGAGAAGTATTATCGGATAATATTAAATTATACACAAAGAATCAAAAATTAAATAGAATATTAAATTATAAGTTGTTTTCGGCAGATAAAGAAAATATTAATACAGAAGTAAAGGTTAGCATTAGAGAAAATGCTTCTATTGATGAAAGCAGCCTATATATTATTTTAGGAAATGCTATTGATAATGCTATAGAATATTTAAATAATAGTGCTTCTTTAGAGAAAAAAATTGCTATTCGTATTTTGGAGGATAACAATAATCTTATATTAAAAATTCAAAATCCATTTATTGGATATTTAGATTTTAAAAATGGACTTCCTTTAACAACAAAACAAAATCGAACAATGCATGGAATAGGATTACAAAGTATTAAAAAATTCGTACAAGATAAAAATGGGTATCTTAAAATTTCAATATTAAATAATATTTTTAGTTTGGAAATTTTGTTGTATGATGAAATTAAAAACAAATAGTAAGTTTAGTAATAACTCTCTTTTTTAGAGGGTTATTTTCAATTTAAATAGTTTTTTTGCAAATTTCGTCCTTGTTTTTACCAATTTCGTCCTCTATTTGTGTGGAAGGGACTTAATTGAGTTATAGTTAACGTGTTAATAAATGGAAAGGAGGAAAAATGATGAAAAAGTTCTTAGCAAAGTATGGACATGTAGTAGCTACATTTGCTTTTGTTATGACAACTTATGTTGCGAATAGAAATTGTGGTTATATTTTCCATCAACCAAAGTTGCCAGAGACTGCAAAGCGTTTACGTAAGTTTTAATGATTGGCAAAAAGCTAGAAAAACTTGCATGTGTATTGATGGAAAATGAAAGTAACCCAGACATAGATAAAGAAATAATTGTTTATGGACTATCTTGTGCTCTTGAACATGCGGCAAGTATTATCACTAGCATTGTTTTAGGTTTATTGTTTGGGTTAACATTAGAAATCATTATTTTTCTTATGACGTTCTCTTTTATTCGTACATATGCAGGTGGGTATCACTGTAAAAAGGCAATAAATTGCTATTTGATGTCAAGTGGAGTCATTATATTGGTATTAGGTGTAATAAAGTTTACGCCAGAGGGATATATGCTTTTTTTAGGTGTTGCTATGTTACTTATAGCTATACCGGTTCTTCTGAAACTTGCCCCTGTGGAAACACCTAGTAAACCACTTGATGAAGACGAGCAAAAATATTATTACAAAAAAACTGTTGTTCATTTAGCTATTGAAAGTGCTGTAATAATTACTTTATTTTTACTGAAACAAAATAGGTTTTCTTTTTTAGTTTGCATAGGGATAGCGTTGTCAGCGGGTCTAGTCTTTGCTCAATACCAGCAGAAAAAATATGAAAATCTTTATACAAAATGATTTTTCTGTTTTGCAAAATCATTGCACCGTATTCTTGGATGTGGCATAGTATGATTCAGCAATTCAAATCATAGCAACAAAAGCAAAAGCTTGAAAATGTTTGGAAATCCATGATTTATTTGTTTTAATTTAAGTAAGAAATGGGGGTTTTGAATCATTTTATATGTTTTAGGGAGGGTGCTACGCTTGCTGTAGTGATAACAACGTTAAATGTAAATACCGTATGTTTATTTATGGCCCATCAGCCTAAGTTACCAGATACAGCAAAAAAATTGCGTAAATTCTAGTGTTTATGAAGCAGATGGAAGAAACTTGCAGATGTACTGATTAAAAATGATATAACAAAAGGTCAAGACAAAGATGTGATTGTTTATGGACTTTTCACTGGAATAGAGTAAGCTTTTAATATCATCACAACAGTAGTTTTAGGTATTATGTTTGGATTGGTGTTAGAAAGTCTTATATTTCTTGAGTCTTTCGCTTTTATTCGTACCTATGCGGGAGTATATCATTGTGAAAAAACTTAATGTCAAGTGAAATTGTGGTACTGGTACTGTTAGTAGTTAAGTATACACCAAAAGAGTATATTTTTATTTTAAGTATAGTTTTTTTAATAGCATCAATACCATTCTATAAAATTTGCACCTATTGAGGCGAGTAATAAACCGTTAGATGAGGGGTAACAGGCCTATTTCCGCAAAAAAACAATATTAATTTTATGTATGGAAGTTGTTTTAATACTAGGTTTGTTTGTTTTATCTTTATATAAGCTTGCATTTCTAATATGTTTAGGGTTAGTAGTATCAGGTGGGTTAATCTTTATGCAATGGATTTATTTCAAGAACATTCTTAGTAGATAATATAAAGTTATTTTGATAGATATGATTGGAGGTTATTAAATGAAAAAGAGAATCACAACATTAATTCTTGCAACAACATTTATTTTTAGCTCAAGCCTTCCAGCTTTCGCAGTGCCCGTTGATACCAACGTATTTAATAGTGCCGAAGTGAATGTGGTAAAAGCAAAAGATTTCACTTTAATGGTCAAAAATACAGAAGACCAGTGTGTCGTAAAAGTTGATTATGGTGATCACTATGAAATTGCAACAAGAGTTATAGGAACAAATTCCGTTACCGTACAAACTTTTGATTCAAACGATAATATGATTAGTGAAAAAGACTTCACAATTTCAGAGCCGCAACAAGCAGCAGAAACTAGAGCCATAGGTGACTACCAGCATACTTGGTCAAATTATGAGTATGATATTGACACAATTGACTCCGGAAGGCATGAATCTTGGGAATGTAGACGTGAAAATGATTACAAAACTCGTACAAGATATGAAGGAAGCTCCATTGCTGACCGTCTTGATCTTTGGAGAGACTCGGTGGATGATATTGATGGCTATGAGAAGAAAGTGGCTTTTTACACAAGTGCTACAATAGCTAAGATGGCCATTGAAGCATATTTTACAGCCGGAACGGCGTCTGCTTTTACGTATTTAGCTGGGAGTGCAAAAGCTCTTAGTTCTATGACAAAACTCATCGACGAAATGGATAACGCAGATAGAATTTTTGATAGATTGTGAGATTGATTTTTATGAAAAATTCTATTTTTCTCATTTTAAATCTACTAATTACAATTATGCTATCCTCTATTTTCCCTGATTTAAATGAATTGCTTTTTGGCAAAGAAATAACAGATTTAATTTTTATATTAATTTTTGTTTTTTTTCAGGGAAAATCTTTCAATGAATATCGTTTGAAAAAGGATAAATCCAGATATATAACTCTAATTATTCTAGGAGTAATTGCAGGTCTAAGTATAAACCATATTTGGAACCGTAATTTTACCTTATTGGATGCTTGGGTAGGATTGGTTGTAATAATAGCAACTTTCTTGGTTGGGTATTATAAGTTATTCCAAAGAATTGCTAAATGCTTTTGTAATAAATAAAATTTTCTCAGAAATATATTTATGTAATTAATGATATCTATTTAAAAAGAGTAAGGCCAAAAGGCTCTTACTCTTTTTTACTTACTTTAATGTTATTGCAGTATTAGGTAATGTCAAAATTTCTGTGCAAAATAATTCAAATCTCATACAAATGAGTTAGTCGGAATGAGGGGGCCATCGATGAGCTTTTTCATATGCTTCTTTTTCATGGTCCAATCTAAGAGGCCAGTTACAATCCAGAAAATAGCCCACTCTATGGTAGATTGGGAATCTGGCGATTGAATTGCTAAATGTCATTGTTGGAATTGATGCGTGTCCAATACTTGGATAATAAATCTAAATAGGATATAGCTGCATCCCATAAACACGAATTTTGTGTTTTTTAATATTGAGACAGTTCTATATTTTAAAAAATATATGCCTTTTCATTATTCTAATTTATTGCGAAAAGTTTCTTGGAAATGTTATATCGCAAAATATCCATAACCTTCAATTTTTTGAGTTGAAAAATCAAAATTTTGGAGGTTATTTATGAATTCAGATAAATATATCAAAATCAATGGTGAATTGGTTCCGGTAACAGAGGAAGTATACATAACTTATCATAAGATGGCACGTCGGGAAAGGTATCTCGAAGAAAAAGATGCTGAAAAGGGTAAGACATTATATAGCAATCTAGACACAAGAGATACTCTTGGAGAAGAAATGATTCCGGATTTGTCTGCTGCAAGCATAGAGGAAACTATTTTAGCAAGATGCATGGTAGAAAAGCTCTATGATTGTTTGTTCGTTTTGGATAAAACCGAACTAAAATTAATAAAGTCATTGTTTTTTGTTGGTTATTCTGAAAGAGAGCTCTCAAAAATTACGGGTATACCGCGAAAAACAATCGGTTATCAAAAGCGACGAATACTAAAAAAACTAAAAAAGCTATTAAATTGATAAAATAAATTGCCCAACCCCCTTACTTTTTCGGCTAAGTAGTGAGGGGGTTTTTCTATCCCTAAATTTGTTCTTTGGCAACTGAATACCCTTATCTCAAATACCTTCCGTTTATGGCTCGAAAGGGAAAGCAACTTAGCAGATGCCGCTGTGACCTCTGAAAATTTGTAATAAGTTATTTTTTATGATGTTAATTATAACTTTTTGTGTTAGCGATTTGCATTGTGTTTAAACAAACCAATTGGCACGGTTTGATTGCCATTACCCATAAACGATATAATGATACTTCTGTCTTGAACGCATCACCGCATTGGGCAGCTACCTAAGAACGGGGTGGAGATGCTGGAGCACTTGTGAAAAACGGTATTTTGGCACTATGACATTGTTGCCGACAGTGGTTTGAGATAAGTCCCCTTATCGGGGACAGGAATAATAAGACAAGTCGTGCAAAAAGATGCTATATCAAAAGCAGAAACTATGTGGTGGCACTTTTGTGCTACTACATCCTTGTGCCTTTGCGTTTTAGAGTCATATAACGAAACTTGTCTTCATAAGATAAAATAACCTTATATTGGAAGGGGGGGAGATATGGTGGACATACTGATACCCAATTTGCAAGAGTTAAAAAGCATGCAGCTTGAGTCTGTGGATGCTGATTCGTTGATTCGTTGATTGATATCAAAGATGTAAGGGTAAATACTGTTTTACCAGTATCAGAACGGTTTATCGATTTTTTGGAACAGATTAACTCATTATCTTATAAAGAGCGGGAAGAAATGGCCAAGGTGAAGGCGGGCATTGCAATACAAGAGGAAGAAGTGAAAAAATATGAATGGAATTCTGGATCGATGCAATTATGAAGCATTTACGGCAATTTAATACAGCGCATTGATATTTCGAAAATAACAAGGTGGAGATTACTTTTTTTACTTTTTTGTATATACATATATTTATCTTAGCTTTTCATAGTGTAAATTATAATTCCTTATATTTCTCATATGAAAATGCAGTTCCGGTACTTGAAATAATTCAAGATGTTGGCACTGCTTTTTTATTGCAATTTCTGGATGATATGAGGAATTATGACAGCCATCTTAGGATGACCGCCTTCGGCAGGAATAGCTCCTTTCAGGAGGTATTCCTATGTTACACATAAATTATATTCAAACACAACTTGATATGTTTTTACAAGACGCCATGACTTTCCATGAAAAAGTTAGAGCGTCTTTTTTTATTTGGGTGGTAGAGCCAATCTTGTGTTGTCGTTCCCCTCCAGTTTTGGATTTGTTAAAAATAAAATTCAAAATAATGGAGGAAATTGATATGTCATTTTATGTAACGATAACAAACTCGCAGGGAAAAGAAATCAGGGTTAAGGTTTCTGTTGAAATATTTGAACTTTTTCAAGAAGAACGAAAAGAGATTGCGCGTTTACGCAAAGAGAAAGAAAGACACGCATCTGATGAAGATGTGGAAAGTGATATTGCTGGATATTTAAATAGACTTTACACAGCATCCTTGGAGGAACGAGCTGTGCAAAGGCAAGAATTGAAATTCGCTGTTGATGTGATTAAAAGCTGCACACCTGTTCAGCAAAGAAGATTTTATCTCAATCGTATTTTGGGCTATTCCTTTACTGAAATTGCAAGAAAAGAGCGTTGCTCTGAGGGTGCTGTTCGTCTTTCGGTAAATAAAGTCATAAAAAAATTAAAAATAATAGGAAAATAGCCTACGTTTTTGCTCTACTTCTGTCCTATATAGTAGAGGGATAAATCTTAAGAGAGTCTATCTACTCGTTGTAGCTTGAAAATTGAATATCGGTATAGAAGTTTTTGCTTTACTTGAGTAAGCACCGAAGTAAGACCGTCAAGACCCCCTGCAAGGCTTTCTGCCTTGTAAACAAGATAATATCAAAGGGTAAACAACAATTTGTTGGAGCGATAAGTCTATGGACTTCTAAAAGCAGTGGTTCTGTGTAATATGCCATGACCACAAGTAAAGCAAAACATCAATCCGTGTCCAACGGTAAAAGGGATATTCTGCGAATATGGTGGACAGCTTAGTCACCTGTCATAACACCTATCGGCGGAATAATGCA
>RZZU01000011.1 GCA_009929735.1 Clostridia bacterium | reverse complement strand
TTGGGGAACCACTTTAATCTTATCAAAGGAGGTTTATTTCTGCTATAAGCATTTCACTCCACCAGCAGAGCTGGTGGTTTATTGGAGCTAAAGCACCAATCAAAAACAAGGGGGCTTTTGCTCCCTTGTTTTTTTATTTTAATCAAGACAATTTATAGCTTTCATTCGCTTTTTGCAAAAATCCCCTCTGTTACAAAGGCATTTTGCCAAAATAACAGAGGGAAATTTTATTGCTTCAATCAGCCTTTTACAGACTTCAGCAAACCGTCACTGTTAAACGTAAGCTCTACGGTTTTGCCTACTGCCAAGGTGTTTAAATTATCCGCCGAAATACTGCCAATACTAATCGTGGGCTTGCTGACAGTTTTAAATGTAAACTTATTCCCATCAGCCGTTAAAATTCGTACGGTATCAGCATCCTCATCATATTCCTGGAATGCACCGGTTGCATCTTGGGTGTAAACATTAATCCGTTCAACCTGATTCTTGTCCGTTAAACGAACCTCTGCGTATATGGTAATATCCTTATCGTCTATTGCCTCCTGTATACGATCTAAGGCTGTGGTTTCCATGCTGAAATTATGAATATCCGTATCCGATTTATTCATCCATGTGTAAACCGTGGAATTGCCCTCAAATTTCAAACCGCCGGTTGCGGATTCCGCAACACCTTTTACGCTAATCGTTCCCTTTTCAGAAGCATTATCACCTACTACAATTTTTTCCACAATACCATCACTGCCAAAGCTTAAGGTAATGCCAGAGCCAATATAGCCTGATGTTCCGATATCCTCATAGGTATAATCATCGGTTCCCGTGGAGGGTTTTTTTGTTGTCGTAAACGTTATTTCTTTACCATTACTGCTTTTAAGCACTAATTCTTTGTCATCAATATCATAGGAAACCAGCTTGCCAGTAGCCGCAGTGGGCCTTGCTTCAATGGATTGAATGACATTGTTGCTATCTGCTTGCACTTCCGCATAAAGCGTAACTCCGTCAGCCTCCGCCATTTTTCTGAATACCGTTAAGGAACTTACTTCCGAGCCCTTGATAATCAAAGGATATTTAACCGGATTGCCATTAACCGTTCCTGTAGGTGCATCTACATCCTTGCCTGCAGCAATTTTTACATTATACTGACTTAGCAATGTATAGGCTACCGTGGAATTTTTAAATTTCAAGGTGTTTCCCGAAAGAGATGCAACCTCGGCTTTTCTCTCTGTATAGGAATCACTGCCTGTAGACCATGCAGATTTTTTTGTAGACAAATAAACCTTATTGATTTTTCCGCCGCTGTTAAACTCAATTCGGCAATAAACGGTTTTATTCGCATTATCGTTTGTATCAAAGTAGCTTTCCGCACTGGAAACCTTGGTAGTCACCCACTCATCATCGCCAGTATCCCATGTATAGAACGTAATATTGGATACAGGGTTTGTTGAACCAAATCTATAAGTAAGGTTGTCATCGCCGGAATCCAAAACCACTAGAGATTCAGTAAAATTGTTTACCTCATAAGTTGTCGCTGAACTAGCGCTGTCGGCGGTAAAGCTTTCCTCAGACAAGACTACTTTAGCTGCTTTTCCATCTTTATTTACAGTAATCTTTACATAAACCGTACCACTGTTTGCCAACGACTTCATTTCTGACACGGAAACAGACTTCTCCCCAATAAAATAGGTACAGCCCGTAGCAAAATAGATGATACTGGTGCTGCTTGAATCCGTGGGCTTATAGTTGATAAAAGTATTTTCCATGTTATCAACAACACCCGTGCGTGTATATTCCTGAGAAAAGGTAACGTAAACCTCGGTAACATAGGTATTTTCAACCTGAGTGCTGCTACCGCTGCTGGTCTTGCCTTTTTCCACCGTAGTTTTGGTATTGATTCCAGCATAAGCATATTTTGCGGAATTCTCTTCCAATTCATTTTCTAACTTTGTTTTGGTGATGCTTTTGTTGTCCAAATAAAACAGGCAGCCGCTTTCAAATTCCAGCTTTTCTGCTTCTCCAGTATTCTCGTTATCAAAGGTTATTTCATTACTCGATATTTTTGTAATATACCCCGTAATATTATATTTCGTCTGGGTGGTTGAGCCCTCCAAAACACGGATTGTTTCCAAAGCACCGCCATTATAAACAAAGCTTATCTTGTCCCCTGTATTCAGGCGGGATAATGCCAATTCCTGCGTAGTGGTACCACTGTAAACCTTAACAAGATTAGGCACTGCATAAAAGGAGTACTTATCCCCAATATCTGTTTTAATGGTCATTTGATAACCGCTTCCATCATACTCAAATGCAGAGATGGTCCCTGTATTTCCCAAGCCGTTTTTAATCAATTCATACGTTTTGTTTAGCATAACGGCCATTTCCGCACGGTTAATATTTTTCGTCGGATTAAAATTATTGCCGGTGTCGCCGCTTATGATGCCTAGGCGTGCCAAAAGGTCTACTAAAATAATAGCGTCATCAGAAATACGATAATTATCATTAAAGCCGTTAGCTGTCTTTGCACTCCTGTCTACATCATAGCGGATCGCCAACGCATTGCCGAACATTTTGGCTACATCCTGTCTAGTTGCGTTATTGCTGGTTTTCCCACTCATAAACTTCGCCATATCGGCTGTAGTAATGATGCTGTTTTCCAAACCATAGGCAACTGCTGTTTGTGCCCAAGTGGGAATATTATATGCCTGCATAAAGGAAACATATTTGAATTGAACCGTGGCATCCATCTGATTCGCTATCCCTGTTTTTTTCAAAGTAGTATATAACATTTGTATTGCTTCACAATATGTAACGCTATTTGCCGCACGGAACGTACCGTCCTCATATCCACTCAACAGTCCTAAATCCGCAACGGAATTTATCACCGTTTTTGCGCCGTCCCAAGGGACATCATTAATATCCTTAAAATTTGCCGCATAACCTGTTGTACTCATACAGGAAGATGCCATCACCGCTGCCAAAGTCAGCGCTATTTTCTTTTTCATGAATTTACCCCCTTCATTCTTATGGAGTTCCATATTTTACTCTTAATGACAAGTTTATCATATTTTTTTTTGTGTGCCTAGCCTTTTCATTCTTAAGGATTTATTAATTGCTTGCAAATTACCAAAAAAAAGAAATCTTTTTTCTCTTATTCTTGTAAAAATGCCAAAAAACCCATTTTTTTTGCAACCTTCTTATTTTAGAAAGGAGGGAATTCTGGAATAAATTTCCACAATTCCCTCCTTTCTATTCTGTCCTTTTTCGCTCCATCTCTTCAATCAAAGAAACAATTTTTTCATTGGTTGTGATTGAAGTATTGTTGATATATTCATCGGCTTCCCTTGCTGCAATGTCCGCTTCCTTGGTTAGTCTGGATGCCTCGTTTTGCATACCTTCCTCTAGCCGCAGCCCGATAATTGCCGTATGCCCTTCTACAACCACGGCATTTCCCGTAATCCCATTCATTTGGTGAAGCAGTGCCTTAATGCTCTGTGCACGCTCTTTCGCAGTTTTTTCCCCTATATTGTCATCCGCCTTGACAAAATGCACGCCGGATAGATTATTTTCGACTGCTGTTGTTGAACAGCCGCTGCATATATAGATTGCCATTAACATCATGCACAGTTTTTTCCACATTTTTCGCGCCTCCCTTTTTCTTTAGTATGTCAAGAAAAAATGGATTTATGAAAAGCAAGTTATGGCTGAAATCTTTGAATTTTGCCTTAAAAATGGTTATACTATTTACAGAAAATAAAAAAAAATGAAAAGGAGCTGAGAAAATGGAACCCAAAAGAAGAAAGCACTATCGCATTGCTGTTAAGGATATCCACGCAGCACCCGAAAATGGAATTTATATTACAAAAAACGAGGCACGACAATTTTGCATTTTTAGTACCGTTGTTTTTATGTTTTTAGCCATTTTGGCTGCTTTTCCTCGAAAAAAATAAGGTGCTCGATACTTCTTCCTTGCCAAGCGATTACGTTTTCGCTATAATGTTTTCAGTATGAGTCCAACCCATGGAAAGGAAGAATAACATGAAGCTCGGTATTGTAGGTCTGCCCAATGTGGGCAAAAGCACCTTGTTTAATTCAATGACATTAGGAAAAGCAGAAGCGGCTAACTACCCTTTTTGCACCATCGATCCCAACGTAGGCATTGTAACCGTTCCCGATGAGCGTTTAACAAAATTGGCAGAAATCCATTCCTCCACAAAAATCGTTCCCGCAGTCATCGAATTTGTCGATATTGCAGGCTTAGTTCGTGGCGCAAGCAAAGGTGAAGGCTTGGGAAACAAATTCCTCTCACACATTCGTGAGGTGGATGCCATTGTCCATGTTGTCCGCTGTTTTGAGGATACCAACGTTGTACACGTTGATGGTTCAGTCGACCCCATTCGTGATATTGAAACCATTAATTTAGAATTAGTATTCTCCGATTTGGAGATTTTAGACCGCCGTATTGCGAAAACAGGAAAAATGGCAAAGGCAGATAAATCCTTACAGCACGAAATGGATATACTTGCAATATTGAAGGAGTCCTTAGAGCAGGGAATTTCTGCAAGAGCAGTGGAATTGGATACACCCGACGATAGGGCTTTTGTAGAATCCCTTACACTGCTTACCGCAAAACCTGTATTGTACGCTGCAAATGTGCTGGAAGAACATCTGGCTGATGACGGCGCAACCAATCCTTTTGTAGCAAAGGTGCGGGATTATGCGAAAAATGAAGGCAGTGAGGTATTTGTGCTTTGTGCGAAAATCGAGGAGGAAATTTCCGATTTGGACGAAGCGGATAAAAAAGAATTTTTAGAGGAATTGGGCGTAGACAGCAGTGGTCTTGACCGCCTAATTGCGGCAAGCTATAAGCTTCTTGGCTTAATCAGCTACTTAACCGCAGGACCGCAGGAAACTCGTGCTTGGACAATTGTAAACGGCACGAAAGCGCCGCAGGCGGCAGGTAAAATCCATAGCGATTTTGAACGAGGCTTTATCCGTGCAGAGGTTGTTGCGTATGACGACTTAATACGTACGGGTTCCAACGCAGCCGCAAAAGAGCAGGGTTTGCTTCGTTCTGAAGGCAAGGAATATGTTTTCAAAGACGGTGATGTGGTTTTATTCCGTTTTAATGTGTAAAAGGCAAGACCTTGAGGGCTTTGCCCTCAAACACCCTAGACTGAAGACAAAGGCAAGACCTTGAGGGCTTTGCCCTCAAACACCCACAAGGGTTGAACCCTTGACCCCTTAGAAACCCGCATAAATATGCGGGTTTCTAATTAAAATTTTTGGTCTTGCTTTTTTCAAAAAGCAAGTGGGTTTGGGCCACTCACTTTTGCTACGCAAAGCTGTCCTACGGAAAGATGGCACATCTTCGCCATTGCACCCTTTACCCTGCTAAACCCGCATAGAATGCGGGTTCTATAAAAGTTTTTGGTCTTGCTTTTTTCAAAAAGCAAGTGGGTTTGGGCAAAGCCCAAGGTCTTTTTGTACTCAAAAAAGGGTGGCTGTAATCAGCCACCCTTTTTCTTTTATTGATATGATTTTTCGTAAATTTTCAAGCAGTCCTCAAAGGACATTTCCGCAGGATCAGCCTGAAATAATCCGCCCATTGTTTCAAAAGCCGCCTTGGTATACATAGTAAGATCATCTTTTCTGATCCCGTAATCTGACATTTTCAAATCGTCCACACCACATTGAGCGATTAATTCATGCAATGCTGCAACAAAATCCTCCCCCTTTGTGGCATCCTCTTTGCCTAACGCTTTCGCCATATCTATCATCCGCTGATTCACAGCACCGCTCTCAGCCCAGTATGCATAATATGCCTCACAAAGCATAATCAACCCCGCCCCATGCTCAAGCTTCGGATTATGCCCGCTTAAAGGATGCTCCATTGCGTGCTCGGAAATACAGCCGCCAATGCTTTCAGACATCCCCGAAAGGGTATTTGCCAAGGCGACATTTTCACGTGCCTCTAAATTTTGACCATCCTTTACCGCCGTTGGCAAATATTTCCCAATCAATGCAATCGCCTTTAACGCATACATATCGTTCAGCGGATTCGTATTTTTATTCAAATACCCCTCCGTACTGTGGAACAACGCATCAAAGCCTTGATATGCCGTTAGTTTTTCAGGAACCGTCAGCATCAGCTCCGGATCAACAATCGAAAGCACAGGGAAGGTTGCATCGTACCCAAAACCGATTTTTTCGTTTCTGTCTTGGTGCGTAATCACCGCCCAAGGGTCGGCTTCTGTGCCCGTTCCTGCGGTCGTTGTGATTGCAATAATGGGCAACGGTGCATTTTTCGGCATCTTTCTGCCGCCTGTCCCACCAAAAATATAGTCCCAGATGTTCCCCTCATTGGTCGCCATCACAGCGATTGCCTTTGCTGAATCGATGATAGAACCGCCGCCTAAGCCAATCACAAATTCACAGCCTTCTCTTTTTGCAAATTCCGCCCCTTCCGTCACGTGAGCCTCAATGGGATTAGGCAGTATTTTATCGAATACTGCATAGGAAACCCCTGCCTTGTCAAGCTGTTCTTGCACCCTTGCCAAATAACCAAATTTTTTCACCGAGGTTCCACTGGAAATTACGATTAACGCCTTTTTTCCCGGCAGCTTTTGCTTGTGAAGCCTATTCAGCTGTCCACTCCCGAAAAGTACCTTTGTTGGTATATAGTATTGAAATTTCATAAAATACCTCCTTTTTATACTGTAAAGTAAAGCCACGGCAATTTCAAAGCAATCTCGCATCATTCTGGGTGTCCAGATATGCGTGCAAAGCGTCAGTCGGGAATTGTGCGGTGTTGCCTTAAAACAATTTGTTTGGTTTTTGCGCTCCAAATCAAGCCTTTTGAATTTAAGCTATTTCCCATTATTTAACTATATCACAACCTAAGCCCTCCTGCCATAGCCATTCTTGCAAAGAGAAAAAATATCCGATAATGAAAATTCCATCTAAGGCAATCTCGCATCATTTTGCGGGCCCAGCTGTGCAGACTGAGGGAAAAGATGCACCCAGATGGGTGCGCAAACCATCAGCTTGGAACTGTGTGGCGATGCCCTAAAACAAAACCCTTCCGCAGGACTTATCCACTTCACACAATAATGATTGATATTACAGATGCAGGATGATATAGTGAGAATGGTTTCTGAAAAACAAGTAGAGATGAGGGGAAACATGAACGATAAAAAGAAAGTCTTTTTGGCCGACTGTGCCTTGTTTCTGGCAGCAATCTGTTGGGGAGGCGGATTTATTGCCGGAGATATTGCAGTGAACTATTTCAGTACCTTTTATATTTTAACGATACGATTTTTGGCGGCGGCCCTCGTCACATTTCTGTTCTTTAGCAGGACGATAAGGCGCAGCACGAAAGCGGAAATCAAATACGGACTTATCTTGGGTATCTTCTTTTTCTTGGCCATGCCTTTACAGGTCATTGCCCTAAAATATACAACGCCATCAAAGCAAGCTTTTCTATTGGCGGGGTATGCGGCAATGGTGCCGTTTTTTTCTTGGATTATCCTGAAAAAACGTCCGGAAACAAGAGCCTTTTTTGCAGGAACTCTGGTTCTGATTGGGATTGGACTGATTTCTTTGAACGGCTCATTGAGCATAGAATTGGGGGATGGTCTTTCTTTAGGCTTCTCCGTTGCCTATGCAATTTTCGTTGTTTTGACAGGAATTTTTGCAGGAAAATGCAACCCTATTGGGATGTCCTTTTTCTCATACCTTGCTACAGGGGTTTTTTCCCTGATTGCAGCTCTACTTTTTGGGGATTTCCCCCCTTCGTTTCCCATGCGGGGAGTGTTGGCACTGGCATATTTGGCAACTGTGAGCACTGCCGTTGCCTTTACTTTGCAAAACGTGGCCCAGAAATTTACATCAGACGCCCACGCCGCAATTCTCCTTTCCTTAGAGAGTTTGTTTGGCTTTATTTTCGGTGTATTTCTCTATGGAGATCCTTTTACGCTAAGGACTTTAATTGGCGGGCTGATTGTTTTTTCTGCGGTAATCATCACCGAAATCAACTGGAAGAAACAATCAAAACCAGGCGAAGCTACACAAACTGACATCCAAAACACAGAGTCAATTGAACTATAAAAAGCAGTTAGAAACATAACAATGTTTCTAACTGCTTTTTGCAAGCTACTACATACAAGCCATTTTTCTACACTCATCAGCACAAGTACGGCATTCTTGCGCACATTTTTGACAATGCTCATCTTTAAACATTTCACATTCTTGCGCACAAGCGTCACATACTTTCGCACACATATTACAATGCTCTTTTGCAAATTTTCCATTCATGGACATAATTCCAGTTGACATTTCGCACATTTTTGCACACTCAACAAGCATCTTTACACATTTTTTTCTTGCATTTAAGTCAGGCTCATTGAGGCAAGCCTCAAAACATTCATTGCAGGCCTGCGCACATCTATTACAGGTATCGATACACGTTTGATTACTATTTTTTCCCTTTGTTACTAAACCCATTTTAAACACTCCTTTAATTTTAATATATTTATTATGTTTAAAATGGGGTCTTATATACAAAATCTAAAATGCACAATGTAAACACTAGATACACAGTTAGGGCATACTTTCATAATTTTACAAAAAAAAAGTAATTCTTAATCATACAAGAATTACTTCTTTTAACACGTTACACAAAAGCTATGCTGTATGATTAGAATTTTTCAAATTCGTCCCCCATAAGCTGTGCTCAATTTTTTAATTATGCTGTTTCCTCGAAATATTGCTTATGCCATACCAAAAACATATAGATTGTCCAAATTTTACGGCTGTTGTCCTCTTTTCCTTCTCTGTGCTCCTCCAGATATTTTACAATTTCATTTGTTTTAAAGAATTCCTGTGCCGCCTTGGAGGTAAATGACTCTTTCACCATATGATAATACTTGTCCTCTTTCAGCCAAATACGAATGGGGACAGGGAAGCCGAGCTTCTTTTTCTCCGCAACCATATCGGGCAGATAACGGTGCGCCGCCTGACGCATGGCATACTTTGTGTTTTCCTCATTCACCTTATATTTTGTGGGAATCGTACGGGCAACATCAAAAACAAGCCTGTCCAAAAATGGAACACGAACCTCCAGGGAATGCGCCATGCTCATTTTGTCTGCCTTCAGCAAAATATCCCCGATTAACCAAAAATGAATGTCTATATACTGCATCTTGGTCACATCATCCTGATCCTTCACCTTATCATAAAAGGGTCTTGTCAAAAGTGTATGATGATATTTTCCAGTGGGTTTTTTCAAAATACGCTCCCGTTCTTCCTCCGTCAGCATAAAGGCATTGCCGATAAAGCGTTCCTCCAAATCCTTACTTCCACGAATGAGGTAGTTTTTGCCCTTCATTTTCGGCAAACGCTTTGCAATTGCCCCCAAGCTTCGCCGAATGGGTCGGGGCAAACGGGTTAAGGGGCGCAAATCATGAGGTTCACGATAAATATTATATCCGCCGAAAAATTCGTCCGCACCCTCGCCGCTTAACGCAACCTTAACGTACTTTGCCGCTGTTTGGCTTACAAAATACAATGCAATGGCAGAGGGATCCGCCAAAGGCTCGTCCATATGATATTGCACCTTGCCCAGGGTTTCCCAGTATTCTTCCGTTGTAATGAGCTTGCTGTGATTTTCAATCCCGATTTTTTCCGATAACGCCTTAGCAAAATCAATTTCGTTATATTTCTCATAATCAAAGCCTACAGTAAAGGTCTTATCCCCATGGAACGATGCGGCAACATAGGAGCTGTCCACACCGCTGGAAAGGAACGAACCAACCTCAACGTCGCTGATTTTATGCTTTTTCACAGAATCCTGCATGGCAGTGTCAATTTCTTCAATAAATTCATCCAGTGATTTTTTTTCATCATTTTGGAATTTCGGCTCCCAATAACGCTTGATTTTCAGCTTTCCATTTTTAAAGGTAAAGCAATGAGCGGGCATTAAGCGGAACACACCCTTGAAAAACGTTTCGGGCAAAACACTGTACTGAAAGGTCAGATAGTTTTCCAATGCCTCGTTGTTTACGGCCCTTTTGAAATTGGGATATTCCAAAATGCTCTTGATTTCGGAACCATAAATCATCTGCCCATCCTGTAAGGCATAGTAAAAAGGCTTGATGCCGAAAAAATCCCTCGCTCCAAAAAGCGTTTGATTTTTGGCATCCCAAATCACAAACGTAAACATTCCCCGAAGCATGGGGAGCAAATCCTCGCCATATTCCTCATAGCCATGCAAAAGCACCTCCGTATCGGCATTGCTGCCCATAACGTGCCCCTTGGCAATCAAATCTTCCCTTAATTCCTGATAATTATAAATTTCTCCATTAAAGGTAATGACCATATCCCTTGTTTCATTATAAATAGGCTGATGACCGCCCTCCAAATCAATAATGCTCAAACGGCGAAAACCCATGGAAACACCGTCATCGATGTAAGAACCGCCGCTATCTGGCCCACGGTGAATGATTTTATTTTTCATGTTTTCCAAAATTTCTTCAGATGTAGCCAAACGGCCTGTAAACCCACAAATACCGCACATAATTTATTTCCTCCTAAAATGATAGGGTTCTGTATCTTAATTCAGACTTAACTTTAGCATAAATGAGCAAAGAAAGCAATTCTATGGACTCGCTAATTTCATGGAAGGTGTGCAGATGCTCGAGGAATTTTTCCGATTATATGTGCACACGTAAATACTCAGCGTTTCCCTAACCACAGTTTCTGCCAAACAAAAGGGAAAGGTATTTCAGCCCCTCCAAACACCCCTCATCCCACATATCCCATTGAAAGGCAAAGGCCCAATTCCCCTCGGCTGTTCCCGGCAAATTCATACGATATTCCTCGCCAAGCCCCAATACATCCTGTAGCGGAATAATTGCTACTTGGGCAGGTGAGGAGAAGGCAAGGCGAATCATCTCCCAATGCGGTGCTTCTCCTGTAACATTCATATAACGGCGAAAATGGTCTTTTTCCTTTTCCGCTGCATTTTGATACCAGCCTATGGCAGTATTATTATCATGAGTGCCTGTGTATACCACGGTGTTTTTCTCATAGGAATGGGGCAGATAAGGATGGTTCTCGTCCCCGCCAAAGGCAAACTGCAAAATACGCATTCCCGGAAATCTCGTTTTTTCTCTGAGCTTTTGCACCTCTGGGGTAATAATCCCCAAATCCTCGGCAATCACGGGTAATTCTCCAAGCTCCTTCTTCAGTTTATGAAACAGCTTGCTTCCCGGCCCTTTTACCCACTTTCCGCTTCGGGCATCCTCCGCCTCAAAAGGAATTTCCCAATAAGACTCGAACCCACGAAAATGGTCTATGCGCAATAGGTCCACATCCTCCAAGGCTTTGCGGATACGGCAAATCCACCATTGAAAGTCTGTTCTTTCGTGATATTTCCAATGATAAAGAGGATTTCCCCACAGCTGCCCCGTTTCGCTGAAATAATCGGGCGGAACACCAGCCACCACAGTGGCAAAGCCACAGCTGTTGAGCCGAAAGGCCTTCTGATTGGCCCAAACGTCGGCACTGTCGTAGGAAACAAAAATAGGGGCATCCCCGATGATTTGAATTTCATTTTCATTGGCAAAGGTTTTCAGTTGGTGCCACTGCTTATGAAATAAATATTGCAAAAAGCACTCCCACTGTATTTCATTTTTTAATGCCTCTGTCCATTCTGCTAAGGCTTGGGGCTTTCGCTCCCTCATTTCCTTTGGAAAGGAGCACCATGCGGCTGCATAAAAATAGGCTTTCCCTTTCTCCTCGGGCAAAAATCCCTTTGTTTCATGGAGAAATTCCAAAAGTCCCTCCGCATCCTGCGCTCTGTGCTGCGTGAAATATGCTTTTGCCGCCATAAAAAGCGCATAATCCTCCAGCCAATATTGATTTTTCCGCAAAAAAGCATTGTAATCCAACGGCGGTGTTTTCAGACAAAAATTCCGAAAAGCCTTTTGCAATAAAGGGATTTTCAGCCTCCTTGCCGCCGCATAATCTGTATTGGCAAAGGGCGCCTGCTCTGCCTGCTCCACTTCCTCTTGTGAAAGAAGCCCCTCCTTTGCCAAAAGCTCCAGGCTGATAAAAAGCGATTCTCCTGCAAAAGCCGATGTGCTTTGATAAGGCGAGCCGCTGCCATCCACGGGGCAAAGAGGCAAAATCTGCCACAAGGTTTGCTTTGCTGACGCTAAGGTTTCTATAAAACGATAGGCATCCTTGCCTAAATCACCAATGCCAAAGGGAGATGGAATGGACGAAAGGTGTAGAAGAATACCACTTTTTCTGCTTTTGAACATACTGCCAGCTCCTTTTTTGCTTCAAAATAAATGCTGTGCTTCAAAAAATACAATCCGATAAAAACACTCATCAGCTACCATATGTTTTTTTCAAAATTTCATACCAAATTTTTGCTTTTTCATAATCATTCAATGATTAAGCTACATTTTATCAGGTTTTCACCTGCCCTTCTATCCGCATTTATGCCAAAAATTTCCCGTAATGCCAACGAAAATGAAGGATTTTTTTCGGTTTCCGTCAGACAATATAAAGGCAACAAAATTTTTTTGCATAAGGGAGGGTATTTGTTATGAAAAAAAGTTGTTTCATTGCATTCGCAGCAATTATGATGCTCGCTTTTGGCGGCTGTGGTACATCTGCGAATAACTTAGGCGGCGCAACCGATGGTTATGGTTATGGTGCGAATAGCTATGGCTATAATAATTATGACACCGATGGTACTGCCTATGACGGATATAATGCAGGAACGTATACCACAAGCGGCGGCGCAGCATATTGGGATGGCTATGGCGTCAATAGCGGCAGACCCTTGACAGATGATACTTCTGTCGGGAACACCTTGCGCGATGACGCTACAGATTTAGGCAACGGCATTGCAAACGCAGGCAGTACTGTGAACAATTCGCTCAACAACAGCACAGCAACCGTTGCAAGCTAATCAAAATGGCATAAAAAGTTTTTCAAGGTCATGGGGTGTCGACGCAGTCGACACCCTTTGAAAAACCCATTTTGGGAAAATCATTTCTTTTCAATTTTTTTTTGATGCGATACATATTACAGGTATTTTTCGCCATACTAGGAAAAGAAAGGCGGTGTCATTTTGATGCAAAAAAAAGGAACACAAATAGCCATTGGTCTTATCACCGGCTTTGCAAACGGATTATTTGGTTCCGGCGGTGGTACGATTGTTGTACCCTCTATGGAGCGTTTTCTTGGTGTTGAGGAGCATAAGGCACACGCTACTGCAATCAGCATTATTCTGCCCTTATCGCTGCTCTCGCTCGTTATTTATTGTTGGAAAACGGATGTGCCATGGCAGATTGCCCTATGGGCTTCAGCAGGGGGCATTGTAGGAGGATTTGTTGGCGCAAGGCTGTTATCAAAAATCAGCGGCATTTGGTTACATCGTATTTTTGGGTTATTTATGATTGCGGCGGCAGTGAGGATGATATTATGATTTGGGTTTTGGTAATCGGCTTTCTTTCCGGCATTATCAGCGGCATGGGCATCGGCGGCGGAACTATATTGATTCCTGCTTTAATTTTGATTTTACATTTGGATCAGCACCAAGCACAGGGTGTTAATTTAATTTACTTTATCCCTACCGCTGTGGTTGCCTTGATTACGCATACAAAAAATAAAAATGTTCTTTGGAAAACCGCAAAGCCGCTTGCATTATTCGGTCTTGCCGCAGCGGCGGCAGGTTCCTTTTTGGCAGTTTCCTTGAATGCCGATTTACTGCGAAAAATATTTGCAGGGTTCCTGTTTTTCATGGGACTTAGCGAAGTTTTTAAAAAGAAAAAAGAGAGAGGACGAGATGATTTGAATAAAGATGAATTTTCCAAACTGAAATTAAAATTTATACAGGCGAATCTGGACGAAAAAATTGCAATTTACACTCAAACCCCCGGGTTAACAACTCCCCAGTATAAAGAATTGTTACAGAACTACCCCTATCAGCAGTTAGATAAGCTCGAAGCAGAGCTTCGCTAAGCCAAACACAGGAAAACAGGCTTGTTTGTACAATAAACAGCACCCTCACGATTGGGTGCTGTTTATTGCATATTTTCTTTTTGGTTTGAATCTGCTATACTATTGCTAAGAAATGGAAGGAAGGGCGGCGATAGCGAATGCGGTTTGCGCAAGACTTATTTGTAGCTGAAAATATCAGCGATTTGGAAACAGTGGTATATGCCTTAAAGCAAAATATTCCTATGCCACGTCTTTACTGCATTCTTTTCATTCATGCAAAAAATCGGTATGAATTGGTTTCGTCCTGGCAATTATGCAAGGGAAGGTTTCGTCCCGCCGACGGCATCATCATTGGTGTTGCAAACGGCAGACGGGAAACCTATGACCTGATGGCTTATATCCTTGAGGAAGCCGTGAAGGAACAAAAAGATTTATCAAATCCAAGTACATGGATAGAAGGGATTTTAAATGACGTTGTGGTATAAACTCCTTGGTGTTTTAAGCGGACTTGCGCTTATGGTTGTTTTATTAATCAGCTCTGTAGAGTATGTGTCATACTACAAGGGCGGTTATTTTGAAAAAGAATATGAAAAATATGAAGTGACCGATGCAATCGGCATTGAAATGGATGATTTGCTGACGGTAACCCATGAAATGATGGATTATTTAAAGGGTGACCGTGCCGATTTAGTAATCTATACAAAACTCCAAAACACTGAGAGAGAATTTTTTAATACCAAAGAAAAACGGCATATGGCAGATGTGCAAAAATTATTTATCGAAGCAAAGCAGCTGCGCCTTGGGGCAATCATATTTACAGTGCTTTCCATAGGAATCCTGCTGTATTTCAAAAAAGGTTATTGCCTATTTTATGGAATTCAATGGGGCATTGCTGTATTTTTCGCCTTTACGGGGCTATTGGTTGCGCTCATGGTTCATAATTTCAATCGGTATTTTACGCTATTTCACCATTTGTTTTTTAACAACGATGATTGGATTTTAAACCCCAAAACCGATTTATTAATCAACATTGTTCCCGAAGGATTTTTTCGGGATACCGCTTTTTGGATTGCAGGACTATTTTTAGCAGGTGCCATAATCGTCTGGAGTTTATCTTGGTTTTTGGCGAAACGAATGAAGACAGGGGAATAATATGTTAGGCATACTATTGGCTGTATTAAAGTTCATAGGGTTTTTGCTTTTGGGCATTCTTCTGCTGCTCCTTTTCATCATTGCAGTGGTTTTGATCAGTCCGCTGAAGTACCGCCTTGCGGGCGAAAAAAAGGATGCGTTCAAAGGCGATTTTGCTGTGCATTGGCTGTTTGGGCTGATTCGCATCAGCGGAAGCTATGTTTACGGAAGCGAACCGCAAATCACTGTAAAAATGCTATGGTTTACGCTGTCGGGCAAAAAAAAGAAAAAAAGGGTGCGAAGAAAGAAACCCAAGCCAAGTCACCAGCCAATAAAAACAGGTGCAGTGGTTGCCAGAGAAAAGGTTACTCCAAAAAAACAACCCACAGAAGGCATTTATATGGCTGAACCTGTGCCTTTCAAAGGGGAGCAGGAAACACCATCCATTCCTCAGGCACCGCTTTTGCAAGAAGAACCGCCTCCCGCTTCAGAAGCAGTCAAAGAGGAGCCTTCTCCTCAAAAGCCAAGGGTACGGCGTGTAAAGGTTTCTGAAATCCAAGAAAAACCCATTGATATTGCATGGGAAGCAGAAGATGAAGCATTCTTCTTGGGGGAAGCTGAGGAGGATGACGAATGCACCTCAACAACAGACAAGCTCCGCTCCTATTGGAACAAATTCCAAGAAATAGAGGGAAAGCACGAAATATTCCATGCAGTAAAAAAATTGCTGAAACGCCTCATCAAAGGCATTTTGCCCAATCAACTTATGCTCAAAGCCACGTTGGGGTTGGGCGAGCCGCATTACACAGGATACCTGATGGGACTGATTGGCATTCTGGCTGCTAAATTTGGTAAAAACATTCAAGTCAAAGCTGATTTCACACGCCTTGTGGCGGAGGATATAGAAATAAACATAAAGGGAAAGCTGCTTATGGGCTATTTTATGTATAGTCTTTTGGCATTTGCTTGGACAAAGCCCGTACGTAGAATTTTAATCAAACTTTGGAAAGGAAGAAAGCAGAATGGGTAAAGATTTCAAAGAATCCGTAGATGTACTTTTTAATAAAATTGAAGATTTGGTTTCTACTAAAACCGTAGTAGGTGAAGCAATTGTGATTGGAGATTTAACCCTTTTGCCGCTGATTGAAGTAGCAGTGGGCGCAGGGGCAGGCGCAAAGGAAAATGTGAACGCCGCTGGCGGTGTGGGTGCAAAAATCACGCCCTCTGCCGTTCTTGTCATCCAAAACGGAAGTGTTCAGACCCTAAATATCAAAAATCAGGATGCCGTCAGCAAGCTGATTGATATGGCACCCGGCGTAGCAAGCAAGCTGAACTTCGGCGCAATTTTTGGCAACAGGGATAAAAAAGAGCCGGAATCGGATATCAAGTTTGAAGAAAAAGTCATTGTAGAAGAATTTGAAAAATAATCTTATGAATATAAGCAGATTTTGAAGGGAGATGGTTCCGCTGGAGCTTCTCATTGAGTTTTATGATAAGGATGTTTTGAAAAACATTGTGGCACCCTTAACCCTGCGGCCAAAAAAAGTCATTTATTTTTATGATGCTGCAATGCAGGATACGATGGCTTTTACCGCATTAAAAAAATGTCTGGAACGGAATATCCCAGGTATTACACTGGAGCACTACCCCATTGATATTTCATCTGTTGATAAAATATTCCGCCAAATTACCCGCACCATTAACCGCAGTGGGCTTAAAGAATGCGCACTGGATTTAACAGGCGGCAGTGAGTTGATGCTTCTTGCAGGATATAAGGCAGGAATGACATTAAATCTACCCCTTTTGCACACGGATCTTGTGAAAAAACGCATCACAAATTTAACAGATGACAGTTTGGTAGAGAAAACTGTGTCCTTGACTTTGGAAGATTTCATTGATGCAAAGGGTGCCTGTTTTATCGGCGAATCCCATCGTCCGCCCTCTGCACAGCGTTTCCCTGCCATTCGGGAAATGGCTCTGTTCTTGTTTGAACGCCTTTTTCAATGGAAATACACTTGCAGTTTTTTGCAAACCGTTGCGGCAAGAGCCTTGCCTCACGAGCTTTTTATGCAAAGCAAGTGGAACATACATATGAAAAACGACAAGGCTGTTTATCCCGATCGGGAAATTTTGGAAAAATTTCAGGAAATGGGTTTTATCCAAAATTTGCTCATAGAAGGAGATTCTGTTCAATTCGCCTTTGCCGAGATTGAGGATAAGCAATATTGTATCAGCTTTGGCGTTTGGCTTGAGCTTTATGTTTATATTTCTGCCAAGGAAGCAGGTGTGTTTAACGATGTAAAGCTGGGCACCATGATTGATTGGAATGCCTATGATAACATTACGGTTGCCGGAAACGAAATTGACGTCATTTTAATGGACGATTCGCTGCCCGTGTTTATCTCCTGCAAGCTGCGTGATGCGGATACAGCTGCGCTCAATGAGCTTTTGATTGCAAAAAAACGGCTGGGCGGCTGGTTTTCAAAAGGTATCATTGTTACCTACGGCAAGGAAAAAAAAATCTATACAGGCACCTATCAGCGTGCCCATGAGCTCGGGTTGGAGCTTTTGGATGCAACGGATATTATGGCTGAGGATTTCAGCCAACGACTTGTAAAGGCAATACGAGAACATGATTTGGAAAGCTTAAAATGGAAAAAGATTTAGGGTAATACCGCAGCATTCTGCGTGCCCAGCTGTGCAGGTTGACAGAAAAACTGCAAACAGATGCGTACGCAAATCATCCGATAGGAATTGTGTGGTGTTTCCTTAGCATGAAGGGAGGAACAACATGGGGAAAAAGAACAGCCGCAACACAAAAAGCAAAATCATTGCGGCGGCATGGAAGCTGTTTTATGAACAAGGCTATGACGCCACAACGATTGAAGAAATTGTTGAGGCATCGGGAACCTCAAAAGGTTCCTTTTATCATTATTTTGGCGGAAAGGATACGCTTTTAGGTACTCTTTCGGATTTGTTTGACAATAAATATCATGAATTAATTCCGCAGCTTGAGGGGGAAACGGACAGCTTTGATCGGCTAATGTTTTTAAATCAAGAGCTGTTTCGTATGATTGACAACAGCATTTCAATGGATTTGCTGGCAAGATTATATTCCTCCCAACTTGTTACTAGCGGACAAAAGCACCTTTTAGATCATAATCGGGTTTATTATAAATTATTGCGTCAAATTACAGCAGAGGGTCAGCAAAAGGGGGATTTGCGCTCTGATGTTTCCGTAAATGAATTCGTAAAAGCATACGCTTTGTGTGAAAGGGCATTGATTTATGACTGGTGTATTTGCAATGGGGAATACTCGCTTTGTCAATATGCCAAGCAAATGATGCCGCTTTTTTTGGCAGGCTTTCGGTCAAAAAAAGACACTTTATCTTAAATATTATTTTTGGAATGAAAAGAATACAATTAAGCGTCTAGTCAAAAATCACTTTAATCAAAAGGGTTCTTGGCTATTTTTTTATTTTTAGTGCAATATAAAGTCTATACTTTATTCTGTATTTTAGTCTTATGAATTGTATGATATAATCTTTTGCATTGACTGGAGTGTTTCTGAAAACGCATTCTTTCAGATTTATATTTTAAGCTTTTAAGGTTTGAAAAATCCAAGCTGTGAGCGAATAACATCGGACTTTTCAACAAATTTGCAATCATTTTTATACGACACACAAAAAATCTGAAGTTTTCTCAAAAACGCCTTAACTGAAAAAGAAAGGATTTGAACTTATGACATCAGCAAAAATATGTATTATGATTGCCATTACGATTTATTTAATCGCTATGGTCGCAATCGGCATTTACTGGTCCAAAAAGAACGAAAATGTAGGTGATTTTTATCTGGGAGGCAGAAAGCTCGGCCCCTTTGTAACGGCAATGAGTGCAGAAGCCTCTGATATGAGCAGCTGGCTTTTAATGGGCTTGCCGGGTGTGGCATACCTTTCAGGTATTGCCGACCCCGCATGGACAGCAATCGGCTTAGCAATCGGCACTTATGTTAACTGGTTGCTCGTGGCAAAACGTATCCGTATTTATACGCATGAGGCACACAACTCAATTACCCTGCCAGATTTCTTCTCCAGAAGATACAGAGATGATAAAAATATTCTGATGTGTATTGCCGCAGTGGTCATTATTATTTTCTTCATCCCCTACACCGCTTCGGGCTTTGCAGCTTGCGGCAAGCTCTTCAGCAGCCTTTTCGGTGTAAACTATCAGGTGGCTATGATTATCAGTGCCATTGTAATTGTTGGGTACACAGCAACAGGCGGCTTCTCCGCAGCAAGCACAACCGACCTGATTCAAAGTATTGTTATGACGATTGCTTTGTTTGTTGTAGTCATTTTTGGCATTCAGGTTGCAGGCGGTTTGGATTCCGTAATGGAAAACGCAAAGGCTCTGCCCGGTTACTTAAGTATGAACGCAATGTATAGCATTTCCGAAAATTCCGCTTCACCTTATGGGTTTTTAACCATTTGCTCCACAATGGCTTGGGGATTGGGCTATTTTGGTATGCCCCATATTTTGCTGCGCTTTATGGCAATCGAGGATACCCAAAAATTAACCCTTTCACGCCGTATTGCAACCGTTTGGGTAGTCATTTCCATGATTGTTGCAATCTTTATCGGCGTTGTTGGCTATAGTATGACAAAGGTTGGTGCTATTCCTGTTTTGGAAGGCTCCGGCTCGGAAACCATTATTGTTCAGGTGGCAAATTTATTAAGTCAAAACGGTGCTATTTCAGCTCTGCTTGCAGGCGTTATCTTGGCAGGTATTTTGGCGGCAACCATGTCCACCGCCGATTCTCAGCTTTTGGCAGCCTCCTCCAGCGTTTCACATAACCTGCTGCAAAGCTTCTTTGGCGTAAAGATGTCTGAAAAAAAGGCCATGAACGTAGCCAGATTTTCCGTTGTTATCATTTCGATCATTGCGGCATTTATCGCCAGAGATCCCGCAAGCTCCGTCTTTGCCATTGTTTCCTTTGCATGGGCGGGCTTTGGTGCCGCATTCGGCCCTGTAGTTTTAACCGCATTGTTCTGGAGACGTTCCAATAAGCAAGGCGCTTTGGCAGGTATGATTGCCGGCGGTGCTATGGTATTCATTTGGAAATACCTCGTTAGACCTATGGGCGGCGCTTGGAATATTTACGAATTGCTCCCCGCATTTTTGGTTTCTATGGCTGCTATCATCATTGTAAGCCTTTTGACCAAAGCACCCG
Source organism: Clostridia bacterium (assembly GCA_009929735.1). Taxonomy (GTDB): domain Bacteria; phylum Bacillota; class Clostridia; order Lachnospirales; family Anaerotignaceae; genus Chakrabartyella. Next base: position 57,349 of record RZZU01000011.1, on the reverse strand, counting down.
AAAAGGAAATCACCGATGAATTCGACCGTGTAAAGGTACTTTGCTCAAAAATTGGAAAGTAATTTGGATTGATTTTTAAAAGCCTGTGCCTACTGAATGGGCACAGGCTTTTTCTATCTTTTATATTTCTTTATTGTCAAACACAGAACCTATTATGGTACTAAATCTATTTCTCTTCTTCATCATGATCAGATATTTTCATTAATTCCTGTTTTAATTCCTGTTTTAATTCCTGTTTTAAATCTCTAATTTCTTCAGTAATCATGCTTGTACAAATAACAATAAGTACGCTTAGAACAATTAGCCCAAAATAAATCGGATGCAAATGTGTTTCCCCTACTCCGCCCCAGGGGAATATAAAAGAATAAATAGGACCAGCAAAGAAAAAAACAATGAAATAAAAACCTATCATCGTTCCGATAATCTTTTTCATAAAATCAGCCTTTCTTAATTTAAAGTTCTGTTCGATTTTGTAGTGCGTTTATATGCCTTGCAGCTGAACGAAACACCCTTCCATTTTTTTACAAACTATAACATTTTAACAAAAACCCGTCAAGATTTTTTTCCATATGAATTTATGCCACTATTTTTCATTATCATCTTAAACAAATATCTTCTACAAAAAATTTTAAAATACCTCTTGAAAAATATTTTTAATCAACTTACAATCATTCATACATCGATGTAATCAACCAACATTAAGGAGAAATCGATACCATGAACGATACTGCATTGATTCAAGAAATTGAGGCCAAATATAGCAATACCGCAGGCCTTGTAATACAAAAAAGCGGAAAACTCATCTATGAGAAGTATTTTGATGGCTACAAGGAAACAGATACCCTCCACCTTTTTTCCGTAACGAAGAGCATTACCTCAATCCTCATCGGAATGGCTATAGATCAGGGATACATCAAGAGCGTAGACCAGAAGATATTAGAATTTTTCCCCGACTATACAATGAAGAGAGGTGAAAAGACCATCCAAAGCATCACCTTGAAAAACATACTGACCATGACGGCACCCTATAAATACAAATCAGAGCCCTATACAAAAGTATATGGAAGCGAAGATTGGACGAAAGCGGGACTGGATTTATTGGGTGGGAAAAAGCCCATTGGTGACTTCAAATATTCAACGGTTGGAGCGCAAATTCTTTCAGGTGTACTACAAAATGCTGTCGGAAAACCTGTGCTGGAATTTGCTTCAGAGAACCTTTTTACCCCACTTGGAATAAACACACCTACGCCAACAGGCTTTGCGAACAAAGACGAGCATATGGCATTTTTCAAGGATAAATATGTAAGTGGCTGGGTTGTGGATCCCCAAGGTTCTCCAACCACCGGCTGGGGATTAACCCTATGCCCAAAAGACATGGCAAAAATAGGACAGCTCTGCCTAAATCAAGGTACTTGGAATAACAAACAGCTGGTTTCCGCCTCTTGGATAAAAGAAAGCACGAAGGAACACGCCCGCTGGAATGAATTCCCCTATGGTTACCTGTGGTGGAATTTTGACTCCGACGGAAGCGGAGCCTTTGCGGCACTCGGCGATAGCGGCAACGCCATCTACATTAACCCAAAAGAACAGGTAGTCATTTCTATTGCTGCTCGCTTCAAGCCCCGTGCCAAGCTTGTCATTGAGCTCATCAATAAATGTATTCTACCTATAATCAAATAACAGCACATAAAAAAGAGTTGCCCACCGTGACAACTCTTTTTATGCGAAACCGCCAAAAAATCTAATATCTTTCGGTATTTCGAGAAGCAAGGAGAATCAGATAAAATGGCGGGTGCCTAACTCCACCTTATCTACACCCTAAACTCCGTTAAATTTCAGCTACCTTTTCCTCTAAATCCTTCACTATCTCTGCCAGCTTATCTTTTGCCGCTTCAAGGCTTTCGCCCTTAACTCCAATATAAAACTTCAGCTTCGGTTCTGTCCCCGAAGGACGTACACAAACCCAAGTACCATCCTCTAGGGTATAATACAGCACATCAGAAAGGGGTAAGGTACTTTTTTCCGTTTCCCCTGTTTGCACATTACGGAACAGTTGCGTTTTATAATCTCTTGCCCATACTACGGCTTTTCCAGCAAAGGCCTTCGGCGTTGTTTCCCGCAGAGCCGTCATGATTTTTTGAATACGCTCAACACCGTCCAAGCCCTTTAAGGTAATCGCCTTCACGCCATCCAAATAATAACCGTATTTTTCATATATCTTTTCAAGCCCTTCATAAAGGGTCATGCCGTTTTTCTTATAATATGCCGCCATTTCACAAAGAAGCAGTGTTGCAACCACCGCATCCTTATCTCTGGCATAGGTTCCTGCCAAATAGCCATAGCTTTCTTCAAAACCAAAAATATATTGATACCGCCCTGTTTCTTCAAATTCCTTGATTTTCTCACCAATAAATTTGAATCCTGTCAGCACCTCCATTTTTTCCACGCCATAGCTGTCGCAGATTGGCTGTATCAGCTCTGTGCTTACAATGGTTTTTATCACAACGCCATTTTCAGGCAAAGCACCTTTTTGTGCTTTTTGGGACAAAATGTATTCCGACAGCAATGCACCAACCATATTCCCTGTCAAAACAACATACTCACCCTTTTCGTCCTTCACCATTGCCCCCACACGGTCGCAATCGGGGTCTGTACCGATGATAATATCTCCGTTTTTCTCTTTGGCAAGCTTTCTGGCCAAGGTAAACACATTGGGATCCTCGGGGTTTGGATAGCCCACTGTTGTAAAATCACCATCAGGTTCCGCCTGTTCAGCAACCACAAACACGTTTTTGTATCCTGCCTTTTCCAAAACACGGCGCACAGGCAAATTCCCCGAACCATGAATCGGCGTATAGATCACGGAAAGTTGATCTCCTATCTCTTGTGCAAGCTCAGGGCAAATACGCTGCGCTAAAACCTGTTCATCATAGGATGCGTCAATCTCTCCGCCAATGACATGATAAAGACCTTTTTCTTCGGCGTCTTTCTGCTCCATTCTAAGTATCTGACCATATGCCGTCACTGCATTCACTTCGTCAATAATCCCCGTATCTTTGGGATGAACCACCTGCGCACCATCCGCCCAATACACCTTATATCCATTGTATTCAGGGGGATTGTGGCTTGCAGTAATCACGATACCTGCCGTACAGCCTAACTGTCTAACCGCAAAGGAAAGCATCGGTGTGGGACGCAAAGACGGATACACATAAGCAGGGATGTCATTTGCCGCCAAAACCAAGCCTGCAATCTGTGCAAATTCAGGGGACATATGCCTAGAGTCATACGCAATGGCAACTCCCTTTGCACTTGTACCCTCTTTTTTAATATAATTTGCCAAGCCTTGGGTTGCTTTCCCTACGGTATATAAATTCATTCGGTCGCTCCCCGCACCGATGATTCCACGCAAACCGCCTGTCCCAAATTCCAGCTCTTTGTGAAAACGCTCCTTAATTTCCTTTTCATCCTCGGCAATCAGGCGTAATTCCGCCTTTGTTTTCTCGTCGATCGAAGGATCCGCCAACCATTGTTGGTATCTTTCCATATAATCCATACTCCTGCCTCCTCTTACTCCTTAACCAAATCAATCTTTAGATGAGCGGAACTGCTGTTTACCAAAATCGTCGTCGAAAACGGTGCATATCCACTCTTTTCCACCTCAAGGCTATAACTGCCATAAGGCAGATTTAATTCAATGGGTGCAGTACCCATGTCCTTTCCGTCAAGAAAAAGCTGTGCTCCCTCCGCATTTGCAGAAATAATAACCGTACCGTATTGCAAATCCTTTTGTAAATTTGCATCAATAGACACCGTAGCCGCATTCAAAACAATGTGCTGACTCCATTCGGTGTAGCCATTTTTCAGAATCACCACGTCATACTCGCCTAGGGGTAGCACCGAAGGCACGGTGCTGTCCACCAAGGTACCATTGATGTAAAGCTTATAATCCGACACGTTGGGATTAATCATCAAAACGCCGACCTTTTCCTGTGCCTTGGAAAGGTCATATAGATACACTTCCCCTGTTTCCACAAAAATACTGTCTGTTCTTTTTTCAATATTATCACCCGAAACAGTAATCGTGTGGGTTCCTTCCTTGACTGCGATGCGTTGGGTTTCAGCTAGCAAAACCGCTTCACCCTCATCCAGCTGAAACATTCCGTTTACGATATTGTCCTTATTTTCTACGGAAATATATCCATGATATTCCTTTACCTCCACAGACCAAACAATATTGTCATAGCTCTTTAAAGTCAACACATCACAGGCTTCCAGGTCTTTGGGCTGAATTACCTCCTGATTGTATAAAAACATCGCCTGCTCACCATAGCTGAACGTTTTCCCTTCTCCAAGGAGCTGTTTGGAAACCGTATCCGCCGTCAGCCCCGTTTCTTCTGTGGTTTCTATTTTTCCACCTAGATTCATGCTTAACACACTTTTTCCGTCCTGATCAAGCTGTGCCAAAATAAGATCCCCAGTATTCAGCTGCACATCAGCGGTAATCTGTCCCTGGGCATCAGTAATTACCGTTTCCTCAGTAAGGGCAATGCTTTTTTTCGCATCCTCGTCAATCTCGTAAACAATCCATTCGCCCCCAACCAGTGCCCCCTGAATTAGCATAGGCGTCTGTTCTACAGGAAATCCCTCATTCTCACTTCCCGAAAAAAATACGCCTCGCACAATCGCAAAGAACGCAATCGCCACAATAACCGCAACCACTGCAATGACAGCCATCGTTTTTTTATTAAAAAAAGGCTTGTCCTCCTGCTCCTCAGGCAAAGCACCGCCCTGATCTGAGGGCATTTTCTGCGCACCTTCCATTTTTGGCGGATCGAATTTTTCCGATTCAAAAGCGTCCAAAAACGCATCCTTATCCCCCAAATCGTCCTCAGGCTGGTCATCCTCTAGCTTTTTCATCTCTTTATTTATATCATCCAACCGAATGGTTTGATCAAAATCTTGCTCATCTCTCTCAAAGTGATAGTCTTTCATCAACTTCTCCTCCTTTGGGGAATTTTCAGACGTACTTACATTACATTTTATACGTTTCCCCTATAAGTTGCAAGAAAAATTGATAAAGCTTATTCCCCATATCTCCCCGAAATGCGAGAAAAAACAAAAAGTCCTTTTCTCATAGTATTTTCATTCACTCCATGATAAAAAAGGACTTTTTTAATGCCATAATCAGACTTCCCGAATAAAACGATATAATTCTCTTGCCCTTCCTTCCTCCTCTGCCGCCAACGCCAAGCGTTCCTGCATGGCTGGTGATACACAGGTTCTTCTTTTGTTGTAATACTCATTCATCAGCCTTAAAAATTTTTCAGGATAGATGGTTAGTGCCTGCAACAGCACTTTTTCCTTATCCTCCAGCCGATTATTTTTTTGGTAACTCTCAAGTATTTGTGTAATCCCGTCTTTGGTGCCCTCGGTTTTTTTCATATAACGTTTCAGATATGCGGCTAAATCCAATAGCGGTATGTCACTGTTGCAGCCCTCAAAGCCACCTACATACAACCTTCCGTCCTCCGCAACCCTCAGGTTTTCCCCTTTGTAGCTATGATGACAAAACGCCCCTTCCTTCTCAGCTCTGTCAAATAATGCATCATAGTCCGCTTGCTGTAAAAGCACTTCTGCCTGCATGGTCTGCTCCATATATGTATCATAATGATCCAGCACCAATAAATCTATCGCATCATAACCCCCCTGACGTTGAATGCGGCGTTTGATTTTTGCAAGCTCTATTCTCCTTTTTGAAAATTGCAGCGGTAAACGCTCTTTATCCCATTGAAGATAATTACTTTCCAAGCCCTTTGCACAAGCGTGCATCTTCCCTAAGGTTGCTGCGCCTTTGATAAAGGCTTCCTTTCCGTCCTCCTCCAACGGCGCAAAGGGTAAAACCTCCTCTAAAACATAAAGCGTTCCCTCCTTGACAAAGCAGGGCTGCCCATCCATGGTATTATAAAACCTGCTGATCACAGTAAATCCATTTCCATAAAGACATTCCTTCACATCATGGGCATATCGAATACTGCTCATTCGCTCCCTTGCCTTTTTCAGCTCTCTTAGCCCTTTGTCCGTCTTGCAGACAAGCCCTGTCCGAGTGCGTGCTCCGCTATAAAAACGCAGACCATAGCCCTCCCACAATATTTTTTCGTATATGTCCTCCATACCCATTCCCCCTGCCGATTACGGACAAAACATTTCTGTACCATTCTATGGGGTAATTTGCGAAAATATCCGTAAAAAAGAAAAACTCCCAAACATCGGGAGTAAAAAATTGCAAAAGAAAAGCAGAACAACCTAGAATTAATCTAAGCCACTCTGCTTTCTGTATGCGCCCTCAGAGACTCGAACTCTGGACCCACTGATTAAGAGTCAGTTGCTCTACCGACTGAGCTAAGGGCGCGCACTTATTGACTGCAAAAAAAATAATATCACTCATTAAATATTTTGTCAACCTTTTTTCGATTATTTTTTTAAATTTTTACATTTTTTATTCTTTTTACTGCAACTGCATCATAAACTATCGTTTAAAATTTCGTTTCGTTGCCAAATGCAAAACGCTTCGAAGTTCTCACCGCTTAAGAAATGTGGGGCTTGCGAACCTCCGCAAAAAATGTTTCCGCTTTTGTTTGCAATTTTACATTTTATGTTATAATACTCTAAGTTAAAGTAATTTCTATCCTTATTCCAAAAATTAACGCATAACAAACAGTATTTACAATACCCTTTCAAAGGAGCATAACCATGTTTTCAAATGCATTGCCCGAAGATGTTTTATATATTTTAAAAACCTTAAACCAAGCGGGATACGAAGCGTATATCGTGGGCGGCTGTGTCAGGGATAGCCTTTTGCACACCCAACCCAAAGACTGGGATATTACTACTTCCGCCAAGCCTGAGGAAACAAAAAGGCTGTTCTCCCATACCTTTGATACGGGAATTCAGCATGGCACAGTGACTGTGGTTTTAAACCACGTCAATTATGAGGTAACGACCTATCGGATTGAGGGGGACTATACGGATTGCCGCCGCCCCAGCAGTGTTTCCTTTACGAAAATCCTTCAGGAGGATTTATTGCGCCGTGATTTTACCATGAATGCCATCGCCTACCACCCTGAGGAGGGCTATCAGGACTTTTTTCACGGCATGGAGGATATTCGATCAAAAACAATTCGTGGTGTAGGAGAGCCTGCCCTACGCTTTCAAGAGGATGCCTTGCGTATGCTGCGCTGTGTGCGCTTTGCGGCGCAATTAGGCTTTACTGTTGAAACAGAAACCTACAATGCTCTTTGTGAAAACAAGGAGTTAATACAAAAAATCAGCGTGGAACGGATACATGACGAACTACAAAAGCTATGGCTTTGTGTGCATGAAGAAAAAATGCCGCTACTTTGGGAAAGCGGTTTATTGGCACAGATTGATCCTTTGCTTTCTGAAAGGCTGATGCAAGGGGAAACTGCTTTTCTTGCATATTTAGGCAAAACACCAAAAAATCCAATTTTACGCTGGACAATCATTTTACAGGATTATACCGTCCAAGAAGCGAGGATTTTTTTGAAAAAATTCAAGTTTGACAATGACAGCCAAAAGCAAATTTGCCTTTTGCTTGAAAATTTGAAAGAGGAGCTTCCCACAGAGGGGTATCCCTTACGGGCACTCGGTGGAAAGCTAGGGGTGGATACAGTAAGGCAATTGATTACGCTTCAGGAAATTTTGCGGCCTACTTCGTCTTTTTCAAGAACCGCACAATGCCTTGATAAAATCCTAGCTGACGGGGACTGTCTAACCTTAAAGCAACTGACTGTGGACGGGCAGATGCTCATGGAGCTTGGTGTACCGAAGGGGAAGGAGCTTGGCAGCCTTTTGGCGGTACTTCTGGATTTGGTTCAGCGAGATCCACAGTGGAATCAAAGGGAGTTTTTGCTGGAAAAGGCCAAGGAGCTAGTGTAAGGGCAAGGGCAAGTTCTCGGGTCTCTGTCCCGAACCCTGCAAGCCTTTGAAAAGGCTTGAGCGAAACTTTGTACGCAAAAATATTCATTTTTGCTAAGGAAGCATAAATTGGCTTATGTTTTCAATTTCTTTATTACACAAAAAAAGGTGTCCGTTAAGACACCCCAAATTGAAAACAAATGAAAATCTTGATGGCTTTGCCTCAAACACCCACAAGGGTTTGGTCAGCACTTTTGCTTTGCAAAAGCCGGCTCTGCTGTCTGCCCTATCTTGGGCAGTGGGGGGGCAACGCCCGAGAGCTGTTTGTTTATTTTACTTTTTCTGATACAGCACAAACGAAAATTTTATGCCATTTTCTTCCCGTTCATCTTCTTCTACAATTTCCCATTCAGGAAGCATGTCTAAATTAGGGAAATGCGTATCTGCGGGAAAGGTTTCCTTTATTTTTGTAATATACGCCTTTTCACAAAACGGCAAGAGCTGCTGATAAACATTTCCGCCCCCTGCCACAAAAACCTCTTTTTCTCCGAAACCCTCTAAAATCCGTGGCAATTCCTCTATGCTATGGCAAAGGATTACACCCTCTGCTTCATATTCCAAATTGTTGGTTAAAACAACGTTCTCACGATTGGGCAAAGGTTTTTTATTCGGAAAAGACTCTAAGGTCTTTCTGCCCATAACCAATACGTTCCCCGAGGTAATGGAACGAAAACGCTTCATATCCGTTGAAATACGGCACAGCAAATCTCCGTCCCTACCGATTCCCCATTTTTCATCCACCGCTACTATTAAATTCATATCCTCACTCCTATCAAATTGCCACAGGCACTTTCCCTATAGGCTTTCCATGTTGGTAATCCTCCACGACAAAGTCCTCCACGGTAAAATCATAGAAGCTCTTTACCTCTGGATTTAACCTTACCTTTGGTGCCGGAAATTTCTCTCTTTGCACCAATTCTTCAATCATCGGAATATGTCTGTCATAAATGTGCATATCACTAATCACATGAACCAGTTCTCCTGCTTTCAAACCACTTACCTGTGCAAACATCATCAAAAGCGCAGAATATTGAACCACATTCCAGTTATTGGCCGCCAGTGTATCCTGCGAACGCTGATTTAAAATTGCATTTAATTGATCCCCAACCACATTAAAGGTCATGCTGTATGCGCAAGGTTCCAAGCCCATTTCCATCAAATCCGCAAAATTATAAATATTTGTCATGATACGACGGGAATACGGTGTGTTTTTTAACTGCCACAAAACATTATCAACCTGATCCATCGTGCCTTGCTTAAAGGCATAAGGCACCCCAAGCTGATAGCCATAGGCTTTGCCGATGGAACCGTTTTCATCCGCCCACGAATTCCAAATGCTACTGTTTAAATCATGAATATTATTGGATTTCTTCTGCCAAATCCAAAGAATTTCGTCAATCGCAGCCTTCCAATTTGTTGCCCGCAGCGTCAAAAGAGGAAACTCCTCCGAAAGATCATAGCGATTAACAACACCAAAGGTCTTTATGGTATATGCAGGTGTACCGTCCTCCCAATGAGGACGAACCTTTTCTTTTTCGGTGGAAAACCCTTTTTCAAGTATTTCTGTACAATTTTTTATAAAAATATCATCAGCTTTGCTCAATTTTCTCTCCTCCTATTCTGCGGATTCCCCACAACCATAGCGGAACCCGCTCTTTATTATAAAGGAATCACGGCTGTTTTACCACCATTGTCATCAAAAATTAGGCAAATCTGTTTAAAACATTGCATGAACATTTATTTCTTTGAAAAAAATGTTGTAAATATTGCCTAATAATTCAAATTGTGGTACACTCATGTCAGCGATGCGAAAATCATATGTCCATTCATTGAGGACACGCTTCGCCAAAAAACATTGTTTTGTTCTTCATAGAACGAAAAACTTAGGGAGGTATATTATGAAAAAGTTTCTTGCTTTGACTATGTCAGCTGCACTTATGCTGTCTTTGGCAGCTTGCGGCGGCAGTGCTTCTGACGACAGTGCAGCAAACGACGCACCTGCAACAGCAACAGGCGTCGCAATTGAAGGCGACACAATCAAAATCGGCGTTTTTGAACCTACCACAGGTGAAAACGGCGGCGGCGGTATGCAGGAAGTGCTGGGTATGCGTTATGCAAACCAGGTTAATCCTACCGTTGATATTAATGGCACTACATACAATATCCAATTAGTGGAAGTTGATAACCAATCCGATAAAACAGCAGCAGTTACAGCGGCGCAGTCCTTGATTAGCTCCGGTGTCGTTGCCGTTCTCGGCTCTTATGGCTCGGGTGTTTCCATTGCCGCAGGTCAGACCTTTGCTGACGCACAGATTCCTGCTATGGGTGCTTCTTGCACAAACCCTCAGGTAACCTTGGGTAACGATTTCTATTTCCGCACCTGCTTCTTGGATCCTTTCCAGGGCACGGTAATGGCTTCCTACGCAATGGCGCAGGGCTATAAAACAGCGGCTCTCATCAGCCAAAACGGTGACGACTATTCCACAGGTCTTGCTGCATTCTTCCAGCAGGCATTTGAAGGCATGGGCGGCACAATCGTTGCAAACGAAACCTATCAGACAAACGAAGCTGATTTTAATGCAATCCTGACTTCCATTAAGTCTGCTAACCCCGATTGCATTTTCGCACCTTCTTCTATCGCAACTGCTACATTGCTTCTGCCTCAGGCACAGGCAAACGGCATTACAGCACAGATTATTGCCAGCGATACATGGGAAAACGAAACCATTATCACTGCTGCAGGCTCTGCTGCCGAAGGCGTTGCACTTTCCACCTTCTTTGACGAGCATGACGATACAAACCCTGTTGCAAAGGAATTTGTTGCAGGCTTCAAGGCTTACTTAAACAGCGATCCTCAGAACCTCACATCAAACGGCGGTTCCGATGGCGTTGCGGCAGTTTCCGCTTTGGGTTATGATGCTTATATGTCCATCTACGAAGCTTTAAAAGCATTAGACGGTGCTGAAAGCCTGAATTCCGTTGCACTTCGTGATGCATTAAAAGCACTGTCCTTCGAGGGCGTAACCGGCACAATTTCCTTTGACGAAAACGGCGACGCAGTCAAGAACGTGGCTTACATCAAAGAAATTAAAGACGGCAAATTCAACTTTGTGAAAACGCAGTCTGCCGAATAATTATTGTTAAGGAACGTGTTGCCTTAGCAATTCGCCGGGAGGAGCGACCCTCCCGGCACTTTTTTCTGAAAGGTGCGGCTTCTTAAGGTTTGCAAAGGAAACAAAGGATTTTTTTTATTTTACAAAAGATACCCTCCCTTTTTAAACCTTTCCAAGCCGCTAAGGAAGCGCAGATTTCATAGCGTGTGAGCAGATAGACGAAGAAATTTTTCAATTGGCAAGAAAAAAACGCAGCAATCGCAGGCTATTGCAAGGCTTTTTGACTCCAACCAGGCGGAAAATTTGCCAAGCGGTTAGATGTGCACACGAAATGAATCAGCGTTTCCCTAAATCAACTATTATTGTCTGGAGGTTGTAACCATGACAGCAAACGCATTTTTACAATATTGCCTGACAGGCATCTCTATCGGCGGTATTTATGCCTTAATCGCCATCGGCTATACCATGGTATATGGCATTTTACGCTTAATTAACTTTGCCCATGGCGATATTTTTATGATGGCAGCGTATTTTATGATTTTTTCCATGGTCAATTTTACTTTGCCTTGGTATGTTTCAATCATCATCGTAATCGGGGCAACCATTGTTCTCGGTGTTGTAATCGAAAAGCTAGCCTATAAGCCTTTAAGAAGCGCCCCTCGTATGTCTATCATGATTTCCGCCATCGGCGTTTCTTACTTCTTGCAAAATGTAGCTACATATTTGTTTTCGGCTTTGCCAAAGCCTTATCCAACCATTGGTTTTTTGACCAAAACCATTACCATTGGGGGTATTTCCACCTCTGTGGTTACGTTCATTACGCCAATTTTGACTTTGGGATTTGTATTTATCTTAATGCAGTTGATCAATCACACCAAAATAGGTATGGCAATGCGGGCCGTTTCCAAAGACTTTGAAACCTCTCAGCTGATGGGTATTAAAATCAATCGTGTTATCAGCTTCACCTTTGTCATTGGCTGCTTTTTGGCGGCAATCGGTTCCATCTTGTTTTTCACACCTCGCCCCTCCGTATACCCGCTTGCCGGCTCTCTGCCCGGCTTAAAATGCTTCATTGCGGCGGTATTTGGCGGAATCGGCTCTATTCCTGGCGCAGTTTTAGGGGGTTTCATCATCGGTTTGTCTGAAACCTTTATCAAAGCCGCAGGCTATTCCGAATTCAGCGATGTGTTTACGTTTATTTTGCTCATCGTCATTTTACTGATTAAGCCAACAGGTCTGTTTGGCGAAAAAATAACTGAGAAGGTGTAAAACATGACAGAAAAAAAGAAAACTCAATTAAATATCCTTTTTTCCGTGATTGCCCTTTTGGTATGTGCAGGTATTTTATATTATGTAAATCATTATACAAAGCCTACCTTTATGCTTCGTACCGTATTGCAATTAGGCGCAATTTATGCACTTGTGGCAGTGTCCATGAATTTGCTGAATGGCTTTACCGGCTTGTTTTCCTTAGGTCAGGCAGGCTTTATGGCAGTCGGGGCATATGCCTTTGCCATCTTTACCATCCCCGCAAAAAGCCGTCCCGGTGTCTACTATCTTTACGGTGTTGCCGATTGGCTTTCCAATCTTCAGGTGCCCATTTGGGCAGGGCTTGTTTTGGCAGGGTTGGTTGCGGCAATTCTTGCGGCAATCATCGGTGCCCCTGTCCTTCGCTTAAAAAGCGATTACTTCGCTATTGCTACCTTGGGGTTTGCGGAAATTGTTCGTATTATTGTGGGCAGCTCCCCTATGAATCGTATTACAAACGGTTCTTTGGGCTTGAAAATGATACCAAAGTTCCCCAACTTCTACTTTCCTTTTGTCGTAGTGGGGATTTGCATTTTAATAATCAGTCTTCTCATCCGCTCCTCCTACGGCCGTGCCTTCAAGGCAATTCGTGAGGATGAAATTGCCGCCGAGGCGATGGGCATCAATCTGGCAAAACATAAACAGCTTTCCTTTATCATCAGTTCCTTTTTTGCAGGCATCGGTGGTGCGCTGATGGGGATGTATTTGGGTGCAATCACCTCTTCCACCTTTAATATCCCCTTAACCTACAACATTTTGCTGATTGTTGTCATCGGTGGTATGGGCTCTGTAACAGGAAGCATTTTATCCTCCTTTCTCGTGATTGCAGCGAGAGAATGGTGGCTGCGCTTTCTGGACATGGAAACCTTTATCGGTGGTTTCAAGGTTCCTCTGTTAAAGAGCGGCTTCCGTATGGTTGTGTTCTCAATTATTTTGATGCTGGTTGTCCTATTCTTCCGTCGTGGTATCATGGGTATGCGAGAGTTTAACTGGAACTTTATCCTGAAGCGACTGGGCAAAAAGAAAAATGCGGGGGGTGAAGGCTGTGAGTGAGAAAGTCCTTTCCGTACAAGACATTACCATGCAGTTTGGCGGCGTTGTTGCCGTAAACAACCTCTCTTTGGAGGTGCATAAAGGCGAAATCGTTTCTCTCATCGGGCCGAATGGTGCCGGAAAAACGACAGCCTTTAACGTCATTACGGGCGTTTACGCACCTACCAACGGTGCTGTGTATTTCGAGGAAAAAAATATAATTTCCAACTACCCACGGGGTAAAATGGAAAAAATGTATACTGGCGAAAATAAAGGTACCTACAAAAAAGTCTTGGAGCCTACGCCCGATAAAATTACAAGGCTGGGAATTGCCCGTACGTTTCAAAATATCCGTCTGTTTAAAGAATTGACGGTTATGGAGAATGTTTTGATTGCCAAGCATATGCGCATGAAGTCAAACGTATTTGCAGACACCTTCCTAATCAATTGGAAGGAAGAAAAAAAGATGAAGGAGGACGCAGTGGAGCTTTTGCGCATTTTGGACTTGTATGAGCTGAAGGATGAAAAATCCAGCTCCCTGCCCTATGGCAAGCAGCGTCATTTGGAGATTGCCCGTGCACTGGCAACCAATCCGTCCTTGCTTTTGCTGGATGAGCCTGCGGCAGGCCTAAATCCGCAGGAAACCGACGAACTGACGGATTTTATCCGAAAAGTCAGAGATCAGTTCCACCTGACCGTTTTCATGATTGAGCATCATATGAATCTGGTTATGGATATTTCCGACCGCATTTATGTCATCGACTTTGGCAAATTAATTGCAAACGGCACACCCAATGAAATTCAAAACAACCAGCGGGTGATCGACGCATATTTGGGGGTGGCTGAGGATGAGTAATATATTGGAAATCAAAAATCTGGTGGTATCCTACGGCGGTATTGAGGCGGTAAAAGGAATTCATCTGTCTGTTCCCGAGGGGGAAATTGTGACCTTAATCGGCGCAAACGGTGCAGGAAAGTCCACCACGCTGAAATCCATTTCAGGCTTGGTGAAACCGAAGCAGGCCTCCATTCTTTATAAAGGGCAGGAAATCGTCGGGAAATCCCCTGATTTAATCGTTGCCCATGGAATCACGTTGGTGCCCGAAGGAAGAAGGGTTTTTTCGAACCTTTCCGTCCTGGAAAATTTGAAAATCGGTGCTTATTTACGCAAAGACAGCCTAAAAGAGGACTTGGAATATGTCTTTACGCTGTTTCCCCGTTTGCGGGAGCGTGAATGGCAGATGGCAGGCACTCTTTCCGGAGGCGAGCAGCAAATGCTGGCGGTTGGTCGTGCGCTTATGAGCCGTCCAAAAGTAATTATGATGGATGAACCTTCCTTGGGGCTTGCACCCTTGGTTGTAAAAGATATTTTCAGAATCATCCAAACAATCAATCAGGAAGGCATTACCGTTTTACTGATTGAGCAAAATGCAAATATGGCTTTAAAAATTGCCCATAAGGCTTATGTTATCGAAACCGGAACCATTACCATGGAGGGCACCGGAGAGGAGCTTTTGGCAAACGAAGAAATCAAGCAGGCATATTTAGGCAAAACAAAATAAAAGCAGAGCATAAACAACCTTGGGCATGACAAACCTTGGGCATGACAAACCTTGGGCATGACAAACCTTGGGCATGACAAACCTTGGGCATGACAAACCTTGGGCGTTGCCCAAACCCACTTGCTTTTTGAAAAAAGCAAGACCAAAAACTTTTATGAAAACCCGCATACTATGCGGGTTGGGATGGGCCAAGAATGCAATGCAAAGAAATGTCGTTTGTCCGTAGGACAGCTTTTCTGAGCAAAGCGATGAAAAACCCAAACCAAGACGAAAAACTATTATTGCCCCCCTTAGAAAAGGGTTTCTAAAGGGTCAAGGGTGAAATCCTTGTGGGTGCTTGAGGGCAAAGCCCTCAAGGTCTTGACCTTGACCTTGCCCTTCGTCTGAAATAAAATCTCCCCCTTTGGTTTTTGAAAGCCAAGGGGATTTTTTTAGAAAAAATTGCAAAATCCCCCTTGACTCTTACATAATGTGATACTCTATACTGAATTCGAGCTCAAAAATACCACACGTGAGGTGATAAAATGCTTAAAATCGGTGTGTTTTCAAAATTATCAAGGATCAGTATACGAATGCTGCGTCATTACGACGAAATTGGTCTGTTGGAACCGCAAACCATTGACTCCTTCAGTGGCTACCGCTATTACAGCGAAGCCCAGCTTCCGATTGCCGAAAGAATTACTTCCTTGAAAAACATGGGGTTTTCTCTCGCTGCCATCAAAGAAATTATGGAAAGCTTTGATGACCCAACAGCTTTTTCTAAATTCCTTTCTGTCAAAAAAGCGGAGGTTTTGGAAGAAGCTGAGGCTATTCAACGCCGCTTGCTCCTTTTGGAAACAACCATTGCCAAACTCAGAAAGGATGGAACAGCCATGACCTATAGTGTATCATTAAAAGAATTACCCGAAAGATATGTTGCAAGCGTCAGACAAACGATTCCCTCTTATAATCAGGAAGGGATGCTTTGGGGGATTTTAATGGAGGAAACCGCTCCTTTGCAGATGCAAGACGCAGAGCCTTGCTATACCCTTGCAATCTTCCACGATGGAGAACATAAAGAATCCGATGTGGACGTAGAGGTGCAAAAATCCGTCAGGGGTACTTACCCCAATACGGCGCACGTTGCATTTAAAACCGTTCCGTCTGTCTTGATTGCCTCAGCCACCTATCAAGGCAGCTATGACAAAATCGGCGAAGTCAATGAAGCTGTTGCCAATTGGGTAGGGGATAACGGCTATGAATTTAACGGTCTGTCGTTTTGCATCTACCACGTCAGCCCCTATGAAACCGCAGACAGCAGCAAATGGGTCACAGAGGTTTGCTATCCTGTGAAAAAGAACTAGTCAGAAAAGGCACGTTTTTCCCGTATCATCCACTCGAAGCATTTCCTTTTATAAAATATAAACGCCCGTATTGTAAGCATTTGCAAACAATCGGGCGTTTTTATGATACCAATTTGTGAAAAGCATATAGAAACTCAGCTTATTTCTAAAAAGATCGTCTTTGCCAAAGCCTCCACCTCTTTCAACCAAAGAATTTTTTATATTCTATGCAGCTGCCATTTTGTTCCATGGTAGCGGACAATGAAAAATAAAGCCCTTACGCACCAGTCAATAATCATAGCAACCCAAACACCGAACAGCCCCATTTCAAAATAAACCCCTAAAATATAGCTGAAAACAATGCGGAAAAACCACATGGAAAAAATAGACCAAACCATGCAAAACCTCACATCATTTGCGGCACGCAGCGTATTTGGCAGGGAAAACGCCTCGGGCCATATGATAATGGCACAAATGCCGTGAAGCCATGAAATTTCCGTTGCCAACCTTGTTGCCTCGGGGGACAGTTGATATAATGCCAAGATTCCCGGCAACGCCAACAGAATGATAAAATTAAAAATAAAAATTAATACATGAATCAGCTTCAAAATTTTTCGGGTATAATATCTTGCCATATCGTAATCCCCTGCACCGACACAACGGGAGCATACCGTAACAAGTGCCATGCTTGCCGCCATCCCCGGCATAATTTGGAACATGGCAATGATGTTGCCCACAGCATTTGCCGCAATTGCGGCCGTGCCAAACCCTGTTACCATACTCAGCACCAAAATTTTCCCCAGCTGAAACATACTGTTTTCCATGCCATTGGGAATGCCTATAAACGCTATCTTTTTTAGTATTGCTTTGTCCGGGCGAAACGAAAACGGTCTGGAGAGGTGGAGGGTATGCTCTTGCCCACGCAGCAGCAGTATAATTCCCACGGCAGCAAAAATACGGGATACCAGCGTTGGAATCGCCGCCCCTTTGACGCCCATGCCAAACCCAAAAATCAAAATGGCATTTCCACCCACATTGATTGCATTCATTATCAAAGAAAGAAACATTGGCACCTTTGAATTGCCCATAGAACGGAATATCGCCGCCCCTGCATTATAAATGGCAATAAAAGGAATGGAGGCAGATACAATCATCAAATATGTTTTTGCGCTTTCCATAACGTTGCTTTCAATTTTCCCAAAAACATTTTGTAAAATCAAATTTCTGGCAAAATATATCCCACCCGTAATGACAATGGCGGAAAATGCGGTTAAAAGCACAAGCTGATTGGTCGCCTGACACGCCTTTTCTCGCTTATCCTGCCCCAGATATTGGCCCGCTACCACTGCCCCGCCTGTGGCAAGCGCACTGAATAAATAAATCAGCAATATAAAGATATTGTCCACCAAGGAAACACCTGATACGGCATATTCGCCGACACTTGCCACCATGATGGAATCGGATAAGCCTACCAAAATCGCCAAAAATTGCTCTATGATGATTGGAATGATTAATCTTTTCAAATCTCCATTTGAAAAGAAATACTTTTTACTTTCTTTCGTTTGCAGCATAAATTTTCTAGCTCCCCAATGTTCAAATCAATTTTTTTCTTATCAACACCTTGCCTCATGACTCCTCATAAAAAAGAGCAAATGGTTCCCCTCTGTTAAAAATAGACGTCTGTTGCATCGTCTAAAGAGGAGGGATATCCCCAGATGTTCGTTAAATAAATAACGTTACCGCACAATAAATTAAGAGCAAAGCCATCACACCATTTAATACTTTTCTGTTTTTGTCAAAAAAACTGCGAAAAACCGAGCCAAAAAGTACCCAACACCCACAGCTCAAAGAAACAACAACCCAGTTAAACCCAAGTACCAATAAAAAAGCTTGTACAGATTGGTCATAGGGAAAAACGAAATTTGTAATCAAGGTCATTCCAAACAATAAAGCTTTGGGATTTACAAACTGAAGCACCACAGCCGTAGAAAATGCCTGGGTGTCCAGCTGACGATGCCCTTGCTTTGCTTCCTTCGGTTTGTCCCTCCAGATAATCCATGCCAGATAAAGTATGTATATCCCCCCAAAAATTGTCATTACATCAACAATCCTAGGAATATATCGATATAAAAAAAGATTGCATAGAATACAGCAAATCAAGACCAACGAAAAGCCCGTTGCCACGCCTGCACAAAAAGGCAGGCTTTTTTTCACGCCGTATTTTCCGCCATTGTTCATGCACATGATATTGTTGGGACCCGGTGTAATACAGGAAACAAAAACATAAGAAATAAAAGCAACTATATGAACCAAAGCACTCACCCTTTAATAATAAAATAAAAACTGCCCTACCCAGAGCAGTTTTTCTAAACATTAATCTTCCAAATCAACCTTAGGTTTAATGGGTAATCCATTGGCAAGCTGATTCAGTTCACTATCCTCGCTGTACATTTCGTTTATTTTATATAGCAGCGTCATCAAACTGTCTGTAAGATGCACATTCTCCACCAAAACATCATCGGGCACCTGTAAATCCACATGGCTGAAATTCCACATACCTTTTACGCCCCATTTTGCCAAGTCATTGGCAACCTTAACCGCTTTTACGCGAGGCAATGTAAGAATTGCTACATCTACATTGTTATGTTTAATGTATTCTTCCATTTTGTCAACATCATACACCTCAACTCCACGGATGGTCATACCAATCAAACGTGGATTTGTATCAAAAACAGCTTGAATGACAAAACCTCTTTTTTCAAAATTGGTATAATTAACCAAAGCCTGCCCAATATTTCCTCCGCCAACTACGATCATATTATATAATCTGTCCAACCCAAGAATCTTCTTGATTTCATTATGAAGATACTCAACATTATAGCCGTAGCCCTGCTGCCCAAAACCGCCGAAATTGTTTAAATCTTGGCGAATTTGAGATGCCGTGATATTCATCTTGGCACTTAATTCTTTAGACGAAATTCTGGTAATATCGCTCTCCAAAAGATCGCCCAAGTAGCGGTAATATCTGGGTAGCCGATTAATCACCGCCGGCGAAATTCTCTTTTCACTATCCATTTTATCCAAATCCTCTCTGTGTAAACCTATCCTCAGTATAGCACTCCTGTTATTTTATTGTCAACAATAACTCTTTTATTATGGGCGTTTTTCTGTTATGATTATACTTGTATCCCCAGAAAAAACGGAGGACAAAAATATGATACTAGCATGCAAACAATTGCACAAAGCCTATGGCATTGATGTCATTTTAGACAAAATTACCTTCCACTTGGAAGAAAAAGAAAAAGCCGCTATTGTAGGGGTTAACGGCGCAGGCAAAACCACTTTATTCCGTATATTGACAAGAGAAACCTCTGCCGACGGCGGGGATTTTTATATCAGGAAAGATGCTTCCCTTGGGTACATGGCGCAGAATCAGCAAATTGAAGGTGACCGTACCATCTATGAAGAAATGCTATCGGTTTTTGAAGAAATATTGAAAACGGAAAAACTTCTTCGTGAAATGGAAAACGAAATGGGGCGCCTCACAGGGCAGAATTTGTCGGACAAGATGGAGGAGTATTCCCGTCTTCAGCATTTTTTTGAGCAAAATGACGGATACAGCTATCAAAGCCGTCTGCGTGGTGTGGTAAAAGGCTTAGGCTTTACCGAGGCAGATTTTAACCGTCCGCTCTCCCAGCTTTCGGGCGGACAAAAAACCCGTATCTATCTTGGCAAGCTTTTACTTTCAAAGCCGGATATTTTGCTTTTGGACGAGCCTACCAACCATCTGGATATTGCTTCCATTGAATGGCTGGAGGATTTCCTGAGAGGCTATGATGGGGCAGTTTTAATTATTTCACATGACCGCTATTTTTTAGACAGAATCGTTTCCAAGGTTGTGGAAATTGAAAACAAAAAATCGAATGTTTATAACGGGAATTATAGCTTTTATATTCAGCAAAAAGAATTCAACCGAGAAGTTCAGCAAAAAGCCTTTGATACCCAGCAAAAGGAAGTGAAGCGTCAAGAAGAAGTCATCCGAACGCTTCGAGCCTTTAATCGTGAAAAATCCATCAAGCGTGCTGAGAGCCGAGAAAAAGCACTGGATAAAATAGAGCGTGTGGATCAGCCTGATTCCTTGCCTGACCATATGCGTTTAACCCTAACTCCGCTCATTACTAGCGGAAACGATGTGCTTCATACCGAAGACCTTTCCAAGTCCTACGGTGGCAATAAAATATTTCAAAATGTCAGCTTCGACGTAAAGCGTGGCGAAAACGCCGCAATCATCGGACCCAACGGTGTGGGGAAATCCACTTTGTTCAAGATGCTCCTGCGGGAGGTTTCGGGGGACTCAGGAAGCGTTCGTTTTGGCACCAATGTTCACGTAGGCTACTACGATCAGGAGCAACAAAAGCTGGATGAATCTAAAACCATTTTTGCTGAAATTGCCGATACCTATCCCAGCTTAACGGCGGGACAGATTCGAAATGTTTTAGCTGCCTTTGTCTTTACCAATGATGACGTGTTTAAGCCGATTTCAGCCTTAAGCGGCGGCGAAAAGGGACGCGTTTCCTTAGCAAAAATTATGCTTTCCAAAGCAAATCTGCTTATGCTGGATGAGCCTACCAACCACTTGGATATGTTCTCAAAGGAAGTTTTGGAAAATGCACTGAACCGCTATGAAGGCACTGTCATCTACATCTCCCACGACCGTTATTTTATCAATAAAACAGCGGAAAAAATTCTGGAGTTAACGCCCGACGGTGTAGCACTGTATGCAGGCAATTACGATTATTATCTGGAAAAAAAGGCAGAGCAGGCACGAAACGAGGCAGAAAGAGCAAAGGAAACAGGCATCCCCTCCGCCCTTTCAACCCCCGCCAGTGAAACAAAAACGGACTGGCTGAAGCAAAAGGAACAGCAGGCGGCAGAAAGAAGGCAGGCGGCAAAAATCTCCCGTTTGGAGCAGGAAATTGAAGAAACGGAAACTGGCATTGCAAAGGCTGATGAGGATATGGCGGCAGCCGGCACAAACTATACAAAGGCACAACAAATTTTTGAGGAAAAAGCGAAACTGGAAGAAAAGCTAGAACTGCTCTACGCCCAATGGGAAGAGTTACAGTAAGACAAAGGAGGAAATCAAAAATGAAAATTTTGTATCTTGCAGGGTTAATCTTAATTTTTTTTCTTATGGGGGCAAGCAGGCTTTTAGGGGAAAATGCGCAAATTGTTTTCTACGTGATTATCTTTATAATGGGTCTTGGGCTTGCGTTCTATGTGCATTGGTTTAAGAAATTTGCGCAAAAAGTGAATTCTCTTTTACCTTTGATCGAAAAAGAGCCTGACAATTACATTGCCGAAACCGAAAAATTATTGGCAAACAGACTTCCGAATAACATTCGCTCTATGTTAATCATGAATACTGCTGTTGCTTATATGGAAAAGGACGATTTTATTACTGCCAAGCAGAAATTAAAAAGCATCAATGGCGGTGCGTTAAAAAAAGCCAACGGTGCCGTTTATTTTTTAAACCTAGCTTACACCATGATACATCTTGGGGAAAATGAGCAAGCCTTGGATATTATCAAAAAATATAAAAGAAGGTTTCTTGCGCTTCCCATGGGCGGAAATTTACCTCGCTTAATTGCCTTTGTGCAGATTTTTGAAGCAATGCAAGAGGGCAAATGGGATGATGCAGCCTCACAAATGCGCATTGCCAATGAAAACTGGCCAAACGCAGTTACGGGCGTTAACTTTACCTTCTTGGAAAAGCAATTAAAAGCGCATGGGCGTTCTGCCAAAGAAATTCAGGCATAATAACCAGGCTGAATACAAACCTTGGGCGTTGCCCTCTCACTGACCAAGATAGGGCAGTCGGTGAAGGCGGCTTTTGCGGAGCAAAAGTGATGACCTCTCACTTGTAGATGTTTGAGGGCGAAGCAATCAAGATTCTGACTTTGTCTACACACTGAAACAGGCTGTAATGGAACTCTTCCATTACAGCCTGTTTGCACGTATCACCTAATCCATCTTATACAAGGAACGCACAGGAACAAACAAAACCATCCCCCAAATTCCTTTTAGAACTTTTTTTATTCCCCTTTGCTTGCGAAATACGCATTGATGTCAGCCAAAAGCTTTTCAATATCCATGCCATGTACCATGCTCGCTTCTTCCAAGGTTTCAGCGGCAGCAGAGGGGCAGCCAACACAGTGCATTCCGCTTTCCATCAAAATTGCACCTACGCTTCTATCCATCATTAAAAGTTCACCAATTGTCATATCCTTTGTTGCTTTCATATCCAATTCCTCCTTATATTCATTCATATGTTATGGTATGTATTCTGCCACAAATCAAATAAAAAATTAATCAAGAGCTGAAATTTCGTTAGCTTTCAGGAATATCTAAAATCAGCTTGCGACAATAAGGACACATCTCGCCCTTTAATTTTGCGCCGCCCATATAGCTTTTCGCCAACAAATATTCTTGCTTTTTCCCGCTTTCATCCTCGGCTTTCCAAATGAAATATCTTCCCGATTCCAAATAGCCTTCGCTCATTTCCTCGCCGCAAAAAGGACATTTCATACTACCCTCTCCTATTCCAATGCCAGATTCGTTGCAGGAACCTTTGCTAAGCCTGTCGCCTTTCCATCTTGAAAGGTAAAGACCAGAAGCTCCTCCTTGCCATCCTTATCTCCAAACAATCCCTTTGGAACGCCTAAATAATAAATGATTTCTTCTTCATTTTTGCTTTCAGGTTCTCCCAAATAGCTGATCAATTCTTCTTCGGAAATCCCCTCAATCACGGTACGGTCAAGAAAATTATTGACAATGGCTTGTCGGCTGTTTCCTTCATAGTTTACCCATTTTTCTTTGGTATAGGTTTTCTGGCTGTTCCGCAACTGACCGCCTATAAACGCCACGACCACCAAAAAACCGAGAAAGGTTAACAGCAGCTTATCCTTTTTGTTCATCCATCAGCCCTCCGCTTATGAAATCCATTTGAAGCCCTTAAAGTAACGAAACACCACTTTGCCTAAAATTTTATCCGGTGCAACAAATTTATTATCCCAAAAGCGGGAATCCAAAGAACTGTTTCGGTTATCGCCCATCATAAAATAGGATCCTTCCGGCACCTCGAAAGGCCCGAAATTCCCTTGGGTGATGACCTCCAGATAAGGCTCATTCAAAACCTCGCCATTGATGTAAACACTGCCGTTTTCCACCTTTACCACATCTCCGCCCATGCCGATGATGCGCTTTACAAACAACGTTTTCTGTTCGGGGTCGTCAGGATAGCGAAATACAACCACATCTCCCCTTTGCGGTTCATCAAGCCAATAGGACGTACGAAGTGCCATAATACGATCCCCTGTCATAATGGTCGTTTCCATAGAGCCTGTGGGAACCTGCGCATTTACGATTAAAAATGTGTTCACCAATCCCGCTAATACCACAGCCAGAAGAATTGTCTTAATCCAGCTGATGACTTCCCTTTTTACCGCACTGCTCACATACCCATCTCCTTCGGGACGTTTTTTATTTTAAGAATCCGTTAATAATTTGGGATTCCGCTTCTTTTTCCGTCAAGCCTAAGGTCATAAGCTTTGTCAGCTGTTCTCCTGCAATTTTACCGATAGCCGCCTCATGAATCAAGGTCGCATCAACATTATTGGCAATAATCTCAGGTTCCGCGGCCACAATGCCGTTGTCCATGATAATCGCATCGCATTCAGAATGCCCATAGCAAGCATTGTTTCCGCAAAGCTTGGAACGGAACAGCTGTCTGGAGCTATCCCTTGCAACAGAACGGGAAATTAAGTTTATGCTGCTGCCCTCTCCCTCCAGATCAACATCAAACGAAGTTTCCGCATACTGCGAACCATGCGTCATAATTTTTTCTTTGATGACAACCGTCGCACCTGCCGCTAATTTTGCACTAGAAATCCGCTTTGTGGAATCTATCCCCTTCAGCTGAACGGTATCCATCTCAACATAACTGTTTTCCTCCGCAAAAATATGGGTTTCAGGGTTGATAATATTTTGACCTTCCCCGTCACCTTCTCCGATATGCTTTTCGACATATTTCATTCTTGCATTTTTACCAACATAAAATCGATGAATGCCATCATGCTGCGATATGCCACTGCCACAGTTATGAATGCCGCATCCGGCAATAATGCTTACATCTGCGCCCTCACCAATATGAAAATCATTGTATACAACATCATGTACAGCCGTTTCTGTCACTAACGCAGGAATGTGTACGTTTTCATTTTTTGTGCCAGGCTTAATGTAAATATCAATGCCCGAACCATCTTCCTTGGGAACAATCTGAATGTTTTTTGTAGAATTTCTGCCTGCGCTTTTGCCGTTATTGCGGATATTAAAAGCACCCATGGCAGAAATATTTTCAATCCCCGCAACCTCAGCGAGCAAGTTTTTGATAATATCACTAAACACGCTTCTATGCCTCCTTAAAATATTTGCAACCCAAATCCACACCGAATAATCCGGGCAACACTTCTTCTTTTGTTCCAACCTGGGCAACTTGTCCACCGCTGATTACCACAATCTGATCGGCAATATTTAAAATTCGTTCCTGATGAGAAATAATTAAAATAGAGCCTTTGATTTCTGAATGCATTTTTTCAAACACATTAATTAAGTTTTTAAAGCTCCATAAATCAATGCCCGCCTCAGGCTCATCAAACAAAGTAAGCTTTGTTTTTCTTGCCATAACCGTAGCAATTTCAATACGCTTCAGCTCCCCGCCAGAAAGACTGCCGTTAATCTCACGGTCAATATAGTCCTTTGCGCAAAGACCAACCTCAGACAAATATTCACAGGCCGCCACCGTACTCAAATTTTTGCCGCTTGCTAGGGTAATCAAATCCTTCACCGTAACGCCCTTAAAGCGCACAGGCTGCTGAAATGCAAAGCTAATACCAGAATTTGCACGCTTTGTAATACCCCAATCGGTAATATCCTGTCCATCCAGCAAAATTTGACCGCTATCGGGTTTTTGAATTCCAGCAATCACTTTCGCCAGTGTAGATTTTCCGCCGCCGTTTGGTCCAGTGATAACGACAAATTTCTCGTTCTCAATGACCAAGTTGATATTTTTCAATATCTCTCTTCCGTCTGCTGAAAAAGAGACGTTCTTCAATTCCAACATAATTCTATCCTCCGTTTCAAAGACTTTCGTCTGTATCTTTGGTAAGTTCATAGGAAAGTATTTCTTAGAACTCCAATGCTTCTACGCAATGACGCCCCATATTCCGTCAAAAACACCTGACTTACGCTTCACATTAGCCTGAATTTTTTGCCTGATATGGATTGCCCTTGGTCAAAAACACTTCAAAAGTGAGTTTTCAAAAACACTCTGGAAAGCTATCCTAAATTATAACAATTTTCCAAATAGCCTGTCAATGTTTTTCCGTTTTTTTAGCATTTTTCCTGTATAAAACACTCTTTTCATTTCTTCTGCTCTATATTACAATAGATACATTGATTAAACATAAAAAGGAGGGCATCTTATGCTCGGTTTTCATACGGACGGGGTTCGCTTAATCGGCGAAGCCGATCAACTGATTCCTTTGCTAAAGCAAAGAAAAATACCCATTGTTTCTAACATTACAGGCAACACCTTAGTATTTGCGGTCAATGAAACCGCTATCCTGACAAAAAAATTATATGCGGCTTCCTTTCATGCAGGGGAAACGCCTTGGTTTGTCTGCACAGTCGGGGACTTTCCCCGCCCATCCAAAAACACCCTGCCTTTTCAAGAAGCGGCAGATTTGGCGGATTTTATCACCGCAATCTACTATGCCTCCCAAGGCTTTTTGCACTTAGACTTTGAGCTTTCCGAATTAAAGGAAAAGCTTTCCGAAGAAAAAGGCCGAAAAATTATTGCTGTGCCCGAAGAACAGTTTGCGGAAATTTCAAAAGAAGCCTTTGCCATGTGCTTTTGCTTTTCCAACGGTGGCTTTATGGAAAGTGACCGACTTTTTCGCAAATTAACCAAAGAATTTGGCATGGATATGGGTAAAGTCCTATTGGCGGGTACTTTTGACTCAAAATACAGCTTTACCCGTGCCTTTGTTCTGTAAAAAAGCCTATTTACCGATTAAAAAAAGAATGCTAAAATAAAACTGCATGGGAAACCATGTGCAAATACAGAGTAGGGCTTTGTGCGTTAAGTGTCTTGTGGACGGGGAGTTGCCACGAGAACGAAAAGGATATTCCTTGCGGTACAAACCTCGCATCCCGCTGTTACATAATGAAGAAGCGATTCCTCTTTATTATCACAGCAACCCCAAAAAGGCTTTGGGGATATTTGCGTATTATTTACGATAATGAAGGGGTTTTTTATTTTTATAAAGACCCCGCAACCACAAAAAAGGAGGTCTTTTTTCATGCAGCAAAATTTTTCTAAAACGCATCGCCTTGTAATCATGGCACTTTTGGTGGCAATTTCCGTCATTCTATCTCGGTTTCTTTCCATTTCGGCTTGGAACCTAAAAATAGGGTTTGCCTTTGTTCCTATCGCTATGGCAGGTATCCTGTTTGGGCCTGTTTCCGCAGGAATTGTCGCAGCACTGGCGGATTTTCTCGGGGCAACGCTGTTCCCCATCGGACAATTTTTCCCCGGTTTTACCTTTACCGCATTTATAACCGGTATCCTATTCGGCGTTTTTCTGTATAAAAAGACAAATATGAAGAACATCGTCATAGCATCCGTTTTAACGCAAATTATTGGCTCTCTGCTTTTAAACACCCTCTGGATTTCCATGCTATACGGCACGCCATTTTTGGCATTAATGCCAACAAGAATTGTGCAGACCTGTGTTATGACGGTAATCCAAATTATTCTTATCCGTATTCTGGCTGGCTATACACCGCAAATTTATAAAATACAAAAAGCATAGCAATCAACAAAACGCTTCAAAATATGGACAAAAGCTGTTGGCAATCGTTCTCCCCAACCAACAGCTTTTGTTTATTTTTTATTCTTCTTCTCAAGCTCCAACAAAAAAACCTTCTTGTCCAAACCGCCGCCATAGCCCACAAGCTTTCCTTTGCTGCCAATTACCCGATGGCAGGGAATAATAATGGCTATGGGATTTTTGTTGTTCGCCATGCCGACTGCCCTGCTGCCCTTGGGATTGTCAATTTTCCTCGCAATCTCCCCATAGGAGGCAGTTACGCCATAAGGTATGTCTTGAAGTGCCTGCCATACTTTTTTTTGGAACGCCGTTCCCTTTGGGTTTAGCGGCAAGGCAAAAATGGTTCTTTCCCCTTGGAAAAATGCAGTGAGCTGTTTCGCCGTTTCCTCAAGCAAAGGCGTTTTTTCAACAACAAAAGGTGCTTTCATTTCCTCGTGAAAAGACACACGGGTAAGAAAGCCGTCCTCCTCCCCCAAAATCAACGTCCCAACCGGGCTGTGATAAAAATGTATTTTCTCCAATTCCATCCCTCTTTTCTATGTTCGTTCTAGCGTTGCGAAAGGGCATAAGTTCTCAGGCCTCTGTCCCGAACCCTGCAAGCTGGTCAAGCACTTTTGCTCCGCAAAAGCTGCAAACTTGCAGCCGCCCTGTCTTGGGCGGTGCAGTTTTGAAAAGGCTTGTGCGAAACTTTATTCCCAAAAATATGCCTTTTTGCAAAAAATCAACAGTGGTTTTTTCATTTATAAAATTGATTTCCAATTTCAAAAGCGGTGGTTATGGGTAAACTGCGACGTCTTAATTTCGTATTGAAACCCTTCTGCATCCTTTCAGCAACGCTATTTCTGCTGCATAGCCGTCAAGCTCATTGGGTGTTTCCAAATAAAATGGAAGATGAGCCAGTTTTGAATGGTTTATGATTCCTGCAATCGCCTCTACGCCCAAAGAACCCTCTCCAATTTTTTCATGGCGGTCTTTATGGCTTCCCATGGGGTTTTTACTATCATTCAAATGAATTGCACGAAGCCGTTCCAGTCCGATGATACGGTCAAATTCCTCTAAAACCGCATCTAAGTTTTGCACAATATCATATCCCCCATCATAGACATGGCAGGTATCCAGACAAACGCCCAAGCGTTTATGTCCCCCAACCTTGTCCATTATTTGGCGGATTTCTTCAAATCTACGACCTATTTCACTGCCCTTGCCCGCCATCGTTTCCAGTAAAATTGGTGTCTTCCCCTCTTTTTCCAAAACCTCGTTCAGCATTTCACTAATCATGATAATCCCTGTATCCACGCCTTGCTTCACATGACTGCCAGGGTGAAAATTGTACATCACATCTGGCAAAAGCTCCAACCGTTCCAAATCCTCCTCCATCATGCGTCGTGCAAACTCTCTCAAGCCCTTATCCGCTGAACAGGCATTCATGGTATACGGCGCATGGGCCAACAGGGGTCCTAAGCCTCGTTGCTGCGCAAAGGAAATATATTCTTCCACGTCCTCTCTGTTCAAGGCTTTTACACTGCCACCCCTTGGATTTCTGGTGAAAAACTGAAACACATTGGCTCCTATGCGCTCCGCCTCTTTCCCCATAGCAAGATAGCCATTTGCTGACGATAAATGACATCCTAACCAAAACATTTCACATTCCTCCGATGTAAGAAAATTTTCCATCTCTTTTTTTAATCGTTTCGCAAGAAACTTCATAGAAAGCAAAGCAAACGCTGAAATAAAACGTCCTTTCTCTCCCCTGCCATTTCTTTAGCCTTTTTCTTTATGTTACCATGAAGGTTCACTCTTCACAAGTATCTCCCGATACAGCTGCTTTCATATCCCCTTATTTATTATTAAAAAAGAAAAATTATTTTTTAATAAGTCTTTTCATGTAAATTAAAATGTGTTAAAATGTCAAAAAGGGATACTTATTGTATCCTTATCCATTTTTTATAGCTACAGATGAAAACAGCGATAACAAGGAGGTATTTTATGGCTTTTACATGGACAAAGGAACTGGAAACAGGCAACATCCAAATTGATACTGAGCATAAACAATTAATTAAAGCAATTAATGACCTTTTAGAGGCTTGTTCCTCCGGAAAAGGACGAAATGAAGTGATTCGTACCGTAGATTTTTTAAGCCAATATACCAAAACGCATTTTGCACATGAGCAGGTATTACAGCAGAAATTTCACTATCCTGACTACGTAAATCACAAAAAATACCATGAGGATTTTATTAAAGTTGTAGATGGCATTGCCATTCGATTGAAGGCAGAAGGTGCCACAATCCAACTGGTTGGCGAGGTCAATATGCAGGTGGGCAACTGGCTGATTAACCATATTAAACGGGAAGATGTTAAAGTTGCAAAGCATATTCTTTCCCAGAAATAATGCATTGCTTTACAAAAGGATCGTATGATTGCTTGAGAAAACAGCTTTCACTACCGTCCTTTTTTTGTTCAAAAAGAAGGGTGCCCCAAAAGTCATAAAATGACTTGAAGGGCACCTTTTTTTTCATGTAGCTATTCACTTCAGTCACGCAAAGAAGTTATGCTCTCTGCCCTTTTGACCCATATATCATTTTAATGAAAAGGATTGTAGCCACCATAGATACAATCGCAATTGGCAGGTTAATCATCCAATTTTGAATCCAAGCAGCCAAAACATAATTTACCGCCGAAACAGCCGCTACCGTAAACGCATAGGGCAGCTGTGTGGAAACGTGATTAATATGGTCGCACTGTGCACCTGTTGACGCCATAATGGTGGTATCGGAAATAGGCGAGCAATGGTCACCGCATACCGCCCCAGCCAAGGTAGCTGCTACGGCAATAATCAACATTTCACTTGTAGGGTCTAAAATAGGCACCACAATCGGCAAAAGGATACCAAAGGTTCCCCAAGAAGTTCCTGTTGCAAAAGACAGAAAAACAGCAATTAAAAATACAATGACAGGCAATAAAATCTGGAACATTCCTACGTTGCTTGCCAAAATTCCCGCAACAAACTCTTTTGCACCCAATAAACCTGTAATACCGCTTAATGTCCAAGCAAAGGTCAAAATCAAAATTGCAGGTACCATTGCCTTAAAACCTTCAGGCAGGCAGGACATAAATTCGTGAAAGGTTAACACACCACGGGGAATATACAGCAAGAACGTAATTAACAATGCCCCTGCGGAGCCTAATAATAAACCAACGGAAGCATCACAGCCGGCAAATGCATCAACGAAGGAAGCACCGTCAAAAAAGCCGCCTGTATAAATCATTCCAATCACACAACAGATAATTAAAACAATGACAGGTAAAACCAAGTCGATTACCTTGCCCTTGCCTTTTACCACACCCTCTGTGGTATCTGCATAAGGTCTGGCATCTGTGGTATAAAGATCATCATTATTCTGTGCATTCCATTCATGCAGACGCATGGGGCCAAAGTCAAAGTTTGTCACAGTCAAAGTTATCATTGTAACGATGGTCAATAATGCATAGAAATTATATGGAATCGCACGAATAAACAAATCCAATCCGTTTACACCGTCCACAACACCCGCAACCGCCGCCGCCCAAGAAGAAATCGGCGCAATAATACAAACAGGCGCTGCCGTTGCATCAATAATATAAGCAAGCTTTGCACGAGATACCTTATGGGTGTCTGTTACAGGGCGCATTACACTGCCTACAGTCAAACAGTTAAAATAATCATCTACAAAGATCAAAACACCCAGCATAAAGGTAGATAACAAAGCACCCTTTCTTGTTTTGATTTTATGACGTGCCCATTCACCATAAGCCGCAGAGCCTCCGGCTTTGTTCATCAGGGACACCATAATACCAAGGATAACTAAAAAAATGATAATGCCAACATTCCAGCTGTCAGACAGCTTTGCCAGCAAACCACCGTCTGTTTGATTTGTAAAAATCGTCAAATAAGCCTGCTTCAAGTTGAAATTACTGTGAAACAGCGCACCGACAACAATCCCTACAAACAGTGAGGAATAAACCTCTTTTGTAATCAATGCCAAAAGAATGGCAACAAGCGGCGGTACCAAAGACCAAAATGTTGCATACATATTACTTACTTCCCCTGCTTCCGCCTCGCCGGCAAAAACAGTAAACGTCATTGCCATGATCAGAAGCAAAAAGATTGCAATCTTATTGACCATGGGGTTTTTCGTAGTGTTTTTCATAACCCTTCCCCTTCCCGGACTCAAAAAATAATTATATAATACCGTTTGCTTTGGAAACCTCGAGAAACAGCTGCGTTTTATACAACCCCCGCACGCAAGCACTGCAATTTCTTTTTGCTTCTGCAATCAATACAATCGTTTGAGAAACAAAAAAAGAAAGCCATGCGGCGCATGGCTTCAGAAAAATCCTAAATTGGAATATTCCGAGTTTCCGATAGCGCTCCACATAAGTGACAGTACATTACATATTTTGCAATGCACCAGCCAAGCCCCCTTAAGGCAAAAAAAGCCTGACTTCGGCAATGTTCCCTTTCCCCTTCCGCCGCCTTGACGTATTGCGAAGGGCTACTCATGAGCATTGCACCTCTATCTTATATAAATTTTCGTCGGCAAAACCGACTTTTATTCATAAATACCACACCCCCCCTCTAAAGTCAAGCATTTTCCAAGAAAAACACCCATTTCCCAAGTTTTTTCGTGCATAAAATGTCTTTTTCTCATGGACTATTCCCTAAAATATAAAAAAATGGTATAGTATGGTATAGAAATAAGAAAAAATGCAAAACTGTATTTTACAGAGAACAAAGGAGGTAGTTTCTTATGGCAACACCACATATTTCCGCAGAAAAAGGGGATTTTGCAAAAACCGTTTTGATGCCCGGTGATCCCTTACGTGCAAAATTTATCGCCGAATCATTTTTGCAGGACGCCGTTTTAGTCAATAACATCAGAGGCATTCAAGGCTACACAGGCACATATAAAGGCACAAGAATATCCGTTATGGCAAGTGGCATGGGGATGCCCTCCATGGGAATTTACAGCTATGAGCTGTTTTCCTTCTACGATGTGGAAAATATCATCCGCATCGGCTCCGCAGGCGCTTTCACCGATAAGCTTCAACTGCGTGATATTGTTGCCGGCATGGGCGCAAGCACGACCTCCAGCTTTGCCGCACAGTATGAAATACCCGGAACCCTTTGTAATTTGGCTGATTATGAGTTGCTGTCTACCGCTGTGGACTCCGCCAAGGAATTGGGACAGGATTTAAAGGTAGGAAACATTTTATCCTCCGATACCTTTTATGATGACCGTTACGACACCATGAAGAATTGGACAAAAATGGGAATCCTTTGTGTGGAAATGGAGGCCGCCGCTTTATACCTGAACGCAGCCAGATTAGGGAAACGTGCATTAGCCTTGGTAACCATTTCCGATAAGCCACTTACCGGCGAGGAAACCACTGCTGAGGAACGCCAGACAACCTTCACACAGATGATGGAAATTGCACTGGAAACCGCTGTGAAAATGGATAAAAAATAATCATCACCATTGTTGGGGTATCGGATTTTTCGATACCCCAGCCTGAAGACAAACCTTGGGCGTTGCCCAAACCCACTTGCTTTTTGAAAAAAGCAAGACCAAAAACCTTTATTAAACCCGCATATATGCGGGTTTTGGTAGGTCAAGGATGCAGTGGCAAAAAAGTGCCATCTGTCCGAAGGACAGCTTTGCGGACAAAAGTGCTGACCAAATCCTTGTGGATGTTTGAGGGCAAAGCCGGCACTTTTTTTCACCAACGACAAGGGAGGATTTTTAATGGAATTACCGATTGTCACCCTGAAACAGGGTGAGGGCCGTATGCTAAAAGCAGGCGGACCTTGGATCTACGATAACGAAATTGCCAATGTTGGAGAAACCGTGGTCAACGGCGAATTGGTATCTGTCTTGGATTTTGACGGCTACCCCTTAGGCACTGGCTTTTACAACGGCCACTCGAAAATCACCATCCGTATGATGACAAGGGATAAAAATACCGTAATCGATGAGGATTTTTTGCGTCATCGTGTGGAGGCTGCTTGGGCATACCGCAAAAAAACCGTAGACACCTCCTCCTGCCGCCTAATCTTTGGCGAAGCGGACTTTTTGCCTGGTCTGATTGTCGACAAATTTTCCGATGTATTGGTGGTGCAGTCACTGGCTTTGGGCATTGACAAAATGAAGGCTGTCATACTACAGCTTTTGCTTGAAACATTGCAAAAAGACGGTGTATTGATTCGTGGGATTTATGAAAGAAGCGATGCAAAGGTTCGTGAGCAGGAGGGCATGGAGCGTGAAAAAGGCTTTTTAAGCGAACCCTTTGACACAAAAGTGGAAATCATAGAAAACGGCGTGAAATATATCGTAGATGTTGAGGATGGACAGAAAACAGGCTTTTTTCTTGACCAAAAATATAACCGTGCCGCCATTCAAAGGCTTTGCAAGGATGCAGATGTTCTGGACTGCTTCACCCATACAGGCTCCTTTGCCTTAAATGCAGGCATTGCTGGCGCAAAAAGCGTTTTGGGTATTGATGCCTCTCAGCTTGCCGTTTCACAGGCGACGGAAAACGCAAAGCTGAACGGACTGGACGATGTGGTTCGTTTTGAATGCGAGGATGTTTTTGATCTGCTCCCCCGCTTGGAAGCCGAAGGGCGAAAATTTGATGTCATCATCCTTGATCCGCCTGCTTTTACAAAATCCAGAAACTCTGTGAAAAATGCGATAAAGGGCTACCGTGAAATTAATTTAAGAGCCATGAAACTGGTTAAGGACGGCGGATTTTTAGCAACCTGCTCCTGCTCTCACTTCATGACCCCCGAGTTATTCACACAAACCATAGGGCAAGCGGCAAAAAATGTGCATAAACGCCTGCGTCAAGTGGAATACCGCACACAATCCCCCGATCACCCCATACTTTGGGCGGCGGATGAATCTTATTACTTGAAATTTTATATTTTCCAGATTTGTCAAACTCCTTAATTGGGTTTTATTTTTGAAAAAAACCGTAAAACAAAGAGCAGGAAATGATTACATTGCCATACCGCTGTAATCATTTCCTGCTCTTCTTGAGGGGAGAGATATCTAAAAGAGTATATATGTAAAAGCCAAAAGGCTTGTGAACGATTTCATATATATAAAATAACATATCTTTTTGAAGAAACAATGGACAAAAACCGTCAATTCTTTTAAGAAACCCTATATAGATTCTTAAGGCAAACCCCAGAGCAAATGCTTTGAGGGTGGCAGCAAAATAAATGCACATAAAAAAGCCCATATTGTAAGGATTCCCTTGCATTACAGGCTTTTATATTTCGTAGAAATAAATGTTTCAATCTATCTTATCACTTTTACCTATGCACCGCCAAATTTATTATTTGCTCAAAAGCTCAATACCCTTTTGCAAACGGCGCATTGCTTCTTCCTTGCCTAAAATATCAGCCAATTCAATGGCACCACCTGGGGAAGTGGGTTCGCCGGAAAGAGCAGTTCTTACAGGCCATAACAGCTGACCATTCTTAATGCCCATCTCGCCAACCAAGGCAATCAAGCTATCATGGATTGTAGTTTCATTCCACTCCGTCAACCCCTCCAAAACAGGAATTACCGCCTTAAGGCTTGTCAGCGCAATGGCATCATCCGTTTTCATCTTCTTATGGGTATACAATTCGGTGCCATATGTGGGCAGCTCCTTGAAAAAGGCAACCAAAGCGGGAATATCGTTCAGCGTTTCCAAACGTTTTTGCAAAAGAACCGCAATTTTTTTGCAATCCAACTGTGTTTCTCCCAATGCCTCGTTTAACTTTGGTTCTGCCAAGCTATAAAATTTTTCAAATTCCATCGCCTTCATATATTCGCCGTTCATCCATGTTAATTTTTTAATATCAAAAATTGACGGAGATTTGCTTAACCCAGCAATATCAAACTTTTCTTCAAGCTCCTTTAAAGTGAAAATTTCGGTGTTATCAGAAGGGCTCCAGCCTAAGAGCGCAATATAATTCACAATTGCCTCTACCAAATAGCCCTCTCGCACCAAGTCTTCAAAGGATTTATCTCCGTGACGCTTCGAAAGCTTATGCTGCGCATCACGCATAACCGCAGGCAGATGCACATATACAGGTGCCTCCCAGCCAAATGCCTGATACAGCAGGCTATATTTCGGTGTGGAGGATAAATACTCGCTCCCTCTGACAACATGGGTAATCTCCATCAAATGGTCATCCACCACGTTTGCAAAGTTATAGGTAGGGAACCCATCCGCTTTCATCAAAATCTGGTCATCCAGCTCTTTATTTTCCACTGTAATTTCACCGTAAACCACGTCCTGAAAGGTGGTTGTGCCTTCATCGGGCATTTTCTGGCGGATTACAAAGGGCTCTTTTGCCGCAAGCTTTGCCTCTACTTCCTCTTTTTCTAAATGATAACAATGGCGGTCGTACTTTGCAAAAGCTGCACCCTCCGCATTGCTTTCCTTCAAGGACTCCAGCCTTTCCTTGGTGCAAAAGCAATAGTACGCCTCGCCTTTTGCGACCAATTCCTTGGCATAATCCATGTACATTCCCATTCTTTCACTCTGAACATAAGGGCCGAAGGCGCCGCCCACATCAGGCCCTTCATCATGGTTCAGCCCCGTCACTTTCAGGGTATTATAAATAATATCCGTTGCGCCCACAACCAAGCGTTCCTGATCTGTATCTTCAATACGCAGAATAAACTTTCCGCCCTGAGATTTTGCAATTAAATATTCATATAACGCCGTACGCAAATTTCCGATGTGCATATATCCGGTTGGGCTTGGCGCAAACCTTGTTCTGATTTCCATTTTCAATACTTCCTTTCACATACTTAATCTGACAAACTTAATCATCCTTATTATAGTTTACAAACCTGTCCGCTGTAAAGGGAGCATTTCAACTTAATTTT
Organism: Clostridia bacterium; assembly: GCA_009929735.1. Classification (GTDB taxonomy): domain Bacteria; phylum Bacillota; class Clostridia; order Lachnospirales; family Anaerotignaceae; genus Chakrabartyella. Next base: position 21,133 of record RZZU01000011.1, on the reverse strand, counting down.
TATACCAAAAAAACTTCTTATCAAAAAAAAGAGGTCTTTGCAGACCTCTTTCAAAAATATCACATATTCTTTGCAGTATCCTGTTCCAATGAGGAATTCTTGTTCATAATTTTAACGATAAACAAGCCTAAGCACAGCACTGCAAAAACAATACCTACAGGATAAGAAATCCCTGCGCTTAATTTGAAGCCTTCGGGAGCCATCAAAATATACGTACAGCTTACCGCTGACATAAATGTGGCAGGAACGACAGCAATCCAAGGCATAATTTTGTTTTTGCGCAAATAAGCTGCCGCTGCCCAAAGAGCAATCATAGCCAATGTCTGGTTGCTCCAAGAGAAGTATCTCCACATAACTGTAATATCAATCTGAGAAAGCAGTGCGCCAACGGCTAACAATGGCACGGTAACTGCAAGTCTGGTTTTGATTTTTTTCTGATCAATTTTAAACCAGTCAGAGATAACCAAACGGGCACTTCTGAAGGCTGTATCGCCGGAGGAAATGGGGCAGGCAATAACACCAACCATCGCAATCACTGCACCGATGGGCCCAAGCAGGGTGTTGCAAATTTCATATACAACGCCGCCCTGTCCCCCAAGTCTTGTAATTGCTTCCGCCAAACCGCCTGTGCTTTCATAAAATGCAACACCTGCTGCTGCCCAAATTAAAGCAATAACACCCTCGCAAACCATTGCGCCGTAGAAAATTTTTCTGCCATCTCTTTCGTCCTTCATGCAACGAGCCATCAAAGGTGACTGGGTCGCATGGAAACCGGAAATTGCACCACAGGCAACCGTAATGAACATAAATGGCCAAATCGCCTGACCCTTCGGATGAAGGTTGCTAAAGGTAATTTCGGGAATGGTGTAGCCTTGTAAAACGATTCCGCTCGCTACGCCAAGTGCCATAACGATTAGACAAATACCAAATATGGGATATATTTTACCGATCAATTTATCAATGGGAACCAAGGTAGCCAAGAAATAATATCCAATGACAACAACCAGCCAGAATTTTGCATCAAATGCTTCTGGTGTCAGCATTGCCAACAAGGCTGAAGGACCTGTTGCAAAAACGGTACCTACTAAAATAAGTAATACAACTGAGAAAATACGCATTACTGTTTTCATAAAGGGTCCAAGATAAATACCAACGATTTCAGAAATGCTGGTGCCCTTGTGACGCATGGAAATCATCCCCGAAAGATAATCATGCACGCCCCCTGCAAAAATAGTACCGAAAGTAATCCATAAAAATACGGATGGCCCCCATAATGCACCTGCAATCGCACCATAAATAGGCCCCAACCCCGCAATGTTTAACAACTGAATCAAAAAAATTTTGGGGTTGCTCATTACTACGTAGTCTGTTCCATCCGCCATGGTTGTGGCCGGAGTTGGTCTGTCATCGGGCTTAAAGGTTCTTTCAACAAAAGCACCATACAATAAATACCCAATGATAAGAATTGCAAGACATACGAAGAAACTAATCATAACTTTCCCTTCCTTCCATTTTTAAAATAATAATATCGGATAATTTCTTCTGTCCATCCGGACAGGACTTTTGCCGTCTGCATTCCCAGGCGGCAAAAGCACATATTCCTTAGAAAATATGTTTCAGCGTGTAGATAAAGTCAAAAACTTGATGGCTTTGCCCTCAAACTCCCACAAGGGATTTTAGGTCAGCACTTTGCTCAGCAAAGCTGTCCTTCGGACAGATGGCACTTCTTTGCCATTGCACCCTTGACCCATCTAAAACCGCATAAATATGCGGTTTATAAAAGTTTTGTGTCTTGCTTTTTTTCAAAAAGTAAGTGGGGGTCAACACCTTTGCTACGCAAAAGCCGACTTCGCCGTCTGCACTGTCTTGCGCAGTGAGAGGGCAACGCCCAAGGTTTGTCTTCATTCTGAAACATATTCCTGTGAATTATGTTTATAGGAAGAGAATAACTGATTTCTTCATTTTTGTACTGCTTTTTAGTGTCACTGGTTAATAACAAAGTACAAAATGCTAAAATCCATGTGCAAAATGTATCCGCATCTCATTGTTTTTTCATCACATCAAATAAATTCGTATAAAAAATCCTTATTTTTCTATGTTTCTTACAGCTTTTCCTCTTGATAAAGAATAGTCAATTTCGGTTTTCAATACTGTTTTTATACCTCCTTGCAGGCAGATCAAAGGAAGCTGAAAATGCCATTGCTTCTATCTCATGTTTTCCAATGAAAATCAAAATGCCTCACTACCTTTCAAGAAGCAGGCTGCATAAAAATCTGTTTTTAACAAAAAAAGGTGCCAAAACCAATGGTTTTCCACACCTTCTGCATCTCTATTTTTAAAAATCAAAGCTACATACTAAAAAGCTGCTTCAGCTCCTTAATCTGATTTCTGCCGACGGTCAAAACTTCTTTTTCATATCCCTGCATTTTCACGCAGGTGGTATTGTTAAACCATGGATAAATCTCTATCACATATTTCAAATTAATCAAATAACTTTTATGAATACGGAAAAACCCGCTCTCTTTTAACCGTTCCTCAAAGGAATTCATCGAGCAAACCGCCGTATAGGACTTTCCTTTGGCGTGCACAATGCAGGCACGTTTTCCTGTTTCGATATATACAATGTCAGAAATATCCACCAAAATCATCTTTTTATCGCTACTAATGGAAATTTTTGAAATTGCGGTTTTGTCCTCTTCCTTAGCCGTTTCTTTGCCCAAATTTGCTTTGTTGCGCTTTTTCATAAAACGCTGAAGTGTCTGCTCTATTCTTTTGGGGTCAAACGGCTTTAGAATATAATTGAGTGCGTCAATATCAAATGCTTTTTCGGCATAGCTGTTGTATGCCGTTGCAAAGACAATTTCAACCTTTGGGTGGGCTTTTTTTGCCATAGCGGCTAAGATTGTCCCATCAATGTCCCCCAAATTAATATCCATAAAAATTAAATCAAATTCCTCTTTTAAAAACAATTCCATTGCCTCTTCACCAGAGCTCGCCTCGAAAATTTCCGCCTCCTCAAAGCAATCGGAAATCAAATGCCTTAGTTCGCTTCTGGAGGGTCTTTCGTCATCCACGATTGCTATTTTCATCCCGTTCCTCCCCCTTATCCAATGGAATTCTTATGAGTACTTCCGTTCCTGTTGATGAAGCTTTGATGTCCAAGCCATAATTCTGCCCGTAAATGCTTCGCAGCCTTTTATCCACATTGGAAAGCCCCACCTTTGCGCTATCCAATGTGTCCTTATGCAGTGCATCAATGATTTCCTGCGGGATTCCATACCCCGAGTCCTTTACTGAAATTGTGACCAGCTGTTCTGTTTGCCAAACCTTGACCTCCACCCTGCCCGTGCTTCGCTTCATCGCCCCATGCTTTACCGCATTTTCCACAATCGGCTGCAAGATAAAGCTGGGAACCTGACAGCTTAAATCGACAGGAACATCAATGATTAGCGTCAATCTATCCTCAAACCTTGCTTTTTCCAGCTGTAAATAGGAATCCACATGAGAAAATTCATCATAAATATTAATCATATATTGATTTGCATTAAGTGTATTTCTAAAATAAGTGCTTAATGCAATTAATAATTCTCTTGCCTTTTCAGGTTTTTCTCGACAAAAGGCAGTGATGGTGTTTAAGGCATTAAACAGAAAATGGGGATTGATTTGCGATTGCAGAGCCTTAAATTCCGCCTTTTGCAGAAGTTCTCGCTGCTTCTGCCCCTCTGCCAGCTCCAACTGGGTGGAAAACAATTTAGACAAACCATCTACAAAATCCTTATCCGTTTGGATGGAAAGTTTGAATTTTTTAGTGAACACTAAAATAACGCCAACCACATGACCTTTGCTGTGCAAGGGTGCGCCGACTATCGTAAATTTCTTTAGATGTTCATAAAAAACGTCCTCCTCCGTGGCAGCTTCGGCAATCATAACGGCATCCTCATTGATTACCGCATGGACAATTTGTGGCAAACCGCCGTTTTCTAGTGCTTCCTTCAGCGGCACCTCATCACATTGATAGCTGAGAATTCGCTCTCTGTCTGTAATCACAACGCCGCCATCTCTGGAGTTTTTCAATATCATTTTTGTTACTTGATCCATATTTTCCTTATCATAAATTCCTTTGCGCAAAAAAGGCAGGCATTGCTCGGAAATATCAAATGCCAGCTTGATTCTTTTGGCAGATTCATTATCCTGTTCAATAAAAATGGAATTGAATACGGATATAAAAATAACCATCCCCAAGGAGTTAAACAAAATCATAGGAAATGCAATGATTTTGACCGTCGCCAGTGCGTCAGAATAAGGCTTTGCAACCAGTAAAATAATGACCATCTGGAAAATTTCTGCTAATGCGGCAAGCAAAAAAATGTCCCACTTCTTCCAATTATTTCTCTTTAAATATTTTGACGCCAATACACCGATAATGCCCTCAACAAAGGTTGAAATCGCACAAGCAACAGAGGTAAAGCCGCCAACATCGAAAAAATAGCGGTGCAGTCCGCCGATGATTGCCGCCCCCATCCCCACAATAGGCCCGCCGATAATGCCCCCTGACATGACCCCAATGACACGGGTATTCACAATGGCACCGTTTACATTAATTCCTGTGTAGGTTGACAAAATACTAATCAGCCCAAAAATGACCGCCAGCGCAAAATTAGACCTAATGTCAGTTTTATAGGAAAACATAAATTGCTTCACAAACGTTGTTTTCGTCAAAAGCTGCGCTATAATCACCAGCATGGATAAATTCAGTATTAAGTTTTTAAAAATATTTGCCGTCATATTCCTACCTCATTCATGATTCACTTTTCTGCTATTAGAATACTACATCCCCTTCATGCGGTCAACCTAAGGGTTATCGATTTTATGCTTGTTTCATAATTTGGGAACAAAAAGCTTGTATGTTTTTTCATTATTTTATCTATCTTTTTTATAACAAAAAGGCAAATTGTCCAAAAAAAATAGAGTTGTTGCCAAAAGAGCTATTTCTGAAGCACATTAGAAAAAAAGCAATGTACTGCTCACCTTGGCGTAGGGTATTTCATTGAAAATTCTCCCAGCTCATGCTATACTGTTTTCAACCTTAAGAACCAAAACCACTGTTTCGATATATGGCCCCCCTCCGCAAAAAATCACATGGAGCCAACAAAAATAAGGAATAACCAATATAGAAAGAAGGTGCTCAAAATTGGAGCTTGACCGAAGCAATATTCGTAAAATAAAAAGTCTGATTGTTTTTACATTACTCGTCCTAATTGGGCTTTACCGCTTTGATGTAGTATTAAGTTCTGCCAGTTTTATTTTGCATATCCTATTTCCCTTCATCTTAGGCTGTGCAATCGCTTTTATCCTTGGGGTTCCCATGGAACGAATTCGGAAACTTTTGTTTTCTAAGCCATTAAAAAATGCAAGCAAAAAAAAATTACAGCGTCTTAAAAAACTGGAAACGCCGCTCAGTCTACTTCTGGCTATTCTTTTTGTCATCGCCCTGCTGATTATTGTAACAGCTGTGGTGGTACCTCAGCTGACCTCTACCGCCACCGATTTGGCGCAGTCGCTGCCGGAAAAATTCCCTTCCTTGCTCACAAAGCTTGAAGGGTTTTTGGCATCCTATCCAGAAGCCTTATCTTGGCTGCAAAGCATTCAAATTGACTGGGAGAAGCTCATAAAAGGCTTGGCTGACTTTTTCCAATCGGGCGCAGGAAACTTCTTTGATTCTACCCTTGGTGTGGCAAAGGGGATTTTAAGTGCATTCACAACCTTCTTTATCGGCTTCGTATTTGCCTGCTATATCCTGCTGCAAAAAGAAACCCTCGGCAGACAAATTCGTAAGCTGCTTTTTGCTTTTTTACCCGAAAAGCGTGCGCAACGGACAATTGAAATCTGCGCCTTGACCCACAGGGTTTTTGCAAGCTTTCTTACGGGACAATGCCTAGAAGCAGTCATTTTGGGTGTGTTATTTTTCCTTTCAATGACAATTCTTCGCTTACCCTATGCAGTATTGGTGGGTGTGTTAATTGCCTTCACAGCCTTAATCCCTATTTTTGGTGCTTTTGCAGGCTGTTTTGTGGGTACATTCCTGATTTTAACCGTTAATCCTGCGCAGGCGGTTGTTTTTCTCGTTCTTTTTCTGATTTTACAGCAAATTGAAGGTAACCTGATTTATCCCCATGTCGTTGGCGGTTCCGTTGGCTTGCCCTCCATCTGGGTTTTGGCGGCAGTAACGATTGGCGGCAGCTTATTCGGTATTATCGGTATGCTTGTATTTATACCCATTGTATCCGTACTCTACACATTGCTTCGGGAAACCACCAATTATCGCCTGAAGGAAAAGCATTTAAAGGTTGACTAAAAAAGTTGGCCCTCTAAAAAAAGCAGTTCCGCTATTCTTCTTCAAATAAGCATAGAAAAAAGCCTGCATTGCCAAAATTGATTGCAATGCAGGCTTTTGTAAACTTATTTTATTACCCTTCTTTTTCTTCCAAATAGCGGCATATCGCTTGATAATAAGCCTCCGCCGCCTTTTGGCATCCTTCCTCCGTACCAAATTCATCCACATCCTGTTGATTGGTGACAAAGCATTGCTCCACCAAAACAGCGGGGCAGTTCATATTTTTTAACATCCCAAAGGTGTCATAATCATAGATTTGGGTATCGGTGGAATCCAGCAAAAGCTTTGTGGTATTTCCAGCGGCATCGGGCACATAATAGCCAAATCTGACGCCGTCCGTCCCTCGAAGCCTTGCCCCTACCGCTTCCATTTCTTTCGCTATGTATTGGGCAAACACCAAGCTTTTCTCATAGTTCGTTTTGCCCGGCGGAGAGGGATAGCACTCAAAGCCAAACGCAGATGCCTCCTCACCTGAGTTTGCATGAATAGAAAGCACCAAATCGGGCTTGGCTCTTTGAAACAGCTTGTTTCGGTCAGTAATGCTTTTATCTTCCCCTGCATCACGAGAAAGCACAACTCGAAAACGCCCATCCTCTTTCAAAAGCTTAGTCAGCTTTGCCGTTGTCCGCTCTGTCAGCTCCACCTCCTGAATGATACCCACGGCACCCGTATCAATGCCGCCATGCCCTGCATCCAGCCCAACCATATATGGCTTGCTGTAATGAAAATACATTTGAAATCCAACGTAGCCTAAAAGAAAAAGAACAAATGCCAAGATGAGCCTTGCCTGCAATCCTCTTTTTCTGCGTCTGTGACGTTTCTTTTGCTTTCTCGGCGGCTCATATTCACGCCAACTTTTGCCCTTCATCCTTTGTCACCCCTTTTTTAACGACTGCGTATCACAAAAACCGCTCAAAAACCATTATAATGAAAAGCTCTGGTTTTCTTCGGTGATATTCCTGATTTTATCCCCATAGGGTTTTTCCTTCAGCATACGGCAAACATCAAACCGTCGCCAAAAATGCATTGGGAATACGGCCGCCCCCCCGACCTCCTGCATAAAATAATCCGTTGCCCAGCAATATTTATCCGCCAGACGCAAATCCGCCGGAACAAATGCCACATCAAAAATTCTGCCTTTGATGCGTTGGATTTCCTCTTGATAGCTCTGGGCAATTTGGTCGTTAAATTCCTTGCTTTCTCCGTCCCAATGCCACCAATTTAAGTCCCCTGCATGATAAATTGTTTTTCCGTCGGCTTCTACCGCAAACGCAACGCCCTCATCATTTGAACGCAATGTTTCAATCACCATATCGTGAAAATGATAGGTTTCATGCGCCTTCACATACAAAATCTCGCCCCTGAATGCGGATTCCGCCTTGACATCATGAGAAAGTACATAGGCCGCTTGTTCTGCCCATTGGAATATCCTTGTGTCAAAATGGTCGCCATGATTATGGGAAACAAAAAAAACGATGTCTTTCCCCACATAATTTTTGGGGTCAAAAAAATCAAAACGGCCCCCTTGTGAATAATAATCAAAAACCAACACCTTATTCTCCGTTTCAATCAAAAATCCGCTGTGGTTAAAATATGTTACCTTCATATAAACCTCCCGATTTCATGTATATAAATCTCCAAAAAATTCATCTTTACGAAACACTTATTCAAACTGCCCCAACAAAAAAGCAGTATGGAAACAGTATAAAATACTTCCTCCTTGATATTCCATATTGTAACACATTTTTTCCCAATTTCTATCCTCATAAAAAAGACTTAAGATTTTCTCAAGTCTTTTTTATGTTTCAATGATTTCCTTTTTTAAAGATACACTTCCCTGTGAAAGCAAAAGCATAGAAGCCGAGGTGTCAAAAAGCCATGGTCTTAGCTTGCTTTCATCCAAAATAAGCGGCATACGGTGATGAACCGCCTCTATTTCGCCCCTGCTGTGGGTGGTTAATATCACAATTTCCGAATCTTCCCCCTGCCTTCGATATAAAGCTGCAAAATAGAGCAGTCCTGCTTCTTTTTGTGAAAATGAAAAGCATCGCTGTTCTTTGTCCCACTCAAAAAAGCTGTGGGCAGGAACGATGCATCTGGCGTTTTGAAAACAACCCGAAAACATCCCCTTAGACATTGTCGTTTCCTGCCTTGCATTATAAATCAGCTTGCCCGTCGGAATCTCAAATCCCCAACGTCCGACGGACGCTGTGGTTCTCCCCTCCTCGGAAGCCAAAAGATACGCGATCTCCTTTGACGGACGAGCGATTGCCGACAGCTCTTTATGCGGCGATTTTCTGTGTATTTCACCCATAATTTTTTGAACCGCCTTGCTGTTTTCCTCCTGCCGCCACAAAAACAGCCTACACATGATTTGCCCGACGCACCTCGCCTGTTTCGGGATTCATGACAAAGCCGTAAACATCGACGCCGCTATGAATCAAAGGATGGGTTTTGATGATTTCCACAGTTTTTTCCACCGCCAGACAAACATCTCCAAACCCTGTCAGCCAATCAACGGGGTTGCGGTGATTTCTCTCGGCTTCGTCCAAAGCCTCTTGGGTAATCCCCTTTGCCTTCATTTTTTCCACAATTTCCGCACCGTTCAAAACACGAACGCCGCAATCATCATGCCCGATTACCAGCACCGTGTCCACGCCCAACTCATAAATTGCAATCAACAGACTAAAAATCACACTGCCATAGGGATGGCTGATTTGTCCGCCTGCATTTTTAATCAATTTTACATCGCCGTTTTTCAAGCCTAACGCCGCCGGCAAAAGCTCTGTCATTCTGGTATCCATACAGGATAGAATGGCTATCTTACGGTCAGGATATTTCGATGTTGCATACCTTGAGTAAAGCTCATTGTCTACAAACACCCGATTATATTCCAGTATTTTCTTCACACGCTCGTTCAAAGATTACCCCTCCTCCTATTTTCTTTCGTTGCCCTTACCGCTTTATGACGGCATAAATCAAGAAGTTTCCTACCGCAATCAATCCAGCGCAACGGGAATGATGCTTTTTTATTAAGCTATCCCCATATAAAAATTGTATCCCTAAAAAATCTAAGGAAACAATGAAATCCATTTGTAACATTATTCGTAATTCAACTCATAATGGACAGTGCTTACAGTCGCTCCACGCTCGGCTTTTTTATAAAAAACCCTCCATTAAGCCAAATACGTCTACTAAATAAATCAGTGTACAGACGAATTCGCAAAATTGGAGGGAGCCTTTAAGAAACTCGCAAACATCGAGTTTCCTGATTTCATTTGTATGAGCAAGCCTATAAGCCGGGTTCTGTCGTGGACAGCCATCTATCTTGGTCTGTTGTTGCCAACAGCATCATGCGACATTTTTTGAAACAGGACGAGCAGCCCTATCGTTTCATTTCGTCTTGCTTCAAGTGGGGTTTACAGAGCCTCCTCTGTTACCAGAGAAGCGGTGGGCTCTTACCCCACCTTTCCATCCTTACCTGCAAAAACAGGCGGTTTATTTCTGTTGCACTTTCCTTAGAGTCGCCTCCACCGGTCGTTAACCGGCACCCTGCTCTATGAAGCCCGGACTTTCCTCACCTTTATGGGGCGCGACCGTCCAGCTTACTCACGAAAATAATTATACGACATCCGCTCACGATTGTCAAACCTTGAAGCAGCTACCCCCAACAAATTCCTTGATTAACGAATTATTGGGGATTTCAAGGCCAGGCGCAGCCAGAAAATATCCTAAAAATTTGATTAAGCGTTTTGCCGTGATATACTCCGGCTGAGAGGAATCAACAGCGAACAATAACGGCTCGGCATATTGCTTTAATACGCTTAACTCGTAAATCGTTGCTGAGTTAAAGATTGCGTCCGCATTTTCCTGATAAGGGAAAATATTTTCTTCCTCCCCTTTTTTCACCATGTTCCATGATTCAATGGTCGCCGCCGCATCTCTTCCTCTGAATTGATTATCCCGAACCATACGGCGAATCAAACGGCTGTCGGAGGTGGAAATTCTATTGTGGTCATCAATATTAAGCTGTGTGATTGCACTGATAAAAATTTTAAATTTACTTTCATCAGGAATTTCGGCAGTCAAGGTATCGTTCAAACCATGAATTCCCTCTATCACTAAAATTTCGTCATGGTTTAAATGAATATAATTTCCTTTATATTCTCGGCGTCCACTCACAAAGTTAAAGGAAGGAAGTTCAACTCTATCCCCTGCGATAATATTTTTTAAGTCCTGATTTAATTGGTTTAAATCCAACGCATGAATACATTCATAATCCTTATTCCCAAGCTCATCAACAGGGGTAAACTCCCGATTTACAAAATAATCATCCAAGGAAATTTTATGCGGACGAATTCCCAATGCCCGAAGCTGAATACATAATCGGTTGGCAAAGGAAGTTTTACCTGAAGAAGATGGCCCCGCAATTAAAACCACTTTCACCTGATCAATTTTTTCCTGAATCTGATCTGCAATTTGCGCAATTTTCTTTTCGTGGAGTGCTTCATTAATTCGTATCAGCTCACCAAACTCACCTTTTACCAAGGTATTATTCAAATCCGCCACATTCGCAACACCCATGATCTGGCACCACTTCATTTGCTCCATAAAAACCGCACTGACTTTTTGGGGATTTTCAAAGGGTGCAATCTCACTGGGATTTTGCGCATCTGGCATTCGGATGAAAAATCCATTTTCATAGGGCATCAATTCAAACACACGCAATGCCCCTGTCGAAAGCGGCATATAACCATAAAAATAGTCATATATTCCGCACATTTCATATAAATTGACATTGGATGCACGACGGAAACGAAACAGCGCAGCTTTATCAAGCATTCCTTGCCGTTTCATAATCTCTATCGATTTGCTTCTTGGAAAGGTATGCTTTACAATGGGCAGATCAGCCTGAGCATATTCGTCCATTTTTGCCTTTATTCTCCTCAGCAAAGCATCATCAATTTCCAGCGCAGGGTTTGTAATTTCACAATACAGGTTTCCGATTAAGGAGTGTTCTATAATCAAAGCGGCTTCCTCGCCGAATAAATCGTTTACCGCTTTTACCAGCAGAAAGGATACCCCCCTGTGGTATACACGCATACCCTCTTCTTGGGTTAAATCAAAAAAGACAATCGGCTCATCCGTTAGGATTTCACTTCGTAATTCTCGAAGCTGATTGCCCTGCTTGGCCACCAAAATGGTATCCTGGCATTGGTCTTGAAACCGCTTTCCTAGTTCCTCAAAAGCAGTCCCCTTCTCTACCATAACGCTTTTTCCCATTACATTAATCTGAAATTTTTTCAAAACAGCTCCTCCTACTCTATCAAATTGTCCAGAATGTCTGCCCGTTTATCTTAGAGCATACTACCTCTAATTCCCATTCCTTTTCCTTTGCTTCCTTGCACAAAGCTTTTTGCAGTATAGGCACAATCAAAACTTCGCTGGCATAGTGGGTAATATCCCCAACGCAAAGCCCCATTTCCAAAGCTTTTTGTGCCTCATGAAACTTCAAATCCCCCGTTAAATACAAATCGGCACCCTGTTTTTTTGCCGCCGCCATATATTCCACGCCGCTTCCTGTGCAAAGCCCAACACGCTGAATTGTTTGGCTCGGATCGCCCACAAGGCGGATGATTTGATGTAAGTCCAGCTTTTCCTTTAATAATAAAGCAAACTCGGAGAAAATCATAGGCTTTTGTAACGTCCCAATGCGCCCGATTCCCTCTTTTCTGCCCTTTTGCTCCACAGGATAAATGTCATAAGCCACTTCCTCGTAAGGGTGCACCGACTTAATTGCTTCAAGTATTTTTTCTGTTTTTTGGGCAGGCGCAATGGTTTCTATCCGAATCTCGGGTGTTTTTTCCAAAATACCCTCTGTGCCAAGATAGGGCGAAGTCCCTTTCAGCGGTAAAAAAGTACCCTCACCTGCTGTTTGAAAGGTGCAATGAGAATAGCCGCCGATATGACCACCTCCAGCCGCACACATTGCCTCACGCACCGCCTCCAAATGGCTTTGCGGCACATAGACAACAATTTTTTTCAAGTCCTCCGCCCATGTTTCCTCTAAAATTTCCACATTCGTAAGCCCAATCAGCTCCGCCAGCGCATCATTGGTACCGCCTTTTGCAATATCTAAATTTGTATGGGCAGAAAAAGCGGCAATTTCGTTTTCAATCAGCTTATAAATCCGTCTGCCCACGGCATCGCTTTTTGTAATGCTGTTGATTTTGCGAAAAAGCAGCATGGGATGATGGGTCAGTATCAAATCTGCACCGATTTCCACCGCCTCGTCTATGACGGAATCGATTACATCCAAAGCCACCAAAACCTTTTTCACCTGATGCGCATAATCTCCAACGGCAAGCCCTGTATTGTCCCAGTCCTCCGCCAATGCTTGGGGCGCAACGCCCTCCATAAATGCCACAATATCCCTTACTGTCACAAGCACGCCAACGCCTCCCTCATGAACCTTAGTTTTTCCCCTACCTGAGCCAAGCGTTCCTTTGCGTGTTCCGTATGGCTTTCCATTAATTTTTGTTCTACCAAACAATACCTTCGTTCCTCAGCGGTTAACCGCTCTTTTAAAAGGGGTTCCTTTTGCAATAATAATTTTTTACCATATAAATAGTCAATCTCTCGAGGATACACTTCTTCCCCCGGAATACAGCGCATGATATTATAAATTTTGCCGTCCTCTTTCACGATCAGCTCGGTTTCTATAGAAAATCCGATGGTATGCAAATAACGGCGCACCGCATCCACGTCAAGCTGAGGGGCTAAAATCAGCTCTTTTAACGAAGCCACAACCTCGGGGCTATCCTTTAATATGCGTATGGTCAGCATACCGCCCATGCCAGCAATAACCGCCGTTTCGGCTTCTCCTGGCTGCAAGGGTAAAAGCCCGCTGCCCAATCGAGTTTCAATATACGCCTGCGCTTGATGCAAAAGAATATTCTCCTGCGCTTTTTCCAGCGGCCCCTTTCGCACATCACAAGCAAACGCCTTTTTCACCTTACCTAGTCTATGTAGATATATGGGTACATAGCCGTGATCCGTTCCAATATCCGCCACTATGGGGTAGGAAACCAATTCTGCAACCGCCTGCAGTCTTTTCGAAATATCCATAGTTTTTCCTCTCTATGTCAAAGTGTATTCCAAAATATACAGCTTTACAACGCCTTTTTTTAAAATTCGATTGCTTTTTCTCTATGAAAAAAATAACGGGCGAAACTGTTGAAATTCGCCCGTTTTCTTATTATTCCAAGTAATCTTTTAATTTTTTGCTGCGGCTGGGGTGTCGCAGTTTTCTCAAAGCCTTTGCCTCAATCTGACGAATACGTTCACGGGTAACGTTGAATTCCTTGCCAACCTCTTCCAAGGTTCTTGCTCGTCCATCATCTAAGCCAAAGCGTAAGCGCAATACCTTTTCTTCTCGATCTGTCAGCGTATCCAGCACTTCAATCAGCTGTTCCTTCAATAAAGTAAAGGCTGCCGCTTCCGCAGGAGCAGGAATGTCATCATCGGGAATAAAATCTCCCAAATGGCTGTCTTCCTCTTCACCGATAGGGGTTTCCAGAGAAACAGGCTCCTGTGCAATTTTCATAATCTCACGAACCTTGTCCTCGGTCATTTGCATTTCCCCTGCCAATTCTTCCGAAGTTGGTTCACGGCCTAATTCCTGCAAAAGCTGTCTGGAAATACGAATCAATTTATTGATTGTTTCTACCATATGCACAGGGATACGAATGGTTCTTGCCTGATCGGCGATGGCACGGGTAATTGCCTGTCTGATCCACCAGGTTGCATAGGTGCTGAATTTATAACCCTTATGGTAGTCGAATTTTTCAACTGCTTTAATCAGCCCCAGATTGCCCTCCTGTATCAAATCCAAAAACAGCATCCCTCTGCCCACATAACGCTTTGCAATGCTGACTACCAAACGCAAATTGGCTTCTGCAAGCTTTTTCTTCGCTTCATCATCGCCGTCCTCCATGCGCTGAGCCAGGTCAACCTCTTCATCCGCACTTAACAACGGCACCTTGCCGATTTCCTTCAAATACATACGCACAGGATCATCGATGTTGATACCCTCGGGCAATGTCAGATCCAGATCCTTTTCGACTTCCTCTTCCGCATCAATGTTACTTAAAACGTCAATTCCTTGCGTTTCAAGATACTCAAAAATACGTTCAATTCGGTCGGGGTCAAGATCCAAATCCGCCAAATGATCCATGATCTCTTTATATTCCAATACACTCTTTTTCTTTTTTCCAAGCTGGACCAGTTCATCCAAACGGGTCAACAATGTAGTTTCTTCGACGGATTTCAACGCAATCCTTCCTTTCTCTGCTCTTATAGTCTAACCATCTTAAATGGTAATATACAGGGAATCCACCATTCTTTTGGCTTCTACCAGCCTTTGTATCTCTTCCACCGTGGTGGCGGCGGTCGTCAATTTGACGATTTTCGTCCGTTTCAGCAGTTTTACCGCTTCATTCATCGCTTTTTGTAAATCTTCCTTGCTTTGAGCAGGAAGCTGGATTGCGAAAATCTCTGTTACAAGCTTTTGCTCGGCTCCGTTTTCAAAAAAACTTACCAATTCTGCGGGAAAAACATTGCCAACATCCCGCCATAATTGACCAATTTCCTGAAAAACCCGTTCATAAAGCTCCTCCGTAAAGTCCTCTTTTTCTAAAACATTACCCAGTTTTTCGTAAATCTTTTGCTCTGACGCACAATAATACAAGATACTTCTTTGTGCCTCCATAAGTCCCTTTTCCCTATGGGGCTCCACATTGCTTGCCTTCCAATGCATCTGCCGCTTTTTTTCGGCTTCCTTTTGAAAAACATCCTCTTCTTTTTTCACACGCTTGTCAATTTCACTTCGTATTGCTGCTTCTTCAACCCCTGTCATACGGCTTACCTCGCCTGCATAAACATTCCGCTCAATGGCATTATCCAATTTGGAGAGAATATCCGCCGCTTCTGTTGCAAAGCGCACCCTATGCTCGGGATTTTTTAAGTTATACTTTTTCTGAATACAGGCAATTTCAAACGAGATATAATGCACCGCATTCAGCAGCAGTTTTGAAAACTCCATCGCTCCATTTTGCTTGATAAACTCGTCGGGGTCCTTGCCGTTAGGCACCTGCGTCACACGCACACGAAAACCGTTTGCAGTCAAAACAGGAATCGCCCGCAATGCCGCATTCGTCCCCGCCTCATCGCTGTCATATAACAGTATCATATCCTCGGCAAATTTTTTCAATGTTCGGGCGTGCTCCTGATTAAAAGCTGTTCCCAACGCAGCCACCACATTATGAAACCCCGCCTGATAAAGGGAAATCATATCCATATACCCCTCCACCAAAATCAGCTCCTTTTTTCGAGCTGCCTTGGCAAAATTAAGTCCGTACAGGTTTCTGCTTTTGCTGAACAAAATGGTTTCGGGAGAATTTAAGTATTTCGGCTCCCCTTTGCCAATAATGCGTCCGCCAAAGCCGACAACTCTGCCTTGTGGGTCAAAAATGGGAAACATCAGCCTGCCCCGAAAACGGTCGTGATAGCCGTTTTTATCCTTATTTTCAAGGATTAAGCCGCTTTGCAGCATATCGCTGGTGGCATATCCCTTTTCCTTCAAATGCTCCAGCAAGGCGTTTCGACGCTCGGGCGCATAGCCCAAGCCGAATTTACGGCTGATGCTGGGTTGAAGCTTTCTTTCTTCCATGTAGCTGCGTGCATCGGCGCCCTCTTCACTTTGCAAAACATCGTGATAAAACCGCCCCGCCACATTATGAATTTCAAACAACCTTGCCTTTAACTGCTCCGCCGCTAAGGCCTGCCCGCTTTTTTCAGGCTCAGGCAAAGTGATATGCGCACGGTCTGCCAGTTTTTGTAAGGCTTCGGGAAAATCACAGTTTTCCATCTCCATGATAAAGCCAAAAACATTGCCTGCTGCACCGCAACCAAAGCAGTAATAAAATTGTTTTTCGCTGTTAACGGAAAAGGATGGCGTCTTTTCATTGTGAAATGGGCAAAGCCCAAAATAGGCACTGCCTTTTTTTTTCAAAGGAACGTATTGAGAAATCACCTCAACGATATCGTTTTGCAAACGAACCTCTTCCACGATTTCACGGGGATAGCGCACATCCAACACCTACCTTTTTCCCTTCACTTTTCTATAAACAGTCCAAAAGGAAGTGAACCTGTCCATGCACTTCCTCCTCATATATAATGATTCGACATGAACTTCAAAAATCCTTTCGACAACCTTTATTTTGTATATATGCCCAAAAAATTATGAAAAAATGACATTGTTTTTAAAAATAACAACCATGCTTTAAAGCTTGCTCCATTCCTTTGGAACGAAAAGCTCGCAATATTTGGCTACCGCAAAGCGGTCGGTCATACAGGCAATATAGTCGCAAACCACCTTCCACAAAGGCTCCCCCGCCTGTAACAGCTGTAAAAATTCCCCCTCCATGACCTCTGGATGGTGCATATAGTATTCATACAAATCGGCGATTATTTTTTCCGCCTTTTCATGCTCTTCTCTGGCAATCTTGCTCATATAAACCGTGCGGAACATAAATTCCCTCAGATTTGTCAAGGTTTCACGCATTTGTTCACTCATGCGGATTTCGTTTCTATTGGTGCTGTTTGTAATGGTATCTCTGATCATCGCATTGATTCGACTGCTGGAGGTATTTCCAATCAGTGCCACAATGTCCGCCGGAATATCCATTGGCTCCAGCATTCCTGCCCGCACCGCATCATCAATATCGTGATTGGTATACGCAATTTTATCGGAAAGCTGAACCACCTGCCCCTCCATGGTGGCAGGGCTGCCACTGGTACGGTGGTTTAAAATTCCATCACGCACCTCCCATGTCAAATTCAAGCCCTCTCCGTCTTTTTCCAATCGGTCCACCACCCTCAAGCTCTGCTCGTTATGAGAAAAGCCTCCGAACGCTTGGCAAAGCTTGGAAAGCTCCCGCTCCCCTGCATGGCCAAAAGGGGTATGCCCCAAGTCGTGCCCTAAGGCAATCGCCTCGGTCAAATCTTCATTCAGACTCAACGCCCTGGCAATGCTTCTTGCAATTTGCGCAACCTCCAAGGTATGGGTTAAGCGTGTACGGTAGTGATCCCCCTCGGGAGAGATAAACACCTGCGTTTTGTGCTTCATTCGGCGAAAGGATTTGCAGTGAATAATACGATCTCTGTCCCTTTGGAAATCCGTACGAATATCGCACTTTTCTTCAGGCTTTTCTCTGCCCTTCGTATCAATGCTCTTTTTTGCAAATTCTCCAAGGATTTTTTCCTCTCTTGCTTCTTGCAAAAGCCTCAGCTCCATGCTATCCCTCCTTTTGATTCGCTTATTTTCTCTTATACTAAAACAATACGTCATCCCTAGCAAAAATCCTCTTTTTATCACAAGAAAAGATGATATTCACACAATCAGTCTTCTTGATTGCAATGCCTGCAAAGGCTTCTCTGCCCCATCAAAAAAAGAAACCATCCGCTGTCATACAGATGGTTTTAATCATTTATTGGACTTTTGCTGAAATATGCTCGCCAAAATCTTTGCTTCAATCGGGCAGCTTGCCGCTTCCCCTAAACTCGGCATAGGGTTTCCCCCGCACCTGAACAAACTCCCGCTCGGGATAGCGTAGTGCCGTCAAATATCCTCCGTAAACACAGCCTTGGTCAATGGCTACCGTATTATGGAGGATGCTTGGCCCCTCTGCAACCGTATGCCCATAAACCACAAACGTCTTGCCATGGTATTCCGCCGCCCAATCCAGCCGCTCGGGTCTTTCATTTTCCTCAAAACCACCTGTTGTTTCGCCATATAAGCAAACCGCACGAATTCTATTGGAAAACCGTCCCATCGACTCCTCCCGCAATCCACCATGCACAATCGCAAGCCTTCGCTGATCCAGCAGCAGATAATAGCATTGGCTCTCATAACAGCTCATGAAACGGCTACGAAAAGCAACCCGTTCTTCCTTGGGCAATTTCAACAATTCCTCGACGGTATTTTCTAAACCGTGAGAAAGGCGAACCTTATTTCCCAAAAAGTAACGATACAGCTTATTGCAATGATTCCCGTGTACCCAAAAAGCACCCCCATGAACCACCTGATCTATCCAAAAATCCAGTGCCAATATATTTTTCGGACCTTTGTCCGCAACATCGCCCACCGAAATCAATCTTCTTCCCTTTGGATGAAAATAAGCTTGCCCTCTTTTTTCATATCCCAATTTTGTCACAAGCTCCATCAGTTCATCATAGCAGCCATGAACATCGCCGATAATATCAAATTTATTCTCTTTAAATTCCAAAATGCGAAAGTTTCGTTCCCGATGCTCTCTCATACCGTCATTCCACTCCTAACTTCTTTAATACTATACCATAAAAAAGTGCACGGGTGAAAAAAAAAGAAGAAAAATATCAGCCTTTGGCTCATATATTTGAAACAACGATAATAACGGAGGTAATTTCCATGTATCATAATTCAAATTTGCCAGATCCTTTTCATACCCGTGTAAACGGCTGTACGGGGAACCAACGCCCCATGCCCAATCCCCCCTGCAACCAAAACCCGGCGAACACCCCCACCTGTAAGGAACAGCCTGTTTGCAAAGAAAAACCTGTTTGCAAGGAACAGCCTGTTTGTAAAGAAAAACCGATATGCACGGAGGCTCCTGTTTGCAAGCCAAAACCCGTTTGTAAGGAACAGCCTACCCAAAAAAAGGCTTGCGTTCAGGAACCCCCAAAAGAAGCCTGTGCACAAACTTGCTGTGAAAAAAATGAGCATACAGAAAAACCTTCTTGCCGCTGCACCTCAGGTAGTAACGGAAATCAACTGCCATCTTTATTGCTGATTCTCTTCTTATTTCACGTAATTTAATTCATCATAAAAAGCAAAAAACGGTATTTGCAACTATTTGCAAATACCGCTTCCACGTGTAGCCAAAGTCAAACTTTTGATGGCTTTGCCCTCAAGCACCCGCACCCATCTAAAACCGCATAAATATGCCGTTTAGCAAAAACTTTTAGTCTTGCTTTTTTCAAAAAGCAATTGGGAGGTCATCACTTTTGCTACGCAAAAGCCGGCTTCGCCGTCTGCCCTATCTTGGGCAGTGAACAGGCAACGCTTAAGGTTTTTCTTCCGCTAATTATATACATAAAACAGATCAGAAATTCGTTAGAATGATTTAAAATTCATTTCAAAATAATTTAATATCCCAACATAGACATAATTTGAAGCATCCGCTCCTGCTCCTCCTTTGGCAAGGTTGCACTCACCGCTGCCAAAAGAGCCTGCTGCTGATCGTCCGGCAATTTCCCGCCCTGCGCTAACCGCTCGCCATATTCCAATAAAATATCCAGCCGTTCCATTCCTGTTTTTCCACGGCTTTTTTCTGCCGCTTCCCGTATCAGATGCAGCCTTTCCTCTCCCAATGCCTCTACCTCAGGTATCTCCCAATCTTTACTCACTGCCGTCCCTCCTTACGTCTAAAACCCCTTTTATTTCCATTACCTTTAGCATCGTATCTAGTTGTTTTTTATCCTCAGCTGCCAAAAACGGCTGTACTGCACGCAGCATATGATGTCTGCGATATACAGGGTCCTCCTGCTTTTCCCTTGTTTCCAACTTTGTCCCCTCTAATACACGCTTTAGCTCTAGGAAACGTGCCACAACGAAAATATTTTTTTGAAACTCCACGTCCAAAAAAGGTATGGCTGAGAATAAAATATTTTCCCCTGCTGTGCTGCCAAAGGGCGAATTTGGCGCAGAAACTTCCTGCATCTGAATATCCTGCGGCTTTGGTGCCTCCGTATTCCCAAAAAGATGGCGCAGCCGCTCTATTCTGTCTATCATATGCAGCGCATCGCTTCCTTCTGCTCCCATCATGCTGGTTAAAAGCTTCATTTGATCGCTGTTGAGTTTTTCCTCCATTTTGAACCTCCCCTAACAAGCCTTTTAAAAAGATATGATGCATTGAAAGAAAAAATTCCTTTGCCTATTCCCAAAAACTAATTTCCACATATTTTAATAAAGAAAGAAAGGAGATGTTTGCCATGTCTTTCCCAAATTATTCGTCTAAAAGAGGCGAAGCCAAAACTTCTCCTGACTCCCTCTTTACAGGAAAAGGAATCGGTATCGCCTTCCTAGATACAGGTATTTCTCCCGTTGCGGATTTTATCACTTTGCAAAACAGAATCGTTGCTTTTCGGGATTTTATTAACGGAAAAAGGGGGACCTATGATGATAACGGTCACGGCACCCACGTGACGTAATTGAAATTTTCATCATTAAGCTATCCCAAAAAGAAGCTCTGCTGATGATTTTGCAAAACAGAAAAACCCCCTTTCTTAAAAGAAAGGGGGTTCGACCGGAGTTCAATATGAGTCACAACTATCATTAGATAGGAGACACCTTGAATCAGTAATAATACAACATACAAATTGCAGCAAATAGGATGACTGCACAATCTATGAAACGATCTTTTATCTTATTTACAAATTCCATAAACCATAACTTCCTTTCTTCCTTCTCCTTGCCTTAGGACAGCAAGTTAGGTAAGAACAAGGAAATTCCAGGTATATATGTGATCAAAAGCAAGGCTGCAATCATCAAAATCAAGAAAGGTATAATACCCTTTATGACGTTGTCCAGCGTAGTCTCACCAACTCGTGAGGCGACGAACAGGTTTACACCCAAAGGAG